>URHQ01000039.1 GCA_900547655.1 uncultured Collinsella sp.
GAGATAGGCTCCGGTCTCGTGGGCTCGGAGATGTGTATAAGAGACAGCTTTGTGGTGAGTGCCGTCTGCAGCGCCGATGACCCCCACGCCGCGGCCAAGGAGCTTGTCGACACCTGGCAGCAGGCATAAGTCTAGGCCGAGCAGTTGCTCCGCAGCCTCACATCTTCAATAACGGAAAGCGCATCCCAGTTTGGACGTCCATTCTGGGACGCGCTTTCCATATAGAGGCTCAACGGGAAACTGCATCCCAGTCTGAACGCATATTCCGGGACGTACTTTCCGAAACCCCACCGTTTGGGAAACTGCAACCCGTTCTGAGCGCAAAACCTGGGACGCGCTTTCCGCCGAGGCCACGGCAGTTTGCTCTACCCCGCCAGATACGCTTCCAACGCCGGCAAAGTCGCCTCCGCATCGTGGCGGCCGATCTGGTAGATGCGTTCGAGCTCATCGGGCTCACGACACAGCGACGGCACCTTCACCGATTCGCTCGGACGCACCACAAAGATATCGCCGGCAGCCTCGCGACGTGCCAAATCATCGAGCGTGGCATTGTAGACCTCATGCCGATGCTCAAGCGCTGCGACAAACTCCGGATAGTGACGGAACACGCGACGCAGCATGGGCATCACGCTGTTGGGCTGCTTCACAAAGCCCGCCGGCTGCGTGAGTACCACGATATTGCGGTCATACCCCTGCGCAAACAGCCAAGCGCTGGGAATAGAGTCAGCCACGCCACCATCCAGATACTTATGCCCGTCAATAGCAACGGGACGCGTCGCCACAGGAATCGCCGACGACGCCCGGATCCACTCGATATCGCGCTCATCGCCATAGGGCAGGTCGTGATAGACGGCCTTGCCCGTCTCGATATCGGTACACACGCACGTAAATCGCATGGGGCAGGCGCGGTACGCCTCCAAGTCGATGGGATCGCGCTCGATAGGCACCTCGTGATAGGCAAAATCGACATTGAACATATCGCCGGTCCGCAGCCAGCTTGCTACACCCGCATAGCGCTTGTCGGCGCAATAAGCCTTGTTGTAGCGAATGGCGCGGCCGATCTGGCGCGATTTAAAGTTGTAGCCAAACGCCGCGCCCGCCGAGACACCCACCATATGGTCGCAAGTTAAGCCGTGCTCCATCCAAACGTCGAGCACGCCCGCCGTATACATACCGCGGTAGCCGCCTCCCTCGAGCGCCAGCCCCACCGTGCGCGTCATATTTGGCTGTGCCATGCGACCATCTCCGTTCCTGCGTTTTAAAACGGGACAAGTATACCCGTCAACATATATCGTCCCAGTCGCATTTTTATCGAACATCGCATCGTCGCGCTACCGCTTGTCGAATAATAGCCGCCCACAGCATGTGCACCCATATATAATTGTGCACTATTGTTTACACTACTCAGCTGTTATCAACAGCGAACATTAGCCGGCAAATTAACTCAACAACGCGGCAAGGCGGGGGCCTGGATACATGCAAAGCGCCGAGCAACGACGCGTGTACACAACGAGCTCGCCCGACGCAATCCGCCCCGACCTCAGAAAGTCGCTTAGAACATGGAAACTGTCAGCAATTACACCGAAACGCTCGAAAAGACCGTCCGCGACCTTCTCGAGCGGCAGGAGGATCTGATCAGGACCGCCTTTACCGACCAGCTTAGCGGGCTTGGCAACCGTGGCGGCTTTGCCCGTTCCCTCGAAGAGCTCTGGGAGCAGGACGCCCCCGTTACCATGGCGTTCATCGATATCGACAATCTCAAGCACTGCAACGACGTCTTTGGACATGACGAGGGCAACCGCTATATCTTGCAGGTAAGTCTCTATCTTAAGCTGTATATGAAGGTGGGCGAAGCGGCGTTTCGCATAGGCGGCGACGAGTTTGCCATCCTATCTACGATTGCAACCGAGGACGACCTCGCCGAACGTCTGAAACACTGCCGAACGGTTCTGCTCAAAAACAACGATTCCGAGATGCCCCGCTCGTTTAGCTACGGAGTGTCACATGCCGACCCCGCCCTGGGCGAAGCTTCCAATCGCATGACGCTCGATGCCGACCATCGCATGTACGACTACAAGCTACGTCATGCCATGCACCTCGATCGACGCAATATCACGCAAGTTCACGCCGACGACTTCGAAATAAGCGATCGTATTTTTGACGCCTTTTCGATGCTCAACGAGGGCCGTTATTTCTTTATCGAGAACTTGGACAAACATCGCACCCTTTGGTCACAAGGTGCCTTGCGCGATCTTGGCCTTCCCTCAGAGCACATAGACAACTGTCGCGATTACTGGAAAACGCGCGTCCATCCCGACGACCTTGAGGCCTGCATCAACGACATCGACCAAGTCTACAACGGCACCAAGCACCGTCGCGTCATGCAGTATCGTGTGCGCAACGCCGTCGGCGACTACGTCCTTTGCCGTGCTCGCGGGTTTCGTATCGACGGCGACGGAAATGTCCCCTCGCTCTATGTCGGCGAGCTCGTCAACCACTCACTTGCCGAAACCGTCGACGCCGCCACAGGCCTCGGAACGCAGCGCATGCTGGCCAACGCCATCGACGCCTGCCGCCGCGATCGTTGCGAGACAGGGCTTATAGCGGTGCGCGTTCGTGGCACGACAAAGCTCAACGAGCTCTACGGGGCCGAGGCTGTCGACAACATGCTTGCCGAATACGCAGGCCGCATGCTGTCGATCACTCGCGGCAGGAGCCGGGTCTACCGTTCACGAAGCGTTCAGTTCGTCGTGCTCAGCAACGACCTAGACCACGAGGCATTCGAGCAACTGACCCGCCACCTTAAAGAGGCCGTTTTCGCTCCTGTTCGAATCACAGGCGACACCATTACTCCCGTCTGCCTTGTCGTCCCGGCCTTTTACGAGCACTTAACCCATCAAGCGACCGCCGTTTTAGGCGAACTCGACCGTCGCCTTCGCACGGCCGGCGGGCTCTTTCCCAACGACAGCCTCCCCATACCCGAGGCGGAGCGCAAAAGCGCCATAGCCGAACGTATCGACTCGCTCACGGGTCTCTATCGACCCATCGAGTTTATGCGGCGCGCCAACGCATTTCTCGAGGCAAGGCGCAACGGCACCTGGTGCATCGCCACGATCGACATGGGCCACATGCGCCTGTTTAATGAATGGTATGGACAGGCCGAAGGCGACCGCCTGCTTGCCGATGTGGGCACGGTCCTCAAGGACATCGAGAATGCCGATATGGGCGTCGCAGGGTACTGGGGCCAAGATGACTTTTGCGTACTCATCCCCTTTAAGCACATCACCGTCCATCAAATCTACAACCGCGTTCGCGAGGCAGTAGCCAGGCATGATGGCGGCGTAGGTTTTTGGCCGTCCATGGGCGTTTACCCCATCGATTCCAATGAGGAGATCACCATCGATGCGCAGGCAAAGGCCATGTTTACCAATCGGCGCGCAAAAAACGACTTTAAGGAGCGCATTGCCATTTTTTGCCCCGAGGAGTACAAGCGCGAAATCGTGTTCAACCGCACGCTGACCGAATTCCAGTACGCGCTGTCAAATGGTCGCATCACGTACTATCTTCAGCCCCAGGTCGATATGGAAACCGGCGAGATTATGGGCGCCGAAGCACTCACCCGCTGGATTGACAAGGACGGCTCTCTCATTTCGCCCGCAACGTTTATCCCCGCACTCGAGGAAAGCGGCTTTGTAGTGACGCTCGACAAGTACATTTGGCAGGGTGTCGCCTCGTGGCTGCGCGAGCGTCTCGATCGCGGTCTTCGCGTGGTTCCGATTTCCCTCAATGTGTCGCGCGTAGACATTCTTGCCTGCGATGTCGCCGAGCATATGGGGTCGCTCGCCGCCCAGTACAACCTGCCGCCCGAACTCATGCACATCGAGATCACCGAGACCGCCTATACCGGAGAGTCCGAGGCCGTGGATAAGCTGACCGCGGATCTGCACACCCGTGGCTTCTCGACCTACATGGACGATTTTGGCACCGGCCAGTCCACGCTCGCGATGCTCAAGAACGTCAACGTCGACGTCATCAAGCTCGACCGCACCTTTGTGCCCACCGACCGCGATCAAGGCCGCAGCGCGCAGATCGTGTCATCGATGCTCGAGATGGCGCAGTCGCTCCATCTGCCCGTCGTGGTTGAAGGCGTCGAGACAAATGAGCAGGCAAACATGCTACGACAAATGGGCGCCCGCTACGCTCAGGGCTTCCTCTACTACCGTCCCATGCCGGCGAAGGATTTTGAGGCATTGCTCGATGGTGGCAATAACAACTGATACGCTCGCGCGCAAAACGCCACCGTCGAAGGGGACATTTGTCTCCATTAGCTAACTTATATCCCCAATTCAAACCGAATTGGGGATATGATACAAACCGTTGTTCCGCCCAAGGAGGTTATCCATCATGAACGAGTCATATCGCCTGGGCGAGCAATCGATTATTGCCTATCTTCAGCGACTTGCGAACGGCGTCTCGACCGCTGAACTCGATGTTGCCGCGCTGCCTGCTGAGCTACGCGCCGTTGGTGAGCAACTGCAAAAGACGCATGCCATCCTGCAACAAGAGCGCCAGCTGCTTGAGCGCAACGCCTATATCGATCCGCTCACCAACTTGGGCAACCGCAACGGATTCGACCGTCACGTCGAGCAACTCTGGCGCAAAGGCGAACCCTTTACCTGCGCCTATATTGACATCGACCATCTCAAGCATTGCAACGATAGGTTCGGCCACGCCGAAGGCAACCGCTATATTCTGAGCATCTGCCGCACGCTCTCCGAAACCATGGAGAACGATGAGATGCTGTTCCGTATCGGTGGAGACGAGTTTGTGCTTATCTCGCCCTCCGCAAACGAGACTGAACTCGAGCAGCGCTTGGAGCAGGTACGTACCGGACTGATCGAGGCGAGCTCGGACGGCAAGGCGCCCATGATCGGTAGCTTTAGCTTTGGCTGCTCGCGCGTCAATCCACTTGCCGGCGACACGCGTCGCCAGATGACGATGGATGCCGATCGCAAGATGTATCGCTATAAGCTTATGCATCGCGTGCAGCAGCCGAAAGACAATGACGCGCCGCAGCACCCAATTGCCGAGCAGCTTCCGTGCAACGACCGCGTATTCCAAGCGATCTCTATGAGCTCCGAGACGCGCTATCCGTTTATCCTCAATCTCGATACGGGCGAATCGCAATGGTCGGTCAACGCCGTACGCGATTTTGACCTGCCCTCCCAGCACCCTTTTAACTCGGTCGATATGTGGCTTGCCCGCGTACACCCCGAGGACCGCGACAACGTACGCGCCGAGCTCGACATGGTGATAAACGGCACGTGGCACTTCCACTACATGCAGTATCGTGTAATGGATGCCACCGGAGCGTACGCGCTTTGCGACTGCACGGGCTACCGCTTGGACGGCACCGATACCGAGCCCAGCATGTATGTGGGCATTATCATCAACCGAAGCTTGGCAGATACGACTGATTCCGTGACCGGCCTGGGCGATATTCACGCCCTGGTCAACGCCATTGGAGAGATGCGCCGCGTGGCGCGCGAGGCAGGCTTTATTGCCATTAAGGTCGACGATATCGCCGAGGTCAATGCCCGCTTTGGATTCGATGCAGGCGACCGCGTGCTCGTCGAAAGCGCCGCCTGCCTCATGGATTGTTCGCGGGGCAAGGGCCGCCTGTTCCGCTCGACGGGACCAACGTTCGTGGCACTCTTCGATGAGCTCGGCCCCGAGGCAATCGACGAGATCGCAAACGACATCGAACGGTTCCTGGGCTCTCCCGTGCTCATCGGCTCACTTGAATATCAGCCGCCCATTCGCGTGGCCACGCTCCATCTGGACGGCGTCGACCGTCAGCCCGTTTCCATTTTGAACGAGCTCAAAGCGTTGCTTGGGAAAGCCGTGCGGGTGCCAGGTACCAAACTGGATTAGCGCCGCGCCCGCGCTGCCTCCCCCATCGTGCGATAATCCTCTGCAGAAGTCACCAAAAGCAGAGGGAGTTTGTGATGAAGGTTCTTTTGGTCAATGGCAGCCCCAAGGCAAACGGCAACACCGCCCGCGCACTCGCCGAGGTCGCAGAGCAACTTAATGCAGAAGGCATTGATACCGAGGTGTTTCAGCTGGGCGCCAAGCCCATTCGCGATTGCATCGGTTGCGGCCAGTGCGGCAAGCTTGGCGGTCGCTGCACCTTTGACGATGACGTGGTGAACGAGCTCATCGCTGCCGCCGAGCAGGCAGATGGCTTCGTCTTTGGCTCACCCGTCTACTATGCGCACCCCAGCGGACGCATTCTCTCGGCACTCGATCGCGCATTCTATGCCGGTAGCAAAGCTTTTGCACACAAGCCGGGCGCTGCCGTCGCCGTCGCCCGTCGCGGCGGTACGTCGACGACCTTCGACGTGCTCAATAAGTACTTCACCATCAACCAGATGCCTGTGGTAGCGTCCACGTACTGGAACAACGTGTTTGGCCGCGTGCCCGGCGACGCCGATGGGGATGCCGAGGGCCTTGCCACCATGCGAAACATCGGCAAAAACATGGCCTGGCTCCTGCGCTGCATCGAGGCAGGACAGGCCGCCGGTATCAACGCGCCCGAAGCCGATCGCGCAACGACCAACTTCATTCGATAGAACGGCGGAACATGAATATCCAGATTTTTGGCACCAAGAAGTCCTTCGATACCAAGAAGGCCCAGCGCTATTTTAAGGAGCGCCGCATTAAGGTGCAGTTTATTGACCTTAAGGAAAAGGAGATGAGCAAGGGCGAGCTCACGAGCGTGATGCAGGCGGTCGGCGGCATCGACAAGCTGCTCAACCCCAAGGCCAAGGACGAGGAGACGCTCGCACTCATCCAGCACCTTACCCCCAGCCAGCGCTTCGACAAGCTGCTCGAGAACCAGCAGGTTCTAGCCGAGCCCATCGTGCGCAACGGCAAAAAGGCCACCGTCGGTTATTGCCCCGATGTATGGGGAGCCTGGGAGTAGCTTGTGTTATTTGCCGACGCGTGGGTATAAGAGCAGGCGTTTGGCATAAGATTCAACTGTAAGCCATGTCTAACAAAGGAGGGCACATGCCCAACAAACCCGTGAAGATCATCATGCTTACCGGCTACCTCGGTGCCGGCAAGACCACACTGCTCAACCACATCCTCGCTAACGACGGCGGCATCCGCGCCGCCGTGATCGTCAACGATATCGGCGAGATCAACGTCGACGCCAGCCTTATCGCCGACGGCGGCCTTTCCGAGACCGACGACCTCATCCCGCTCACCAACGGCTGCATCTGCTGCACGCTTTCGGACGACCTTGCTAACCAGCTGCAGGGCATCGCCGATTCGGGCAACTTCGATTACATCATCATCGAGGCCTCGGGCATTTGCGAGCCCATCCCCATCGCCTACACCATCTCGAGCTTCTGCGACGAGGCCAAGGTGGGCGGCGAGCCCAAGCTCGCGCTCGACAACATCGTGGCCGTGGTCGACTGCGCCCGCATGTACGACGAGTTCAACGGCGGTCGCGACCTGCTGGCCGAGGATATCGACGAGGACGACATCGAGAGTCTGCTCATCCAGCAGATCGAGTTCTGCTCCACGCTGATCCTCAACAAGACCGATACCGTGAGCCCTGAGCAGATCGCCGAGCTTAAGGCCATCGTGCGCAGCCTGCAGAAAGACGCCGTGATCGTCGAGGCCCAAAACGGCGAGGTCCCCATGGAGGAGCTGCTCGACACCGACCGCTTCGACTTTATGCGCGCCTACAACTCCGCCGCCTGGATCGATGCCATGGAGCATCCCGAGGAGCACGATGACCCCGAGGTGCTCGAGTACGACATCGAGACCTTTGTTTACTCGCGCCGCAAGCCGTTTGACCTGCAGAAGTTCACCGATTTTGTTGAGCAGGAGTGGCCCGACGAGGTCATCCGCGTCAAGGGCCCGCTGTGGCAGACCGGCGATCCGGACATGTGCTACATGTTTGAGCAGGCTGGCCACCAGATGCGCCTGATGGAGAACGGTCTGTTCGTTGACTCCGCGCCCGAGGGCGAGAAGCAGAAGATTATCGACGAGAACCCCGAGATCATGCAGATTTGGGACGACGAGACGGGCGACCGTATGACGAGCCTGTGCATCATCGGCCGTCACATGGACAAGGATGCGCTCATCGCCTCCCTCGATGCCTGCCTGACCGACTGGCACCGCGCCTAGGTTTATCCAAGCGGGTATTTTTCCGCCTGCGTAACCACTAAACCACCACGAAGGTGCCCTTCGTGGTGGTTTTTCGTTCTGAGCCAAGGAGATTCATGTTCAACATTGTGCTGTATGCGCCCGAGATTCCGGCCAATACGGGCAATATCGGCCGCACCTGCGTGGTTACCGGCGCCCGTCTGCATCTGGTGGAGCCGCTGGGGTTTTCGCTCGACGACAAGACAGTACGTCGCGCCGGCCTGGGCTACTGGCAAAACTTGGACGTGACCACCTATGCCGGCTGGGAGGATTTCCTTGCACGCAACGACCTCTCCCCCGCCGACGAGCGCCTGCACTTGCTGACCAAAAAGGCACGCCGCACCTATGCGCAAAGCACCTACCGCGACGGCGACTTTTTGGTCTTTGGCAGCGAGAGCTCGGGCATTCCCGAGCCACTGCTTGCCGCGGCGCCCGAGCGTTGCGAGCGCATCCCGATGCTGCGCGATTGCGACTCACTCGATAACGCCGAGGCTTGGGAAGCTCACGAGGAATCGCTGGGGCATACCGAGGACAGCCACGAGGCCATCCTTCAACAGGATATCTGCGGCAACTTCGTCAACCCGGACGACTACCGCATCAGCGCCCTCAACCTTTCCAACAGCGCCGCCATCGTCCTCTACGAAGCCCTGCGCCAAACAAGCTTTCCGGGAATGTGACAAAGGAACTGTCCCTTTGTCACATTCAAGCGCCGCGCCGATGGCACACACGCCTAATTGATGCTCTAGATAAAGAGCCCTCACTTTTAATCAGAATTAACTAAAGTAAAATGAAGTTAAACGGCGGTGTGAAAGGAGAGCTTTATGGAATATCTCGAGAACCCGTTTACCCCCAGTTTTGGTGAGGTTCCTGCCCATCTCGCCGGCAGACAACAGATTATTCGGGATTTGGACCGTGCCTTCTTGAGCCAGCGCAGGCGCCCAGAATTGACCTCGATCTTCTCAGGCGCGCGTGGAACCGGTAAAACCGCTCTCATGTCGTCGCTCGCGACAAGGGCGGAATCCCACGGCTGGATAGCCGTAAAGGCGACCGCGCTCCCGGGAATGCTTGAGGAAATCGAGTTCGGGGCGAAACGCGCCGCAACCCATCTCATCGACTCGTCCAACCACTTCGAAGTCACCGGTCTCGGAATTGCACCGCTCGGCAGCATCGAAGTCAATCGCGTTCACGATGCCTCAACCTGGCGTTATCGCATGAGCGACATCATCGACCAGCTCAACGAGGCTGGCACCGGTCTGCTCGTCACGGTTGACGAGGTAGACCCGACACTCGACGAGATGATCCAGCTCGCAGCCACGTATCAGCACTTTGTGACCGATGGGAAACGCGTCGCCCTGCTCATGGCGGGACTTCCCAACAACGTATCGACGCTACTGAACCACAAGACGGTCTCGTTCCTTCGCCGCGCCCAACAATATCATCTGGGTCGCATTGCCGACTATGACGTACGCGAGGCCTTGATTCGCACGATCCAGGAAAACGATCGCCTGGCAGATGCTGAGGGAATCGATAGAGCCGTTCGCTCGATCTCTGGTTTTCCCTTCCTATTGCAACTCGTAGGCTACCGTGCCTGGGATCTCACAAGCGATTCGAAGGAAATCTCGTCACGCGACTTTGACCTGGGAATCAAAATCGCGCGCGACGAGATGGACGACCGAATCCTCGCGGCAACCTATCGGGAACTCACTGCAGAGGACAAGCGATTCCTCATCGCCATGCTCGATGACGAGGAAGAGTCCACCACCGCCGACCTTGTCGAGCGCCTTAAGCGTTCGCCGCAGCAGGTCTCCCGCTACCGACGCCGCATGATAGATGCCGGCATCATTGGAGAACGAGGACGAGGGCTCGTCGCATTTGAATTGCCATTCTTCCGCGACTATCTCGCGGCTCAATGCGTGAAATAGAAATCAATGTGACAAAGAGGCAGTCCCTTTATCACATTCGGCTATAGGTAGCGACCGGTGATGCTTGCGGGGCAGGCCGCGATGTCGCCCGGCGCGCCGGCGCAGACGATTTGCCCGCCCGCATCGCCACCGCCCGGGCCCATGTCGATCACGTAATCGGCGTTACGGATAAGGTCGAGATCGTGTTCGATCACGATAACTGTGGCGCCCTTGGCAACGAGGCCGTCAAACACGTTCAACAGCACCTGAACATCGAGCGGATGCAGGCCGATCGTGGGCTCGTCAAATACGAATACGGCATCATCCTGCACGCGGCCCATCTCGCTCGCGAGCTTAAGGCGCTGTGCCTCACCGCCCGAAAGCGCCGGTGTGGGCTCGCCAAGCGTGAGATAACCCAGGCCCAGGTCGTGCAAGGTCTGCAAACGCGTCTGAACCTTCTTGAGTCCCAGTGTGGCGTCAATGGCCTCGTCCACACTCATGTCCATGAGCTGCGGCAACGTCAGCAAGCTCCCGTCCTTGCCCTCACGATGGATACGCGAAGCCGCGTCCGCATAACGCGAACCGCGACATGCCGGGCAGACGATCTCGACGTCGGGCAAAAACTGCACGTCGAGCGAAATCGAGCCCGTTCCATCGCACGTAGGGCAGCGCAAGGCGCCGGTGTTGTAGCTAAAGGCGCCCGCCTTGTAGCCGGCTGCCTTGGCTTCGGGCGTACGGGCGAAGGCGCGTCGCAGCTCATCATGGATGTCGGCATAGGTCGCTACCGTCGAGCGCACGTTGGCACCGATGGGCGTGGCGTCAATCAGGTTGGCACGCGCAATGCCTTCGGCATCGATCCAGCGCACATGTTTTGGCAGGCGCTCGCCGGCTGCCTGTGCCTTGAGTGCCGGGATGAGCGTCTCGAGCACCAACGTCGTCTTGCCCGAGCCCGAAACGCCCGTCACCGCGACAAGGCGGCCGCGCGGGATATCGACTTCGAGCGGCTTGACGGTATGGATGGTATCGGTCGCCATGCGGATGTGGCCCTGGTCGAACATTTCGTCGTCAGTCACCTGTGGGCGCAAGCGCTTGGGCTCTGCGCGCAGAAACGGAGCGATGCGGCTGCCCCGCGATTGCTCGATCTCGTCTACTGTACCGGCAGCGATCACGTTACCGCCGCCTGCTCCGGCGACGGGGCCCATCTCGACCAGATAGTCGGCTTCCGCCAGTACGCGCGTATCGTGGTCGACAACGACCACGGTGTTGCCGTCGCCTACCAGGTCGCGCATCACACCAACCAGGCCGTCGACATTTGCCGGATGCAGGCCAATCGAGGGCTCGTCCAACACATAAAGCACGCCTGTCGATCTGTTGCGCACCACGCGGGCGAGTTGCACGCGCTGGCGCTCACCCGTGGAGAGCGTGGCACCGGCGCGGTCGAGTGAAAGGTAATCGAGACCCAGGTCGACCAGACGACGGGCCGTGCTCAAAAACGAATCGCAGATATCCGCCGCCATGGGCCGCATCTCGGGCGGTAAGGATGCGGGCACCCCGCGCACCCACTCAATCGCCTCGCCTAGCGTCATGGCCGCGGCCTGCGCCAAATTGATACCGCGCACCTGAGGCAGGCGCGCAGCCTCGGAGAGACGCGTGCCGCCGCAATCGCGGCATGGCCCCTCGCGCAAGAAGCGCGCAACGCGTTTTAAACCCTTATCGTCCTTAACCTTGGCGAGCGCATTCTCTACAGTATAGACGGCGTTGTAATAGGTAAAGTCGAGCGGCGTGGCGCCCTCGCCGTTCTTGGGAACGTAAAGAATGTGCTTCTTAACCGCGGGGCCGTGAAACACGATGTCGCGCTCTTGAGGCGTGAGCTGGTTAAACGGCACGTCGGTGCGCACGCCCATCTCGCCGGCTACCTGCTTCATCAGATCCCACATGAGCGTACCCCAGGGAAGCACCGCGCCTTCGTTGATGGTCTTTGACTCGTCGGGCACCAGGCTCGCCTCGTCCACCTCGCGCATGACACCAGTGCCGCCGCAGGTAGAGCACGCACCGCCGCTGTTAAAGGCAAGGTCCTCGGCACCCGGCGCGTAGAACTCGCGGCCGCATGCGGGGCACGTGAGCGACAGGCCCGCAGCCACGTTAAGGCTCGGCTCCACACGCGCCCCGCAATGCGGGCACACGTGATGGGCGCAACGGCTAAAGAGCAGACGCAGGCTGTTGTTGAGCTCGGTCATAGTGCCAAAGGTGGAGCGCACGCCCGGCACGCTCGGACGCTGGTGCAGCGCGAGCGCCGCCGGCACGTGCAGCACCTCGTCCACCTGGGCGTGTTCGGCCTGCGTCAGGCGACGTCGAGTATAGGTGCTAAGTGCTTCCAAGTAGCGACGCGAGCCCTCGGCATAAAGAACCCCCAGTGCCAGCGAACTCTTGCCCGAACCCGACACGCCGGCAATACCCACGAGCTTTCCCAGCGGGATATCAATATCGATGTCCTTAAGGTTATGGACACGCGCGCCACGCACCTCGATAGCCTGCGGGCTCATCTTCTGTTCCGTCACCTTTATCACCCTACTCATGCCATAAAACTCGATCGCGAATGTACACGCCCAGCATGGGCACGGTAAACCGGACGAGGCCGTATCCAGCAGCCTCGATGACGCGCTCGCGAATCAGGCTTGCGCGATATTTACTCGCCCAGCTCTGGGTGCGATCGCAACGCTCAATGATATCCGCCATGCGCGTCGGTTTGCCCTCGTCAACCGCCATGGCCTCGATAAAGAGGCGCTGTGGACTGCGCAGCCCATAATACAGGGGCGCGTCGACCGCTTCATAGAACTCGGAGACGGCATCGGCGTAGCCAGCCTCGACATCGCACACTTCAATGACCTGCGAGCCACGCCGGACAGCAGCCCGCCACATGTAATATCCCACCAGCTGAACCATATAGGGATGCCCCATGCTCTTGCGTGCCGCAAGGTCCGCTGTCTCCGCGTCAACGTAAAGACCAGCGTCTTTGACCGTCTGGATATATGAATCGCGCACCTTGGGCAAGGATATCGCCCCCAGCGTACGCTGCTGGGCACGCCGCAAAAACGTCACGCTCGGCTCTTCGAGCAGATCGTCAACCATACTGGGTAAGCCGGCGAACACCAGCGCAAGACCGCGCTGGTCGCTATCTGACAAGCCCGTGGCATCCTGGTCTCCAAGCACCTGCTGATAGAGAACGGCAAGAGCCGCCAGTTCCTCGATAGACGCCGATTGCGCCTCGTCAATCGCAAACAGTATGCCCTTGCCTGGACCGAGTTTCTTAAGGCGCTCGTTGACCAGCCCTCGCAACGTCTCGCCCTTTGCTCGCGCCGCCTCGACCGACATCCGGCCAAACGACGGACCGAGCTCCATTGACGTCACAACGGGTTTATTCGAGCGAAGCGCGTCGGCCAAGCGATCGCATAAGCCAAGCGAAGCGGAATCGGAGACAACCGCCCATCCGCGCTCATTGGCTAGACGTTGCAGCTCCCGCAGGAGAACCGTCTTGCCACAGCCGCGGTTTCCCGTAATGAGCATGAGCCTACCCGGCGCTCCGGCGCCGTTATCGAGCCCTTCCTCGAAATCTTCGATGACCGACTCGCGACCAATGAGCATCGGAGGCCGCTTGCCTGCCGTTGGCTTAAAGGGATTTGGATTCATGTCGGCCTCCTCGGATTGGCAAACCCTGGCAATAGTTATACCAACTTATACCAAGTTATACCAATAGCATGTGACAAAGGAACTGTCCCTTTGTCACATGTGGCCGAAAAACTCGGCGTCTGCTGCTCGCCAGGGGCGGAAGGTGGCGGGATCGATCTTTACGTGCGCCGCGGCGGGTACGTCGTACCATTTGACCGTGTAACCGGCGCCGTGAGAGCAAAAGACCGAATCGGGCGTGTTGGGCAGATCGGCCTCGGGCTCATAGGCGGCCGCCTCGATGACGCGCTCGGCATCATGGCAAGCCGCATAACCGGCGAACTCTAGGTACATATGCCCACGACCACTCGTGTAGGCAGCCACCTCCAGCGCGTAATCCTGCACCTCGGATGCCGGTACGCGACCCACAAGCTTCGCCCGGTCGCCCGCCATCGTCGGCGGCTCGTACTCGGCACCCATGCGCGTAGCGTCTGACAACGCCCTGCCCACGCACTCCCCCGGCACCTCGAGCTCAAAGTGGTACCACGGCTCCAACAGCACCGCCGCGCCGGCCTCACGCGCCTGCATGAGTCCCTGTCGAATCGCGCGATACGTGGCCTGGCGAAAATCGCCGCCCTCGGTATGTTTGGCATGCGCACGGCCGCCCGTGAGCGTAATGCGCACATCGGTGATGGGCGAGCCGGTCAGCACACCCAGGTGATCGCGCTCCATGGCGTTGGTGAGTGCCAAACGCTGCCAGTTAAGATCGAGCTCGTCGGTCGAGGTCACGGTCCCAAACTGCACGCCCGAACCCGCTGGCAACGGCTCCAGGCGCAGATGCACCTCGGCATAGTGGCGCAGTGGCTCAAAGTGGCCCACGCCCTCGACCGGCTGCGAAATAGTCTCCTTATAGAGGATGCCGCCAGACTCAAACGAAACCGAAAGGCCAAAGCGATCGGCCAACACCCGCTGCACGACCTCGAGCTGCACGGCGCCCATCAACTGCAAATGAATCTGCTCAAGATGAGTGTTCCAGCTTACGCCGAGCATGGGATCTTCGTCCGCCAACTCAGTCAGCGCTTTGAACACCGCGTGGACATCGTGTTCGCCCGGAAGCACCGTATAGGTGAGGACCGGCGCAATGACGGGCGCATCGCACGCGGGTTCCGCGCCCAGGGCGTCCCCTGGGCGAACGTGCGCAAGGCCCGTCACGACACAAATGCCGCCAGCAGCAACTTCTTGGGCAAGCTCATACTTCTCGCCGTTATAGATGCGTACCTGATCGACCTTCTGCTCCCATGCCTCGGCACCGGAACGTCCGTTAATCGCCTGTTTGGCATGCAGCGTGCCGCCGGTCACTTTAACCCAAGCCAAGCGCTCGCCGCGGTCCCCGCGGCTGACGCGATAGACGCGGGCGGCAAACTCCGGGAGCCACGCCTGTTCGCGCATCAGCGCGCATATACCATCCAACAGCTCGTCCACACCTTGGTCCTTGAGCGCCGAGCCGGCAAAGCAGGGAAAGAGCTTGCGCTCAGCAACCATGCGCGACAGCGTCGCGGAGGAAAGCTCACCCGCCTCAAGAAACTCCTCGAGCGCCGCCTCGTCTAACGCAGCAGCATCCTCCTGAACGGTGCCGCCCGCCAGCAGTTCGTTGGCATCCAGGCAGCCCTCGGAAAGACGCTGCCCAAGCTGTGCCAGCAAAACATCGCGGCCGGGATTCTCCAAATCGATCTTGTTGATAAAGATGAACGTCGGGATGTCATAGCGCGCAAGCAGGCGCCACAGGGTTTCGGTGTGCCCCTGTACGCCATCGTTGGCGCCTACCACCAGAATCGCGTAGTCCAGGGCACGCAGCGTGCGCTCCGCCTCGGCAGAAAAATCGACATGCCCCGGTGCATCCACGAGCATGACGCGGGCATCGCCGTGGTCGAACACGGCCTGCGACGAGAAAATCGTGATGCCACGCTCACGCTCGATCGCGTTAGTGTCCAGATGCGAATCGCCATCGTCCACGCGGCCGCGCTTGCGAATGCGACCCGCGTTGAACAGCATGGCCTCGGCCAACGTGGTCTTGCCGGCATCGACATGCGCCAAGATTCCAACGACTGCCTGCTTCGACATGGCTCTCCTCTTATTACAAGCCCATCGCACGCGGCAACGGGCGTCCTCGTTCCACACTGGATGATACAATTTACGAGCCGGCGGGCGAAGCGGGCCCTATCCCCCGACCGAGCTCATCGCCCCGCGTTGCCGCGCGGCGATTTTCGTAGGTTCGCGCCTTGCGAAAGCCGGCACCTCCCCTTTTTGTCTGCCCGGGTTCATCTGGGGCAGTAACAACGCGAGCCTCACAACAGCGAGGAGCCACCATGAAAGCATTGCTCAACGAGTTCAAGGAATTCATTAATCGCGGCAACGTGATAGACATGGCCGTCGGCGTGATTATCGGCGGCGCATTCACTGCCATCGTGACCTCGCTTACCGACAACATCATCAACCCGCTTATCTCCGTGATTGCCGGCGGCAGCGCCACCGAGATCTCGGGGCTGGTGGTGCCGGGCACCAATATCGACTTTGGCGCCTTTATCGGTGCATGCATCAACTTTTTGATTGTGGCGGCGATCGTCTTTGCCATCGTCAAGGCCTTCAACAAGGCGCAGGAGAGTGGCGACAGGCTCGCCGGTGCCACCACCGAGGAAGCCACCCCAAAGCCCATCTGCCCCTATTGCCTGGAAGAGGTAAACGAGGGCGCAACCAAGTGTTGCCACTGTGGAAGCGAGCTGCCCAGGGAATAGTCGCGTAGGCGCAGCACTATCAACCACACGGCAAGCACCCCAGGCGCCGCAATCAACTAAATTTGGCCCCGTTTGGGGCCATTTGTCGTTCGAGTGAATTGTTGCCATGAGGCCCGGCTTTTACGCCTCGCGCAGCCAATCGAACGCGACACGCGCCGTGCTGTCGGACACATAGACGATACCGGCGCGCTCAAAGCCGGCCTTTATGATGGCACCCTGCATGGGCAGGTTGTCCTGATGCGTGTCGATACGCAGGTGATCGGCACGCTCCTTGGCAAAGGCAAACATCGCAGCCGCGATACCGTGTACGGCGCCATCGGACGCCACACGGTGCAGCACGGCGTACGGAGTGTCACTGCGCCATTGACCATCCTCAATTACGTCATAGCACCCGTCCGGGCCCGGTAAAAAGGCAAACGTCGCTACCACGCGACCGTCGACTTCGCACACATAGCTGCCACCGGCGGCGATATCGGCAGCCAGCTGCTCGGCAGAAGGCGTGCCCTCGGGCCATTGCGTGGCGTTGCCATGCGCGCGCATAAAGGCGCGGGCAGCGTCGTAGATAGCCATGACGGCGGGAATGTCGGTATCGAGGGTTTTTCTGATCATCACGCGGCGGCCTCACGTTTATTGGTATCACTTTGATTGGGCAATGATACCAGCGTTTGAAGAGGGGCGCGAAGCAGATGGGAAGCAAAAAGCGAGCCGCCTGGTCAAAGGCCAAAAGCGAGTTTTTGGGCGCTGCCACCGGCGGCGATATGAGCGACCTGTTTGCGCGCGAGGACGAGCGTCGCGACGCCTTGGACGCCGAGCGCGATGAGGCTTGGCGCTACAAATCGTGTGAGCGCAAAAACCGTTACGACACGCGCGCCGAGGCCGAGGCAGTTATGGCTGACTGCGAAAACCGCGGACGCCGCGGGCTGGCCTGCTACAGATGCGAATACTGCGGTGGCTGGCACCTGACATCGCACCCTTGGAAATAGGCCCCGCATCGGCACGGCACTGACGGAGCGCCAACCATCGCACGCAAGCTACGGGCGCGGCGGCACCAAAACATCGTAGCGAACGGCCTTGCCCGCAAGCTGATAGCTCGGCTTAACGCCGGCAAGCAGTGGCCCCTTCACCGGCCGCTTGATAACGACCTTGAGCGGGTGCACCGCAAGCGCAGCTTCGACCAGCGTCTCCTCATCGGCACACGGCTGTTCCAGATGATGCAAAAGTTGGAACTTCTTTTTCACCGCCGCGCTCTTGGTGCGCCCGGGAAACATGGGGTCCAGATACACCACGTCGGGAGCCGCGAGCTCGTCCTGCTCGATCAGCCCAGCTGTATGGCGAAGGCCGGCAATGCTGTCCTCGCCCGCATGAAGGCGCATGCGAGCCACGGCAGCCGCAAGCACCGGATCATCCGCCGCGCGATCCAAGGCATCCTTGAGGAGCGCTGCGATCACGCAATCCTGCTCATACAGATCGACGGTAAAGCCCGCGGCCGCCAACAGCAGCGAATCCTCGCCAAAGCCTGCCGTAGCGTCAATCGCCCATGGGCACTCGACGCCTTTTGCGCGCGCAGCCTTCACCAACAGCTCTTGTTGCAGACGACCCTGCTTGAGTCGTGGCAGCATGCGGGCAAAATCGGCTCGCAGCTCCATCGAGCCGTCGGTGAGCGTGAGGCCCTCGGACTTCCCGGCCAGCTCAAGCCCCGCGGCCCGAGCAACAGAAAAGGGATCGACGACGCCCATGGACACTCCTTAACAAGCAAAACGAATACGCGGGGCGCCGTTTATGCCAGCACCCAACCGTCCGCTATTGTCCCACATGCGACATGGCCCACAGCATCGCAATGCAAAGCACCGCCATCAATCCCGTGCACACGGCAGCGATCACAGAATCACCCATGCGCCTTCCCAACGACCGCGGCTCACGCACTTGCCCTGCTCCGTACATCATGGCTCCTCCTTGAGACCAGCTCCTTGTTACGGCCTCATCATCTCAGCGCCGCATATGAGCTGCCATCGATTTGGCTTACGTCCAGCTTTCCTTTTTGAAAGGTTAGGTTGGGCTGCGCGGGCTCAAGGCGCTTTCAGGCGCATGCATCGCCGCGTTGAACTACAATGTGCTTCACCATATGTGCAGCACATGAGGTACGCCAGGTTGGCGTACTCATATCGAAAGGACCAGCCATGAGCTTCACTCGCAAGACTCTCAAAATCCTTGCCCTCATCTATTTTGTTTTGGGCATCGTCAGCCTCGTCATCGCCGGCGTCGGTATCGCCAGTGGCAACCTCGATTCCACGTACGGGCCGAACGCCATGCTCGCCGCGGTCGTGCTTGTCGCCAAGGGCGTTGTCGATCTTGCCGCAGGTGTTGCGGGCATCAAGGGCGCCAACAAGCCTTCACAGGTGGATGGCGCGTTTAAGCTCGGCATCGTTGCCGCAATCGCCACGATTGCGCAGGCCGTGCTCACGCTTCCCGCGTTTGGCGGCGACGTCATCAACTATGGCGCCTTTGTCATCGTGGTCTACGACCTGTTCTTTGTTCAGCAGGCACACGAAGTTAAGGCCGAGAACAAGGACCGCCTGTAAGCGCTCGCTTCTCATAACCTCTGCAGCCAAGCAGCTAAAAAGGGCCGATCGCGCATCTCCGCGGTCGGCCCTTTGCATTTGCCCAGATAAAACCTGCCAAAATAAACGGCTCTTCGGGGGTTTGTGTGGGTTAGCCGCCCGGTAAAAGTGCCCGCCTAGCGG
>URHQ01000040.1 GCA_900547655.1 uncultured Collinsella sp.
CGGGATTGGTCAATCTCGGCCGACTATATTTGGCTAAATTATTCCGGCGCTAACACTCTAACTCATCCCCCCCAAATAACTTGCGGTGAAATAGGGACTGATTAAGGCCGTTAACAGCAAAAACACTCCCTATTTCACCGCAACTGCTATGGGGTTCCAAGGGACTGTGCCCGTCGGTGCCGGGCGCACAACAGTCACCCGAGGTAAACCTTTACCGGCCACCTATATTTGCCGAAATATGGCTTGACGGCGGGGTACAATAAACCCGCATGCGGATTTCCGTTGCGGGCGCTTCCCATCGCCGGGGCGTGCTCGGGAGCATCCGACATGCGGCCTTTGCGGCGCTCGGTCATGTGCAAGACGGGTAGCTGGGCTTGTGGAGCGCGTGCAGCCCTCCTCGCCTCGGTATGCCTTCTCTCCACGCCATGTACCTGCTGCTGAGTCCGCCTGCCAGATGATTGGAAGCAACAGCGAAAATCCCATCACGCCAACATCCCGGCGATCGCCGGGGCCTGTATACCTATATGAGAGGAGAGGGGTATATGGCGCGTAAGTTTAAGTCTATGGACGGCAACGAGGCGGCCGCATATGTTTCGTATGCGTACACCGAGGTAGCGGGAATCTATCCCATTACGCCGTCCAGCCCGATGGCCGACCATGTCGACCAGTGGGCGGCCCAGGGTCGCAAGAACATCTTCGGCACCCCGGTCAAGGTCGTCGAGATGGAGTCCGAGGCAGGTGCAGCCGGTACCGTTCACGGTTCGCTGGGCGCCGGTGCTCTGACCACCACCTACACGGCTTCTCAGGGTCTGCTCCTGATGATCCCGAACATGTACAAGATCGCAGGCGAGCAGCTCCCGGGCGTTTTCCACGTCTCTGCGCGTTGCGTCGCTTCGCACGCCCTGAACATCTTCGGTGATCACTCCGACGTCATGGCCTGTCGCCAGACCGGTTTCGCCATGCTCGCCGAGGGCAACGTCCAGGAGGTCATGGACCTCTCGCCGGTGGCTCACCTTGCCGCCATCGAGGGCAAGACCCCGTTCCTTAACTTCTTCGACGGCTTCCGCACTAGCCACGAGATCCAGAAGGTCGCCATGTGGGACTACAAGGATCTGGCCGAGATGTGCGACATGGACGCCGTCCAGGCTTTCCGCGACCACGCGCTCAACCCTGAGCACCCGCACACCCGCGGCAGCCACGAGAACGGTGACGTCTTCTTCCAGAACCGCGAGGCCTGCAACAAGGTCTACGACGAGCTTCCCGCCGTCGTCGAGGGCTACATGAAGAAGATCAACGAGAAGCTCGGCACCGATTACGGCCTATTCAACTACTACGGCGCTCCCGATGCCGATCGTGTCGTCGTGTGCATGGGCTCCTTCTGCGACGTGCTCGAGGAAGTCATCGACTACCTCAACGCTCACGGCGAGAAGGTCGGCCTGGTCAAGGTTCGTCTGTTCCGTCCGTTCTCCATCAAGCACTTCGTCGACGTTCTCCCCGAGACCGTCAAAAAGATCGCCGTCATGGACCGTACCAAGGAGCCGGGTTCCATCGGCGAGCCGCTCTACCAGGACGTCGTCTCCGCTCTCTACGAGGCCGGCAAGACGGGCATCAAGGTCGTCGGCGGCCGTTATGGCCTGGGCAGCAAGGACACGCCTCCCGCGTCCGCGTTCGCTGTCTTCGAGGAGCTCAAGAAGGACGAGCCCAAGCGCGAGTTCACCATCGGCATTGTCGATGACGTGACCAACCTGAGCCTGCCCGAGGCCGAGGATGCGCCCAACACCGCAGCCCCCGGCACCATCGAGTGCAAGTTCTGGGGTCTGGGTGGCGACGGTACCGTCGGCGCCAACAAGAACTCGATCAAGATCATCGGCGACCACACCGACAAGTACGTCCAGGCCTACTTCCAGTACGACTCCAAGAAGACCGGCGGCGTCACCGTCTCGCACCTGCGCTTTGGTGATTCCCCGATCCGTTCGCCGTACTACGTGACCAAGGCCGACTTTGTCGCTTGCCACAACCCCAGCTACATCGTTAAGGGCTTCAAGATGGTCCGCGACGTCAAGCCGAGCGGCACCTTCCTGGTCAACTGCCAGTGGAGCGACGAGGAGTTCGCCGAGCACATGCCCGCCGTGGCCAAGCGCTACATCGCGAACAACAACGTCAACGTCTACCTGATCGACGCTATCGACCTGGCCGCCAAGGTCGGCATGGGCAAGCGCACCAACACGGTACTCCAGTCCGCCTTCTTCGCGCTGGCCAAGGTCCTGCCCGCCGAGGACGCCCTGCAGTACATGAAGGACGCGGCTACCAAGTCCTACATGAAGAAGGGCCAGGCTATCGTCGACGCCAACCACAAGGCCATCGATGCCGGCGCTACCGCCTTCCGTAAGTTCGAGGTTCCGGCCGACTGGGCTACCGCCGAGGATGCCGCCCCCGTCGAGCTCTCCGAGGAGACCAAGTCCGCCATCGCCCAGCAGGTCAAGAACCTGCTCGAGCCCATCGATCGCATGGACGGCGACAGCCTGCCTGTTTCCGCCTTCGTCGATTGCGCCGACGGCCAGTTTGAGCTGGGCGCCTCCGCATACGAGAAGCGCGGCGTCGCTGTGGTCGTTCCCCACTGGGACGAGACCAAGTGCATCCAGTGCAACCAGTGCGCCTATGTGTGCCCGCATGCCACCATCCGTCCGTTCGCGATGACCGAGGACGAGGCTGCCGCCGCGCCCGAGGCTACCCGCACGCTCGACGCCATGGGCCCCAAGGCCAAGGGCATGAAGTTCACCATGGCCGTGTCCCCGCTCGACTGCATGGGCTGCACCAACTGCGTCAAGGTCTGCCCCAAGGGTGCCCTCGAGATGGTTCCCACCGAGCAGGAGATGGACCAGCAGCCCGTTTGGGACTACATGGTCGAGAACGTCTCCGAGAAGAAGGAACTCATCGCGGCCAACGTCAAGGGCAGCCAGTTTAAGCAGCCCTACCTGGAGTTCTCCGGCTCCTGCGCCGGCTGCGCCGAGACCGCCTATGCACGTCTGGTGACCCAGGTCGCCGGCGACCGCATGTTCATCTCCAACGCCACCGGCTGCTCCTCCATTTGGGGCAACCCCGCTGCCACCGCTCCTTACTGCAAGGACAAGGACGGTCACGGCCCGGCGTGGAACAACTCCCTGTTCGAGGACAATGCCGAGCACGGTCTGGGCATGGCCGTCGGTTATGAGGCCGTCCAGAAGAAGCTGATCGCCGCTACCCAGGACATCATCGCTGCCGATGGTCCGTCCGATGAGCTCAAGGCTGCCGGCCAGGCTTGGATCGACTCCGTCAACGACGCCGAGGCCTCCAAGACCGCTGCCGCTGCCTACGTTGCCGAGCTCGAGAAGTGCGGCTGCGACGCTTCCAAGGCAATCCTCGCCGACAAGGCTTACCTCACCAAGAAGTCCTTCTGGATCTTCGGCGGCGACGGTTGGGCCTACGACATCGGCTTCGGTGGCCTGGATCACGTCTTGGCTTCCGGCCACAACGTCAACGTCTTCGTCTTCGACACCGAGGTCTACTCCAACACCGGCGGCCAGGCCTCCAAGGCCTCGAACCTGGGCCAGGTCGCTCAGTTCGCCGCTGCCGGTAAGGTGACCAAGAAGAAGTCCCTGGCCGAGATCGCCATGAGCTACGGCTACGTCTACGTGGCGCAGGTCGCCATGGGCGCCAACCCGGCTCAGACCCTCAAGGCCATCCACGAGGCCGAGGCCTACGACGGCCCGTCCCTCATCATCGGCTACAGCCCCTGCGAGATGCACTCCATCAAGAAGGGTGGCATGCAGAACTGCCAGGCCGAGATGAAGAAGGCTGTCGAGTGCGGTTACTGGAACCTCTTCCGCTTCAACCCCGAGGCTGCTGCCGGCAAGAAGTTCTCGCTCGATTCCAAGGAGCCCGCGGGCGGTTATCAGGAGTTCCTGATGAACGAGGCCCGTTACGCTTCGCTGACGCGTTCCTTCCCCGAGCGCGCCGAGGAGCTCTTCAAGGAGAATGAGCAGGCCGCTATGGACCGCTACGCTCACCTGCTGAAGCTCAAGACGGTGTACAACGAGGCCTAGGTCTCCCACCGCAGGATCTGAGAGCTAACCTTCGCGGACGTCCTCGGACATGAAAGAACCCCCGCTGCGCACTACGTGCGGCGGGGGTTCTTTCGTCCTGCGGAGTGTCCGCGAAGGTTAGCCCTCAGATCCTGCTACGACTACGTCCTCGGATGTGATGGCGGATGAAGGACGTGGTTGTGGGGGCTTTTGTCCCCTTCGCTGTTTCGCGGCTTTGCCGCGAAACCTCGCGCCACTTTGGGGATGGATGGGGGACTTGGCTGTTGCCGCCTTTTCGGAGCCCTTCTTTATTCCTTATGCTGGATGAAAAGCCCCTTGTTTTTGCAGGGGTGCATACTCGACTTATAAGTGCATAGAATCTCGTATAGCGCGAGTAAGATATTGCGCTGTCCGTTTTGTGTTTAGCAGAGATGTAGTTTGCATAATCCGACATAATCCTCGCTGCATTTAAATAAAGTTGCACGTAAATGGCGTAGATATGTCTGAGCTGGTGTTCTGTACGCTGAGCGGACAAAAACGACCGTTCACCGTTCCGCTATTTTCAAAATGAATAAAATGAGCGATAAAGAGAATATAAACCTTAATAAACTCGCGTATCGCACGGACGCGGGTTATTAATGGGTTGTAGGCCTTTTACAGAAAGGATTCCAGCAATGTCTAAGCCTCTTGGCAAGCCCGATCGTATTGTCGTCGCCCTTGGCGGCAACGCCCTCGGCAACAACCCCGTCGAGCAGATCGAGGCCGTGAGCAACACCGCCCACGCTCTCCTCGGTCTCATCGAGCAGGGCAATGAGATCATCATCACCCACGGCAACGGCCCGCAGGTCGGCATGATCCAGAATGCCTTCGCCGCTGCCCACGATGCCATCGGTACCCCCGAGATGCCGCTGCCCGAGTGCGGCGCCATGTCCCAGGGCTACATTGGTTATCACCTGCAGCAGGGCATCGGCCGCGAGATGCACAAGCGCTATAAGCGTTGGCACGCCGCCACCGTCGTCACCCAGATCGAGTGCGACCCGGATGATCCCGCGTTCAAGAACCCGACCAAGCCGATCGGTCCCTTCTACACCGAGGAGCAGGCCAAGGAGTTCATGGCCGAGGATCCCTCCAAGGTCTTTGTCGAGGATTCCGGCCGCGGCTGGCGTCGCGTCGTCGCCTCCCCCGATCCCAAGAAGATCGTCGAGGCCGACTCCATCCTCAACCTGCTCGACAACGAGTTCATCGTCATCGCCTGCGGTGGCGGCGGCATCCCCGTCGTCCGCGACTACGAGAACAAGGGCTGCTACAAGGGCGTTCCCGCCGTCATCGACAAGGACCTGGGCGGCGAGCTGCTGGCCGAGGACTGCGACGCCGACGTTCTGTTCCTGCTGACCGCCGTTGAGCATGTCGCCATCAACTTTGGCAAGCCTAACCAGGAGGAGCTCGAGGACCTCACCGCCGACGAGGCCGAGCGCCTGGCCGACGAGGGCCAGTTCGGCAAGGGTTCCATGGAGCCCAAGGTTCGCGCTGCCATCAAGTTCGCGCGTTCCCGCAAGGGCCGCACCTGCATCATCGGCGCTCTGGACAAGGCCGCCGAGACCATGGCCGGCCTCTCCGGTACCCGCATCCACGAGTAGTCTCTACTCTGTTGCCTCTCTCGTGGGCGCCAGGCAAAGCGCCCACAAACTAGCCTCTCTTCATGAGCCCCGCAGTCCGCTCCGGCTGCGGGGCTTTTGCTATTCACCTAGTCATTGGGGACATTCTTAAACGACTAGTAGTAGGCCCACATGGCTTCGATTTCGTTGAGGACCTCTACGACGCCCCAGCGGCGGGCGCTGCGGCTGGCCGAGTTGGGGTCGTAGACGCCAATCTGGTCGGCATCGTCGATGCCGTAGAGCACGATGTAGTGGCCTACGTTGGTAAACGTACCGGGGCGCACTGCGGCGATGACGGGCGCACCCGAGCGAAGTGCTTGGGTAATCGATTCGCGATCGTTATAGAGCTGTGTTCCGTTGAGCCCCAGCTGCCACGCACCGCCTGTCATAAACGACCACTCGGTGGCACCGGTGGGGGCGTAGTTGCCGGCTTCGGCCAGCGCGCATATATCGACCGGCGTCTTATCGGTATGGCCGGTCTTAAAGATATAGACCATGGTGAGGCAGGTAGGACCGCAAGCGTTTTCGCGAATAGTGCCACCGGCATAGGGCAGCTCCGACCATGCGGGGTCAATTTGGTAGATGTGGGGCATGGTGCCGGCCTGCCATTGCGAGCGTGGGGTCGAGAACGCAAAGGAGTAACCAGGTGCGACGGGAGCTTTAAGCAGCTTGTCCTCGGCAGTGGGCTCAAGACCGGCTGATCCGTGGGAGATACAGGATCCCAAAAACACAAAGACGAGGCAGGCGGCGATGGAGCAAAGCGTAAGGCGTAGGCGGCGGGCCGGAAGCGCGTGACTTGTGGCGTGCGACGCAGGGTGAGGGGCGGAATTGCCGCGATCGCGTTGAGGTCGCGAAAAGGAGCGCTTGACGTAGTAGTCGGTCTTACGGCGATCGTAGCGGCGTGGCTGCGATGTGTCGGTCTGGCGTTGGCGTGTGCTCGTACTCACGCGGTCTGACTGCTGCACGGTACGGCTTTGTTGCCGCGAAGAAGCCCCGGGCTGCTCTTGGGGGCGCTGCGGGCTGTCGTTGTCGGAGGTGCTTCTGGGCGTTGGCGTGGTGCGGCCGGCAAGGCGCACGCTTTGTGGCCGTTGGTCGCCGTCATTGTATCCGTATGCCATTCGAATCACCTTGCCTCATGTGTAACTTGTCTATCCTACATAAAAAGATGCACGACACATGGGTATGTGCGCCAAAAGCCTGACAAATGGTATGAACGTTGCCGCGCCGCGCGCCAAGCGTCACGGCAACAGGTATTCAAAAGCAGACAAGATGAAAGCGTCCAAGACGAATGACGTCTCCCGCCGTTCGTCCCAAAAACGGTGCCGCTCGTTTTGCAATTCTGCCTTCGGTCGAGCTGCGAGCGGCGCTGCTGCGCCAAGGCCGTATCTTAAAGCCATGGAATAAAAGCGCGCGGCAAAACGGACCGCGCAAGGGGTGACGCCAAGGGCGTCAAACAGGAAAGGAGGGGAACAATGGCGGACAAGAACGCAGAAGTTGCAGTCGAGGATAACGGCGGCATGAAGAAAACGCTTTCGCTCTGGAACTTCTTCACCATCGGCTTCGGTGCCATCATCGGTACCGGTTGGGTTCTGCAGGTCGGCGACTGGATGGTCGTGGGCGGCGGTCCCGTTCCCGCTATGATCGCATTCCTCTTGGGTGCAATCTTCCTCGTGCCCGTCGGAGCTGTTTTCGGTGAGCTCACGGCTGCCATCCCCATCTCGGGCGGCATCGTCGAGTATGTCGATCGTAGCTTTGGCCGTACGCTGAGCTACATCACCGGATGGCTTTTGGCCCTGGGCAACGGCATCCTGTGCCCGTGGGAGGCCATCGCCATCTCGACCCTCGTGTCCGAGATGTTCGGTAGCCTGCCCGGTCTTGAGTGGCTGCGCGCCGTCAAGCTCTACACCATCCTGGGCGCCGACGTTTACCTGTTCCCGACGCTGATCGCGCTCGGCTTTGCAGTCTACGTCATCTTCCTCAACTTC
Organism: uncultured Collinsella sp.; assembly: GCA_900547655.1. GTDB lineage: Bacteria > Actinomycetota > Coriobacteriia > Coriobacteriales > Coriobacteriaceae > Collinsella. The sequence goes on from URHQ01000040.1 coordinate 7,702, forward strand.
CGCGGCGCCAGCTCGGCTGCCAAGCTCCAGGCCTTCCTGACCAAGGCCCTGCTCTGCGGCATGCTGCTCGCCATGGGCGTCTCACTGTTCACCGGCTCGCCGGACAACGCCATGCCCGTGTTCTCCCAGGTCACCGGCGCTGGCGGCGGCAAGGCCGCTACCGAGAGCACCAGCCTGTTCGCCGGCATCGTGTCGGTCCTGGTACTGACCCCGTTCTTCTACGCCGGCTTCGACACCATTCCTCAGCAGGCTGAGGAAGCAGCCGAGGGCCTCAACTGGAACAAGTTCGGCAAGATCATCTCCCTGGCCCTGCTGGCCGCCGGCGGCTTCTACATGGTCTGCATCTACTCGTTCGGCACCATCCTCGACTGGCATGAGTTTGTTAAGAGCCCGGTTCCCGCGCTTGCCTGCCTCAAGGGCATCAACATGCTCCTGTACCTGGCCATACTCGTCATCGCCACGCTTGGGCCCATGGGCCCGATGAACTCCTTCTACGGCGCCACGAGCCGCATCATGCTCGCCATGGGCCGCAAGGGCCAGCTGCCCGAGCAGTTCGCCGAGGTCGACCCCAAGTCCGGCGCTCCCAAGCTTGCCTGCGTCGTCCTGGGCATCATCACCGTCGTCGGTCCGTTCCTGGGCAAGAATATGCTCATCCCTCTGACCAACGTGTCGGCTCTCGCCTTCATCTTCTCCTGCGGCATGGTCGCCCTCGCTTGCCTGCGCATGCGCTTCACCGAGCCCGACCTGCCTCGTCCCTACGAGGTGCCCGGCGGCAAGTTTGGCATCGGCCTCGCTATCGCTGCCTGTGCCATCATCATCGGCCTGCTCGTGATCCCGTTCTCTCCCGCCTCCCTCAACATGGTGGAGTGGAGCATCGTGATCGGCTGGTTGGCTATTGGCCTGGCCCTCATGGCTTTCACCAATTCCCGCAAAAAGTAACGCCGAGCCGGGGCGGACCAGGTGCGCGGGACCCTCTCTTCCGCGCACCGAACCCGGCATCACTTGGGTAGCTTTGTGAGGCCGCGACCCAACACGGCCTCGCCCACATATATGGATCCATAAGGAGGAACCATGTCCACTAAGTATGCAATCGTTGGCGGCAAGCTCATCGACGGTACCGGTGCCGAGCCGGTCGAGAACTCCCTCGTTCTCGTCGACGACAACGGCAAGATCGAGTACGCCGGCGCCATGCAGGACCTTCCCGAGGGCGTTGAGGTCATCGACGCCGCCGGCAAGACCGTCCTTCCCGGCCTGATCGACACCCACCTGCACTTCTCGGGCAACTTGACCGACGATGACACCGACTGGGTCATGCAGCCGCTCCTCGAGAAGCAGGCTGTCGCAGTCAAGCAGGCCTACGACTGCCTCACCCACGGCCTCACCACCGTCTGCGAGATCGGCCGCTTTGGTATCCAGATCCGTGACTGCATCGACAAGGGCGTCTTCAAGGGCCCGCGCGTTCTGGCCACCGGCCTTGGCTTCTGCCGCGTTGCTGGCCACGGCGACTCCCACCACTGCAGCCAGGAGCTCAACAAGGAATCGCACCCCTGGGGCGATCAAGTCGACGGTCCTTGGGATCTGCGCAAGGCCGTCCGTCGTCGCCTGCGCGAGAACCCCGATGCCATCAAGATCTGGGCTACCGGTGGCGGCATCTGGCGCTGGGACTCCGGTCGCGACCAGCACTACTGCTCCGAGGAGATCCAGGCCGTGGTCGAAGAGGCAAAGATGGTCGGTATCCCCGTGTGGAGCCACTGCTACAACAACCACGCCGCTGCCTACGATTCCGTCCGCTTTGGCTGCGAGCAGCTGATTCACGGCTTCGATATCGATGAGCGCACCATGGACCTCATGGCCGAGCAGGGCACCTTCTTCACCCCGACGATCGCCTTCCTGCCCACCTGGTACGCCACCTATCCGCCCGTCTACGTCCCCGAGCTGCACGACAAGTACGAGGGCACCCTGGTCGAGAAGGAGCTGCAGCGCAACTACGACTGCCTGCGCGAGGCCAAGAAGCGCGGCGTCGTCATGACGATCGGCTCCGACTCCTTCTCCTTCGTCACCCCGTACGGCACCTGCTCCATCGAGGAGATGTACGAGTTCGTCGACAAGATCGGCTTCACCCCGGTCGAGACCATCACCTGCGCCACCCTCAACGGCGCCAAGATGTGCCACATCGAGGACGAGACCGGTTCCATCGAGGCCGGCAAGTGCGCCGACCTGCTGGTCGTCAACGGTGACGTCGCCGCCGACATCCATGTGCTCAACACCGACAACATGGACGTCATCATGAAGGACGGTTGGATCGTCGAGGCTGGCACCTTTGGCGAGGCCAACAAATACAGCGCCTAAGATACCGTTTGTCGATGACTGGATGTAAAACACAGTTTTTGATTGCATAATGCAATGGAGAGGGTCGCTTGCGGCCCTCTTTATTGCTATGGGTGCGATAGATAAAAGGGGATGACGGTGGATTTAAACAGGCTGATTCTGGGCAAGAGTTACAACTCTACCAAGGTCTTTCGTACGGCCCAGCATGTGGTCCAGGCCATCCTACTCGGTGTTGTCGTTCCGGCGCTTATTCTGCTGCTTATCTGGGATTTAACCGATAATCCCAATCCCGTTCCGGGCGTTGTCGTTATTGCCGGCCTGGTCATGCTGTGCTTCTTTTTCTCGTATGTCTTTGTGGTCCCCGACGACCTCACATCGAGCGCAACCGACCGTACGCTCGCCATCGCATCAAAAATATTCGCCTACACGTCGCGCGGCCTTACGCCCGAAGCGGCCCTGGGTGCCTCTAAAATCATCCTGTCCGAGACCATCGCCTCTGCCATCTGCTTTACCGATGGCAAACAGGTGTTGGCAAGCTGGGGCGAGGACTCGGCAAAGTGCCCGGCCGGCACCCCGGTCGTGCTCAAGACTACGCTCAGTGTGATTGAGACGGGCGAGCAGAGCGTGTTTTCGCGTGACACCTCCAATGAGACGGGCGGCTATTTTCCTCGCCTGCGCGCCGGCATTGTCGCGCCGCTTACCGTGCGCGGGCATTGTGTGGGTACGCTCGAGCTGTACTATCCCCGCCTGAGCAGCATTGATATGCGCCAGACGGCCCTTGCCTCGGGTTTTGCCGATCTCATTTCCACGCAGCTCGCCAGCTTTGAGCTCGAGCGCCAGGACGAGCTCACGGCCCGCGTTGAGCTTCGCGCCCTGCAGTCGCAGGTCGACCCGCATTTTCTATTCAATACCATTAGCACGATCGTGTCGCTCGTTCGAACCGAGCCCGACAAAGCGCGATCGCTGCTGATCGACTTTTCCAACTACTATCGTCAGACGCTTTCTGATTCCGATACGCTCACCACGCTCGAGCACGAGGTGGAACAGGGCACTCGTTATATCAATCTTATGCAGGCCCGATATGGCGACGGCCGTCTGCGCGTTTCGGTCGACATCGACTTTGAGGTGCGCGACAGCCTGGTGCCGCCGTTTATCTTGCAGCCGCTGCTCGAAAACTGCATCAAGCATGCGCAGCGCGAGACCGAGCCGCTTTCTATTCGTGTTAGGGCTTTTGAGACCGATGACGGCCTGGAGATCATCGTCGAAGATGACGGCATCGGTATGAGCGAAGAAGTCTGCGCGCATCTGTTTGAGCAGCATCGCCGAGAGGAGCCCGAGAGCATTACCGCCGACGGCTCCGTCAAGCGAGGTTGCGGTCTGGCGCTCTTCAACGTGCTTCAGCGCATCCATTTCTTTTACGGAGAAGATTCTGGCATGCGCGTGAAGTCTCAGGAGGGCGTGGGAACGCAGGTCATCGTTGAGTTGAACGGCGAGCCGCATGAGCCGGCGCCGCTAACGGTGTAGCACGCGGTTGGATTGAGAGAAAGAGGGGAAACGCATATGTCCGAAGGCTGGAACATCTTGGTGGTTGATGACGAGCCTCCCATTAGGGCTGAGCTACGCTATCTGTTGGAAAAGGATACGCGTGTGGGACAGATTGCCGAGGCGGGCAATGTCACCGAAGCCGTGGAGTCGATTCTGTCGAACAAGCCCGACGTGCTGTTTTTAGACATTACCATGCCCGGTCGCTCGGGAATTGAGCTTGCCGAGACGCTGCAGAACCTAAAGACGCCGCCAGTCGTGGTGTTTGTGACGGCATTTGCCGAGTATGCGGCTGATGCCTATAACCTCGATGCTGTCGATTACATCGTCAAACCGGTCGAGGATGCCCGCTTGTCAAAGGCACTCGACAAGATCGAGACCGCCCTGGGCGCTCGCCGTGTCGTCCATGCTCCGCGCCAGCCTTTGCGCCTGACGGTGGACCGCGGGGGCAAAAAGGTGTTCATTCCCGTGGCGGATGTCTGCTACTTTGAGGCGCGCGCCGATTTCTGCAACGCCGTCTGCGCCGAGGGAACATACCTGATCAATGAGTCGATTTCCTCGCTCGAGCGGCGCCTGGCCTCCGAGGGCTTTATCCGTGTCCACCGCAGTTATCTGGTCAATTTGGAAGACGTGCATAATGTCGAGATCGGTTCCACGGGTCTTATGGAGCTCAGGCTCGATCGCGTAACCTCGACGGTGCCTGTGTCCCGTCGTCGCGCAGCCGAGGTCAAGGCGCACTTGGGGCTTGCGTAGGCAGTCTGCATATCATCGTTTACCGCCGCAGGTTTGGCATGACCGTGCGGTGGGCATAATGGGTGACATCGAATGAAATCGAAAGGATCATTATGCCCGCGCTCATTACGCATCATCTGTTTGGCGAGGAAAGCATCGACCGTCTTCCGCAGGGCGTTATTACGTCCGACGAGGAGCGCATCGCCTTTATCCTGGGAAACCAAGGTCCCGACCCGTTTTTCTTCCACATGCTCACGCCGCGCGTTTCCGACTGCACGTCGCTTGCTCAGGTCATGCACCGCTCGCGCATGTCGCGCCAGTTCTCGTGCCTGCGCGACGGCGTGTCGCACCTGCAGCCGCGCGACGCCAATCTGGGCCGCGCCTTTGCGCTGGGCCTGCTGTCTCACTATGTACTCGACCGCAATGCCCACCCCTTTGTCTACGAGCAGCAGTTTGGCATTGTAGATTCCGATCCCGAGCTCGAGGCTTCGGGCAGCCAGGTCCATGCGGTGCTCGAAAGTGACCTGGACGTGTTGATGCTGCAGCTCAAGCGCGACGGTGCCACGGTCGAGGATTATCCGCCGGCGGGCGAGATCGTCACCACCGACCGCATCAACCGTGTGGCCGGCGTGCTGATGAGCTACATCGCCGGGCGCGTGTACGGTATCGACATCCCGGCGGGGGAGTACGCCGGCGCCGTCTCGGACATGCAGATGCTCTATCGCATCATTGAGCCGGCCGGCTCGGTAAAGACGCGCGCGATTGCCCTGGTTGAGGGCTTGGTGCATGACTACTCGCTGCTCGACGGCCTTGCTCATCGCGTGACGACGGAGCTGCCCGAGCGCACCGGTAACCTGGGCCACCTGACATGGAAGAACCCCTTTACCGATGAGGTCTCGACCGAGAGCTTCCCCGAGGTCTTTGAGCGCGCGCTGACCGATTACGAGCTCACCGTCGCCCGCTTTATCGAGACCGGCGATATGGAAGCCGTGACCAACCACGTCAATTACAGCGGTCGCGTGCTCGGCGCCGACGAGGAGTTCGACCGCGAGGAGTAGGACCCGTGCGTGCCCCTTTGCCGAATCCTTACCAGCGCTTCTGTGCAATTGGGGTACGATGAACTAACTGCATATCGGGCGAATACGAAGGGGCCCTGTCCATGAAATACACCAAGCTCGAGCGTAACTGGGTTATGTACGATGTGGGCAATTCGGCTCTCGTGTTGCTCAATACCTCGGTGGTGCCCATCTACTTTAACGCCATCAATACCGGTGCTTCCTCGGCAGACCTGGTGGTCGCCTGGGGCAACGCTCAGACGATCGCCTCGCTGGTCATTGCCATGCTCATGCCCATTCTGGGCGCGCTTGCCGATTACGCCGGCAACAAGATTAAGTTCTTCTTGGGCTTCTTCCTCACGGGCCTGGTTCTTTGCCTGGCGCAGGCTATCCCAATGTCCGCCATGGCATTTTTGACCGTGTACGTGCTGTGCACCATCGGCCTTAACTCTTCTATGACGTTCTACGACGCCATGCTGCCTGACATTACCACCGACGAGCGCATGGACGCCGTGTCCAGCTCGGGCTATGCCTGGGGCTACATCGGTTCCACCGTGCCGTTCATCATCTGCCTGGCGCTCATCATGGGTGGTCCCGCTCTTGGCGTCCCCACCATGTTGGCAACGCGTCTGTCGTTTATCATCACTGGTGCCTGGTGGCTCATCTTTACCCTGCCGCTCATTCGCACCTATAAGCAAAAGTACGGTCGCGAGCGCGGTCCCGAGGACACTATCGGCCACATCGTGGGCGGTGTGTTTTCCGAGGTCGGACACACCATGCGTGAGATCGCCCACAACAAGACCGTGCTGGTCTACATGATCGCGTTCTTCTTCTATATCGATGGCGTCCACACGGTCATTTCCATGGCTACCAGCTACGGCTCGGCTTTGGGCATCGACTCGACCCAGCTGGTGCTGGCGCTGCTCGTTACGCAGTTTGTGGCCTTTCCGTCTGCCATCATCTACGGCAAGCTCGCCGGACGCGTGGGCACGCTCAACATGATCCTGGTGGCCGTCGCCGCCTACATGGGCATTGTGCTGTTCGCCGCATTCTTCCTAAAGACCGCCTTTGAGTTCTGGGTGCTTGCCATTATGGTCGGTCTGTTCCAAGGCGGCGTGCAGGCGCTCAGCCGTAGCTACTTTGGCCGCATTATCCCTAAGGAAAAATCCAACGAGTACTACGGCTTCTTTGACATCTTTGGTCGTTATGCAAGCGTCATGGGCACCTTCCTAGTGTCGGTCGTCACCTCGCTGACCGGCAACCCGTCGCTAGGCGTCCTTTCCATTGGCGTGCTGCTGGTCGTTGGCTTTGTGCTGCTGGTCCGCCTGTCTCGCATGACTCAGGCGGCAGAGCGGGCCGCATAGAAGCGAGCGGCTATTGTGCCTGTCCGCGGTACTCTTTTGGGGTTATCCGCAATAAACATTGCGACTTGCGAGCAATGATTTGCCCAAGTGGGTATGATGGAATCAGCTAGGTCGCGGGGCGTCGCCTGTGTTTGGCGGCGCCCCGTTTTTGTGTTGCAGGGAGGGAAGGCATGAACGCCACGGTTGTGATTCCAACATATTGGGCAGACGACGAGGCCCATGCAAACGCTCCCGGCGTCTATGACCACTCGACGAAGCTCAACGCCACCAATCCCGAGCTCGACCGCTGCCTGGCCTCGCTCGAGCAGGTGCGCGACATTCCGAGGATTATCCTTTTGGTGGTCTGCCCCATCTCGTTCACGGCTGATGTGTCGAAGCGCGTCCACGAAATCGTCGACGCGCACCCTACGCTCAAGGTCACCGTGGTTACCAACACCCAGGCATCGCGTATCGCCGACCGTGTGGCGCAGATTGCTCCCAAGGGCTCGGGCGAGTGCGTGAGCCTGCGCGGATACGGCGCCATTCGCAATATGGGGCTTGCCTGCGCTGCGGTGCTCGGCCACGATGCCGTTGTCTTTTTGGATGACGACGAGACCGTTATCGATGCCGACTTTATGAAGCGCGCGACCTATGCACTGGGCCAGCAGACGCGTCAAGGCCTGCCGATTTTGGTTAAGAGCGGTTACTTTTACGATCGAGACGGATCGCCGTTGGCGCCCACAGACAAGGTGGGCATTTGCCATCGTTGGTGGACCAAACGCATCGAGTTTAATCGCTGGATGAAAAAGGCGCTCTCGGGCACCCGTATCTCGCGTTCAAACTACGTGTGCGGCGGCCTTGTGGCGCTTCATGCCCGCGCCTTTACCCGTGTGGCGTTTGACCCGTTTATCACCCGAGGCGAGGACCTAGATTACCTCTTTAACATGCGCATGTTTGGCTACGACGTGTGGTTTGACAACGAGTGGGTCGTTCGTCACCTGCCGCCCGAGTCCGAGAAACGCGCGCCGCGCTTTATGCAGGATGTGTACCGTTGGTACTACGAGCGTGCCAAGCTGACATTTGCCGCGCACCAGCAGGAGCTCGTTCCCGTCACGGCCGCGTCGCTCATGCCCTATCCGGGCCCGTGGATTTCGCGCGAGCTCGACGACCGCGTGCGCAAGACCGCCATGGTTCGCAGCATGTTTACCCGCGAGCACGAGGGATACCTGTGCATTTGGCGTCACGGTATTGACGAAGCCAAGACCTACGCGCGCCAAAACGCCGCAAGCTACCTGCGTTTCCAGAGCTTCTGGCCCAAGATCATGGACGGACTCTGGCGCGACGCACAACTGACCAGCATCCTGGAGGGGACTGAATGATCGACCGCCGCGCCCAGCGCGATAATTCAATATCAATCTTTCGCGTGATCGCCGTTGTCTGCGCCATTTGCATGCTGGTGTACTTTATTTTTGCCCTGGCGACTGGAATCGAGCCGATCGCGACCGTGGTCGCCTGCGCACTGCTGTGCATCTTTCTGTGCATTTTTATCTATTTGACGCTCAATCCCGATTCGGTGCGTTCGCAGTACACCGAAGAGACGCTCTCGGTGGCCTCTGCCATGCTCGAGGACATCAAAGGCGGTCTGACGCAGGAGTCGGCGCGTCTGGTGTGCCAGCGCATTTTGCCCGAGACGCGTGCCATGACGGTTGCCATCACCGACGAGGGCAACGTGCTGGCCTGCGCGGGCGAGTTTGAGGAAAAGCTGCTGCCCGATTCGCCCATCCACACACTTGCCACGCGCTACGTCATCGAGCACGGTATCGTCCAGTCGTTCAACCGTGTGGTGGACGTGGTGGGTTCGGATGGCTCGCACAACCATGTTCCTGCCGGTATCATCGCTCCTATCAAGGTGGGCGACCGCACCGTCGGCACGCTCAAGTTCTACTACAAGACCCCGCGTGCCGTCGACCGCACTCAGTACGCGCTTGCCTCGGGTTTTGCCGAGATCCTGTCCACGCAGCTCGCCATCCACGAGCTCGAGGTGCAAAAGGAGCTCACGGCCCGTGCCGAGGTGCGTGCCCTGCAGGCGCAGATCAACCCGCATTTTCTGTTCAACACGCTCAACACCATCGCGTCGTTTACGCGTACCGATCCGCTGCGCGCCCGCGAGCTGCTGCGCGAGTTCTCCTCGTTCTATCGCGCTACACTCGACAATTCGGGCTCGCTCATTCCCGTGTCGCGCGAGGTCGCGCAGACCAAGCGCTACCTGACGTTTGAGAAGGCGCGCTTTGGCGAGGATCGCGTGCTGGCGACCTTCGACGTGTCCGAGGACATCGAGGACACGTTGGTGCCGGCATTTGTAATCCAGCCAATCGTCGAGAATGCCGTGCGCCATGGTATGGGCGACGACGATGCACTGAGGATCGACGTGTCGGTCCACAGGGATGGCGAAGATGCGATTTTGATTGTGGTCGCCGATAACGGCGTAGGCATGGACGAAGGCACCGCTGCCAGACTGTTTGACGAACGCTCCGCCCGTCCCGACGCCAGCTCCCCGCAGGGCGGCGGCGCCGGTGTGGCCATGCACAATATTTCGGAGCGCATCCATCGCTTTTATGGACCGCACTCTTATACACGCGTCGAATCGGCCCCGGGCAAGGGTACTAAAGTGCTCCTGCATCTCGATTTGTCGGAGAGCATCTTCGACATTCAAGAGTAGAATAATAGGTTACGGGTTTAACGCTAGTTGGCGGATGCCCGACGTAGTTAGTTGACGAAAGGTTTTATCCCTATGCTGCGTGCGATGATTGTGGATGATGAGGCCCCGGCCCGTTCGGAACTTCGCTTCTTGCTCGAGCAGACGGGCAAGATCGGCACGATCACAGAAGCGTCGAGCGTTCGCTCCGCCATAGAGATGCTTATGGAGAGCCGCGTCGATGTTGTGTTCCTCGATATCTCGATGCCTGGCGCTTCGGGTCTGCAACTTGCCGAGGCACTGCATAAGCTCAAGAATCCGCCGGCGATCGTGTTTGTGACCGCGTACAGCGATCATGCGGTCGAGGCGTTTGATGTGGATGCCGTCGACTATCTGATGAAGCCGGTCGAGGAGGCTCGCCTGGATCGAGCTATCGATAAGGTTATGCAACGCGCCAAGCCTGTCACGGACAGCAAGGTGACCATCGAGCGCATCCCGGTGGAAAAGGGCGGTCGCAAGGTCCTCATTCCCGTGGACGACATTCGCTTTATTATGGCCAAGGACGATTACTCCTGTATTTATACGGTCGATGACCGCTTTTTGTCCACGACCTCGCTGGCACAGTTCGAGGCCAAGCTCTGCGATTTTGGCTTTTTCCGCGTTCACCGCCGCTATATCGTTAACTTGGCGTGTGTCACCGACGTCGAGACGGTTCCCTCGGGCGCTATCCAGCTGGGTATTACGGGCGTCGACGAACGCGTACCGGTTTCGCGCCGTCGCGTCGTGCCGCTCAAAAAGGCCCTGAGCCTCTAGTACATTGGCCCCGCAGCCCTGTAGACCAAAATCGTCTGCGGAGCCGTGGGCTTTTTGCATGAATGCACCAAATCATTTTGCGGAAGGGATCCCATGAACAGTGCAAGCGCCAAGCGTATCGACATTATCTCGGACACCCACGGCTATCTTTCGCCTGCGCTCCTAGACGAGCTTAAGGGTGCGGATCTGATTATCCACGCCGGTGACCTTACGTCGGAGATGGACTACGAGCACCTGCGCACCATCGCCCCCGTGCGAGCGGTGCTGGGCAATAACGACTACTACCGCGACTACGGCCCCGATGTAGACCGTCTTGCACTCTTTACCTACGAAGGCCTCAAATTCGCCGTAGCCCACTACCGCGAAGACCTTCCGGTGGGATCCGTAGACGTAGCCATCAACGGCCACACCCACGTAACCAAAGAAGCCCAAGTGGGCCGCTGCTTAGTCCTCAACCCGGGCAGCGCCAGCTACCCCAGAGGCACTCGAGGCCCCACCATGGCCAGAATGCTCGTCAAAGACGGCAAGATACTGAGCACTAAGTTTATTGACTTGGACTAACCGCAACAAAAACGGGGGATGCAGATGCGTCCCTCGTTTTTCTTTAAGCCAAAGGCAGAGCTTCAACAAAAACAATCAGACCAACCCCGCCGAGGAGCACGCGGGCTAGCCGCGCAGCGGCGCACGCCCGCAAAACTGGTTGAATAATGTGACGGCAGGGAGGGCTTCCGGGGCTGAGGGCGGGGGTTAAGTTTGTCGCGAGTTCCGCACGC
>URHQ01000041.1 GCA_900547655.1 uncultured Collinsella sp.
CCCGAGCCCCAATCGCTGCCCCAGGCGCCGTTACCGCTAAAGATGCTGTCGAAGATGTCGCCCCAGCCGCTCGCGCCGGCACCGGCGCCGTAGCCACCGCTATACGCGCCGCCCGCGCCCGGCATGCCGCCGAACATGAGCATCTGGTCGTACTCTTTGCGCTTCTTCTCGTCCGAAAGCGTCTCGTAGGCCTCGCTAATCTCCTTAAACTTGGCCTCGTCACCGCCGGCATCGGGGTGATATTTTTGCGCGAGCTTGCGAAACGCGCTCTTGATCTCTTTGTCGGAGGCGCTCTTGGATACGCCCAGGATGTCATAGAAGGTTTTGCCTGCAGCCATCGTAGCTCCTCTCCTCTAGTACCTGCCATTTGGGGACGGGGTAGAAATGGCAGATTTACTCATACTCTCACTCTTGACAACGGCGACGCACATGCGCATGCACATGGCGACGCCTTGTCAAGAGACGAAATCTGCCATTTCTACCCCGTCCCCAAATGGCAGGTCAAGGTTAAAAGGGCCCCGGGTGTTGCCCCGGGGCCCTTCTCAATTACTCCTCGGTGCTCTCGGCCGTATCGGCCGTAGCATCCTCGGGCGCCGCTTCGGGCTCCGGTGCGGGGCGCTTCTCGCCACCGTAGGTCACCGTCACCATCGCGGAACGCAGGATGCGGTCCGCCATGCGGTAGCCCTTCTGGTACACGTCGTTGACGGTCTCGTCGTACTGCGATGCGTCCTCGACACGCCCCACGGCCTGGTGCTCGAGCGGGTCGAACGCCTCGCCCTTGGGGTCGATGGGCTCAACGCCCTCGTGCGCAAACACATCGAGCAGCTTGGCATGCACCGCGTCAACGCCATCGACGAACTGCTTAAAATCGTCGGAAAGCTCCTGGCTACGGGCATGGTCGATTGCACGCTCGATATCGTCAACCACCGGCAGCAGCGCAGTGACGAGCTTCTCGGTCGCGCGCTCGCGCTCGGCGATGCGCTCGTTGGCGGTGCGGCGGCGGAAGTTCTCCCAGTCGGCCTGCAGGCGGGCGGTGCGCTCGGTGGCGTCCTTTGCCTTGTCCTCGGCGGCCTTCTGAGCCTCCGCCGCAGCATCGAGTTCGTTGCGCACGTCGGCAAGCTCCTTTTGGGCCTGCTCGAACTTGAGCTTAAAGTCGTTGTCGGCGGCTTCCTCACCGGCGCGGATAGCAGCTTCCACCATCTCGTCCTCGGTCATCGTCGCCTCCTTGTTGGAATCCTCTACCTGGTTCTCGGCAGCCTCGGCGGCCTCGGCCTCGTTGGCCTCGGTATCGTCGACGGCCTCTACGGGAATCTTCACGTCCTTCTCCTCAGAGTCAACGGGGGCGGCGCCAGCGGCAGCCGCCTCCGTGCGAGCTTTACGGGCGGACATGATTACTTGTCCTCGTCGTCCACAACCTCGTAGTCAGCGTCGACAACGTCATCGTCGGCAGGCTGGGCACCGGCGGCGCCGTCGGTCTGCTGCTGAGCGTCGGCGTAGACAACCTGAGCCAGCTCGTAGGCCACGGACTGCAGGGACTCGCCAGCGGCCTTGATGGCCTCGACGTCAGAGCCCTCGAGCGCCTTCTTGGCGTCGGCGATAGCGGCCTCGGCCTTGGACTTCACATCGGCGGAAACCTTGTCACCCAGCTCGTTGAGGGTCTGCTCGGTGGAGTAGCACAGGCTATCGGTCTGGTTGCGGACCTCGACCTCTTCCTTCTGCTTCTTGTCCTCCTCGGCATGAGCCTCGGCGTCCTTGACCATACGATCGACTTCGTCATCGGACAGAGCGGTGGAGCCGGAGATAGTGATCTGCTGCTCCTTGCCGGTGCCCTTGTCCTTAGCGGAGACCTTGACAATGCCGTTGGCGTCGATGTCGAAGGTGACCTCGATCTGCGGCACGCCGCGGCGGGCAGCCGGGATACCGGTCAGCTGGAACTTACCGAGCGACTTGTTGTCGCGGGCAAGCTCGCGCTCGCCCTGGAGCACGTTGATCTCGACGCTGGTCTGGTTGTCGGCAGCGGTGGAGTAGACCTCGGTCTTGGAGGTCGGGATCGTGGTGTTGCGGTCGATCATCTTGGTCATGATGCCGCCCATGGTCTCAACGCCCAGCGACAGCGGGGTAACGTCGAGCAGCAGGATGCCCTCGACGTCGCCGGTGAGCACGCCGCCCTGGACGGCAGCGCCGTCGGCAACGACCTCGTCGGGGTTCACGGACATGTTGGGCTGCTTGCCGGTCATGGTCTTGACCAGATCCTGGACAGCGGGCATACGGGTGGAACCGCCGACGAGGATGACCTCGGTCAGATCGGAGAGCTTGAGCTTAGCGTCGCGGAGGGCGTTGGTAACAGGCTGCTTGCAGCGCTCGAGCAGGTCGCGGGTGATCTTCTCGAACTCGGCGCGGGTCAGCGTGTAGTTGAGGTGCAGCGGGCCGGACTGGTTCATGGTAATGAACGGCAGGTTAATGGTAGACTGCTGCGCCGCGGAGAGCTCCTTCTTGGCGTTCTCCGCGGCCTCCTTCAGACGCTGCAGGGCCATGGGGTCCTGACGCAGATCGACGCCGTTCTCCTGCTGGAACTTGTCGGCCATCCAGTCGATGACGCGCTGATCCCAGTCGTCGCCGCCCAGGTGGTTGTCGCCCGAGGTGGACAGAACCTCAAACACGCCGTCTGCGAGGTCGAGGATGGAGACGTCGAAGGTGCCGCCGCCCAGGTCGAAGACCAAGATGCGCTGGTCGGTGCCCTGCTTGTCCAGACCATAGGCCAGGGCAGCAGCGGTCGGCTCGTTGACGATACGCTTGACGTTGAGGCCGGCGATCTTACCGGCGTCCTTGGTGGCCTGACGCTGGGCGTCGTTGAAGTAGGCCGGGACGGTGATGACGGCGTCGGTGACGGTCTCGCCCAGATACTTCTCGGCGTCGGCCTTCATCTTGGCGAGCACCATGGCGCTCACCTGCTCGGCGGTGTAGTCCTTGCCCTCGATGTCGACGACGGCACGGCCACCCTGGCCCTCCTTGACCTCATACGGCACGGTCTTGATCTCGGAGGTGCACTCGGAGTACTTGCGGCCCATGAAGCGCTTGATAGAGAACACGGTGTTCTTGGGGTTGGTGACCGCCTGGTTCTTAGCGGCTTTACCCACGACGCGGTCGCCGTCAGCACGGAAGCCGACAACGGACGGGGTGGTGCGGTCGCCCTCGGCGTTCACGATAATGGTCGGAGAACCGCCCTCGAGGACGGCCATAGCGGAGTTAGTAGTACCAAGGTCGATACCAAGAATCTTACTCATTAGAAATTCCCTCTCTCTTTTGCGTTCGCGCCGCCTCGACGGTCTGTCGCGCGGCGCTTCGGCTTGTCTTTCAGGATGTAGTGTATCCCCTTATGGGCCGGAATATACAAAATCTAAGTCAATTCATATAAGATTTCTTATCTCTGAGAGTTTAGGTTCTCAAATGCGCAGGTAGATACACTGTTTAAGTTCTCGGCAGATCTATTGAGATCTATGTAGAGATGGCTGAGGTTTGCGTCCGGGGGTGCCTGGGGGCCGTCTTGCGGAAAGTTCATCCCGGTTTGAGCGTGGATTCCGGGTCGCAGTTTCCTCTAGCGGGCCCAACCGGAAACTGCGACCCGGTTTTCGGCCAAATAACGGGATGCCCTTTCCGCAGGCGCGCTCAATCGCCCTATATTTCAAGTCACCTATAGCTAACATTTGCGCAGCTCAACGGCCTCACCTGCATATTTTTTAGTAAGCCGTGGCATACTCGGCGAACGGTATGAAGATGCCGGTCAGAGGGTATTGCAAACGGTCGCTCCCGTGGTATGTTTTTGCCCGAATCAAACCGACGCGCATCGCCTGTAGCGTCGGTCAACAGAGAGGAAACTACCATGGCTCATCCCGTAATTGATGCCGACGAGTGCATCGCTTGTGGCGTTTGCGTCGACTCCTGCCCCGCTGGCGTTCTGGAGCTCCAGGACGTCGCTACCGTCGCTGACGAGGATTCCTGCGTCGCCTGTGGCGCTTGCCAGGACGCTTGCCCCGCTGGCGCGATCACCGAGATCGTCGAGGAGTAACAACTCCCCCCACTTGCACACTCACAAGTACACCGTGCACAAAAAGGAGGCCTCCGCATCGCCGCGGAGGCCTCCTTTTGCATGTGTTGGCAGCTAATTTGGAGCGGGACCCTTGGCAGTTGCGGTGGAATAGTTCCTGTTTTATGGCTTGGATGCCGATTTTAGGAACTATTTCACCGCAACTTATAGATGCAACGTCGACTAGGACAAATCATCCTCGTAGGGCATTAAATCAGCAAGGTAGCCCTTCTCCTTGAGCATGGTCTCGATCTCGTCGAGGGTTTGCTCGTCTTCTGCCGCAATGCGGTGGAAGTGATAGCCGCTGGTTACCGTCAGCAGCGGAAAGCTCTTGCCGCTCTCGATATCGTGCAGGTAGCGCTCAACATCGCGACGATTGCGGATGTCCAGGTCGGCCGTGATCTTGCCGTACACGCGGTGATTGACGATCACGTTGAGCACGGCGCCGCCCGCGTCGACGATGCTCGTGAGCTCATCGCCCGCTTGCTCCACGCCGTGGCGAACCTTGACCAGACGCGTGGGCACAGCCGGGCTGCTCGCCGCCTCCTGTAGTACATAGCCGCGATTGGTGGCGACGATATCGTGCCCGTCGGCGCGCAGCAGGGCGATGTCCTGCACCACGACCTGACGGCTCACGCCCACCTCGCGGGCAAGCGCACTGCCCGAGACAGGATCTTTGGCGCTCTCGAGCACGGCCATGATGGCACGGCGACGCTCGCGGGCGTCCATTATTTACCGTCCAGCAGACGCAGGTGCTTGAGCGAGAGGTCGAGGATCGGCGCAGAATGCGTCAGCGCCCCCGAGCTAATAAAGTCAACGCCCAGGTCGGCGAGCGCGCGGATATTGCTGGCGTCCACGTTGCCCGAGCACTCGGTCTTGGCGCGGCCGGCGATAAGCTCAATCGCGGCAGCCATATCGTCGTGGGTCATGTTGTCGAACATGATGATGTCGGCGCCGGCCTCCACAGCCTCGCGCACCATGTCCAGGTTCTCGCACTCAATCTCGACCGTCGTGGTAAACGACGCATGGGCGCGCGCCATCTCGATCGCGCGCGCCACGCCACCGGCGGCATCGATGTGGTTGTCCTTGAGCATGACGGCCGTCGACAGGTTGTAGCGGTGGTTGCTGCCGCCGCCGATCTCGACCGCCGCCTTCTCAAACACGCGCATACCCGGCGTGGTCTTGCGCGTGTCGACGAGCACGGTCTTGGTGCCCTCGAGCGCTGCAGCCATCTGGTGCGTATAGGTAGCGATGCCGCTCATGCGCTGCAGGTAGTTGAGTGCCACGCGCTCGCCCGAAAGCAGCACGCGCGCGTCGCCGCGCACTTGGCCCACGTGGTCGCCGGCGTGCACCTCATCGCCATCGGCAACATCAAACAGCACCGAGCTCTGCGAATCCAGCAACTCAAAGGTGCGGGCAAACACATCCAAGCCGGCGATGATGCCGTCGGCCTTGGCGATAAGCTCCACCGTGGCGGGACGCGCCGTGGGGCACACGCTCGCCGTGCTCACGTCCTCAAAGGTAATGTCCTCGCGCAGAGCCTGCAGAATCAGATCATCGACGACGAGCTTCATGGTAATGGGATTCATGGTCTACTCCTCCACGGCCTGCGTGCCGGCGGCACGGGCCAGATCATCGATTGCAAGGTTATCGGAACTCAGGGCGTGATGGTGCCCATCGAGCGCGGGCTCGCCCGCCTGCTCCACGGCAAGCGACTCGCCGGTACGCATATACCACGCGGCGCGACGACCCCAGACCAGCGCCTCGAGCAGGCTGTTTGAAGCAAGGCGGTTCTTGCCGTGAACGCCGTTGCAGGCCGTCTCGCCCGCGGCGTAGAGCTCGGGCATCGAGGTGCGGCCGTCCTTGTCGACCCACACGCCGCCCATAAAGTAGTGCTGCGTCGGCGTAACGGGAATGGGCTCATCCAGGATGTCGCGACCGTCCTCCAGGCAGCGCGCGCGGATGTTGGCGAAGTGCCCGGTCACCACGTCGCGCTCGACGGGGGCAAAGCTCAGCCACTCGTGCTCGGTGTCATCCTGCTTCATCTGCTCGCGGATGGCGGCGGCGACCACGTCGCGCGGCTGCAACTCGTCGGTAAAGCGCTCGCCGGCGGCATTGAGCAGAATCGCGCCCTCGCCGCGGCAGCTCTCGCTGATCAGGAAGGTGCGGCCCGGTTGCGGCGAGAACAGGCCCGTGGGGTGAATCTGCACGTAGTCCAGGTGCTCCATCTTAATGCCATGCTCCTGAGCAATGTAGCAGGCATCGCCCGTGAGCTGCGGGTAGTTAGTCGAATGGTCGTATACGCCGCCGATACCGCCCGTAGCCCACAGCGTGTGGCGGGCATGGATCTTAAAAGGCTCGCCGGCATGCACGCCCTCAGCGGCATTTGCCAGCTCGTCGGCGGGGCGAGCCGAATCGCCCTCATCCACGGCGACGGCGACGACGCCGGTGCACACCGTGGCGTCATCGCGCTCGGCGGTCAGGATGTCGGTCATGGCAACGTGTTCGAGAATCTGCACGTTGTCCAGCTTACGGACAGCCTGGAGCAGCTTGGTCGTAATCTCCTTGCCCGTAATATCGGCATGGAAGGCAATGCGCGGGCGGCTGTGCGCGCCCTCGCGGGTAAAGTCGAGGCTGCCGTCGGCCTTGCGCTCAAAGTCCACGCCCATGGCCAGCAGGTCGTTGATGACCGAGCGGCTCGAGCGAATCATGATGTCAACACTCTCGCGGCGGTTCTCGTAATGGCCGGCGTGCATGGTGTCCTCAAAGAAGGCATCGTAGTCAGAACCCTCGGGCAGCACGCAGATGCCGCCCTGCGCGAGCATCGAATCGCACTCATCGACGGCGCCCTTGGAGAGCATGATTACGCGCGTGCTCGTCGGCAGATTGAGAGCCGCATACAGGCCCGCCACGCCGCAACCGGCAATGACGACGTCACACTCCATATCGGGGTATTGTTTGGTTTCCACAGGAATCCTCTCCCTTGTAATGTGGCATAAGGGATGGTCCCTCATGTCACATTGGCTTAGCGCGCCGCGTACTCGAGCATGCGGTCGAGCGTGAGCTTGGCCTGATCGGCGGCCTCGTCCGACACGCCAATCTGCACCTCGCCCTCGCCCGTCTCCAGGCAGTGCACGAGCTTTTCGAGCGTGATGAGATCCATGTTGACGCAGGTGGGCTGCACCGCAGGGAAGTAGAACTTCTTGCCGGTGCCCTGGCAGCGGCGCTCGAGTTCGTAGAGCACGCCGCGGACCGTCACGATGATGAACTCGCTCGCGTCCGACTCCTCGGCATACTTGATGATGCCGGCAGTAGAGCCGATGTAGTCAGCCTCGGCCAGGACGTCGGCCTTGCACTCGGGGTGAGCCAGCACGAGCGCGTCGGGGTGCGCCTCCTGCACGTCGACGATCTGCTCGACGGTGATGATGTGATGGCGCGGGCAGTAGCCGTTGTTGAGGATGACGTGCTTTTGCGGCACCTGCTCGGCTACGAAGCGGCCCAGGTTTTGGTCGGGAATGAACAGGATATGCTGCTGCGGCAGCTCGGACACGATCTTGACGGCGTTGGAGCTGGTGACGCACACGTCGCTCCAGCTCTTGATCTCGACCGTGGAGTTGACGTAGCAGACGACAGCCAGGTCGTCGCCGTACTCGGCGCGCGCCGCGTCGACCGTCTCGCGCTTGACCATGTGCGCCATGGGACAGTCCGCGCCCGGCTCGGGCAGCAGCACGGTCTTAGTGGGATTGAGCAGCTTGGCGCTCTCGCCCATAAACTCCACGCCGCACAACACGATGGTCTGCTGCGGCAGACTTTTGGCGAGCTTTGCTAGGTAGAAGCTATCGCCGACGTAATCGGCAACGGCTTGGACCTCGGGCGCCACGTAATAGTGCGCCAGGATCACCGCGTCACGTTGGGTTTTTAGTTGCTGAATGGCCTCGACGAGCTCTGCGGGCACCAGTGCCGCACGCTCCGTTGCCGTCGTTGCCGATGCCAGGCCGGCCGCGATATCGCGTGCAAGCTCCGACGCATCCATGTTCGCGCTCTGTGCCATCAAGGCCCCTCTCTTTTGGCGAATCTTGGGGCTTTAGTATGACACCTAGGTTTACAGCTGACAAGACAGCTGTAAACCTAGGTGTAAAGTTGAAATAAAGATTCAATCATGTGGCAGGTCCATTTTCGAACTGGCAAGCTGAGGATAGCTGAGCTCTCGATGGCGCAGGAGGCATCTTTCGCCACCGCAATACCGCTTGGCGCGAGTTGCACGCCGTGGGGCGCAAACGGTCCGCACCCCCGCAAGCGGCGCGTACCTGATGTGGCAAAATCGAACTACTTAAGGGGGCCGAATGCTCAAGATTATTGCCTGCGACGATGATGTCGCTTTTCTAGATAGACTGCACCGGATGATCGACCGTTGGTCGACCGAGACGGGCACGGCGGTCGATGTTGCGCTCGTCACGCGCGGCGAGGACCTGCTGGCCCGCCATGCCGCATCGCGCGCCGACATCATTCTGCTCGACATGATCATGCCGCTCGTCAACGGCATGGACACCGCGCGCGAATTGCGCCAGGCCGATACCGCCGTGCGCCTGGTGTTCCTCACCTCGTCGCCCGAGTTCGCACTGGAGTCCTACGAGGTCCGTGCTTTCGACTATCTGCTCAAGCCCGTGACTTACGAACGCCTGGCGCAGTTACTTAACGAGCTTTCGAGCATGCGCCCGGCGGCAACCGACGAGCTCGTGATCAAAACTTCCTTTGGCTACCACGCCCTGCGCCTGTCCGACATCGAATATGCCGAGGCGCGCAACAAGCACGTGGTCTTCCACCTGCGCGACGGACGCGATATCGAGGCACTTGAGTCATTCCGCAGCGTCGAGGACCGTTTGGCGCAAAATGCCACCTTCTTTAAATGCCACCGTAGCTACCAGGTCAACTTGCGCAACATCGACCACTTCGATCGCACGGACATCGTCGTGCGCTCGGGCGCGTGCATCCCGCTTTCGCGCAGCTGCAAGCAGGGATTCCAAGACGCCTACTTTGCGGCGCGCTTTGAGGGTGGGAGACACTGATGGTCTCCTCGGTCGAAATGATCCTTTGGGCAATCCACCACGCCACGACGTTGCTCTTTGGCGTCTTTGCCTCGGCGGCGCTGTGCGGCGTCGAGCTCAATCGACGCCATGCGCTCGAGCTGGTGCTGGTCGGTGCCGTAACCGGATGCGCATTTGGCCTCGCTAATGCCGTCGGCGGCGAGCTTTTCGCCCGCCAGGTATATCCGCTCGTCGTGCATCTGCCGCTCGTCATCTATTTGTGCGCGCGCTACCGCCTGAGCCCGCTGCTTGCCGTGCTCGGCATTACGAGTGCCTATCTGAGCTGCCAGTTCAGCAATTGGATGGGCATCGCCGCATTTGCCGCAACCGATTCTCAGATCGCGTACTACCTGGCGCGCATCGCGACCACACTCGCCGTCTTTGCCGTCCTGTTGCATTGGGCCGGCGACATCGGTCCACGCTTGGCGATTAAAAGCACCACCGAGCTGGGCATCCTTTTAATCCTGCCGCTCGTCTATTACGTCTTTGACTATGCCACCAACGTCTACACCACGCTGTTCCACTCGGGCTCGGTGGTGACGGTTGAGTTTTTGGCATTTGCGCTCTGTGCCTTCTACCTTATGTTTCTTGCCGTTTACCTGCGCGAATACGAAGAAAAGGAAACCGCCGAGCGAGAGCGCTGGATGCTCGAAACCCGCGACAGCGCCGCCATCAAAGAGCTCGAGGCTTGGCGTCAATCTGGGCGCGAGCTGTCGATTCTGCGCCACGACATGCGCCACTTCCTGCGCGGCCTTGCGGCTTTGATCGAGGAGGGCCACATCGTCGAGGCGCTCGAGCGCATCGACGAGCTCTGCGAGACGAACGACCGCACCGCCGTGCGCCGCTACTGCGCCAACGACACGGTCAATATCGCGCTTTCGTCGTTTAGCTCCGACATCAACCGAAACGGCATCGCCGCCGATCTGCGCGCCGCCGTACCCGAGAGCGTCCATGTAGCCGACGTCGATCTGTTCAGTGTGCTCTCGAACGCCCTGGACAACGCCATCGTCGCCGCGAGCGCCGCTCCCCAGGGCAAGCGATTTGTCGATCTAGACCTGCGTTGCGAGGACGGGCAACTGCTACTTTTGGTCTCTAACACGTTTGACCGCGCGCCGCGCATGGTCGACGGCATGCCCGTGACCCGGCATGCGGGCCACGGCTTTGGCACCAGGAGCATAAAACTTGCCGTGGAGCGCATGAACGGCAACTGCCAGTTCCGCATTAACGGCGATCGGTTTGAGCTGCGCGCCGTGATGTAGAAGTGCGGCGCCGATCTCGAGGCGCGCCTTGCCCGCCAGGCAATCGCTCGCCGGCACCAATCCGCTACAGCGGAGCGGCCGCCGGAGTCAGCTGCTTGATATAGGCCCACATGCGCTGCTTAGCGGCCTTGTCGGTGAGTGCCGCCTCAAAGCCGTCGAGCGCGAGCACGCGGCGGCCCTGCACATGGGCGACCAAGCCGGGCTTGAGCATGGCGGTGTCGAAGTCATCGATCGCCACGAGCATATCGGCGTAGGTCTCGCGCATGGTATCGGCCGCGCGATCGTCCAGCAGCAAGACCGCCTCGGGGTCCAAGGCCTCGAGCGCCTCGCGGAACAGCTCGCACGGTAGGCCCTCGCCTGTTGCGACCGCCCCGTCACCCACGCCGGCGACGCTTGCCAGCACGCAAAAATCCTCGGGCGCGTAGCCGATGGCCCCAAGCGCCTTGCGCAACGCCGCGCCATCCGGGCCGGCGGCAAGCTCGCCACCCGAACGCTCGGCCTCGTCCAAATCGCCTTTGACTAGTACGATCGGCGAGCACGCGTTGCCCGCGATACGCACGCCGCGACCCGCGAGCGATGCGAGCTCCTGCTCGGCCGCCTGGGCGATGGCTTCTTTTTTCTGGCTTTGTGACGTGGGCATGCGCTCTCCAATCGTTTGCGTGCCCACCATTATATAAAAGAGCCGGCCGCGAGTGGTTGCTTTGCGGGCGGCTGGGTATAAGCACGGTCGTACTGAGTTTTACGCGGCCAAGCCGCGTCGCATTATGGAGGTCACCATGGCTGACATTAATCAGATTACCCCCGAGAACTTCGATTCCATCGTTAACGACAGCCTGCCCGTGCTGGTCGATTTTTGGGCACCGTGGTGCGGGCCCTGTCGATCCCTCTCGCCCATCGTTGACGAGGTTGCCGATGAGCTGGCGGGCAAGCTTGCCGTTGCCAAATGCAACGTCGACGACAACCAGGACCTGGCCATGAAGTATGGCGTCATGAGCATCCCCACGCTGATTGTGTTTAAGAACGGCGAGGAGATTGACCGCTCAGTTGGCGCTCTACCCAAGGCGAGGCTGCAGGCGCTGCTGGAGAAGCATCTGTAATACGCTTGTTACTTACTCGCCGTCTATGAGCGCTTTTGCACCGCTCGCCGGACTTCTGGATGCACCGAGTGCAACCACGAATAGTATGGTAGTCACAAACAGCCCCCAGTGAACGGGTGCGGGTCGCACAGACTCGTACCCGTTTTCTTATGCAACTGCGCGCAGAGCGGGCGTAGTAAAATCTGAACCACTGAACTGCCCCATACAAAAGGAGATTTCCCATGCATGATGTTGGAATGAACATGAGCCAGCTTGCCATGAGCGTCAAGCAGGTCGACGACACCATCGAGCTCGCTCACGAGTGGAGCCATCAGCTGCTGCATGCGACCGAGAATTTTGACATGGAGCGCATCGGCGCCAAGCTCGAGGCCGCCATGGCCGCGCTGCACGAGGCACATGACGCGCTCGAGGGCTACGAGGAAGCCATCGAGGCCGACCACAACTCCGTCGGCTCCGTGAAGCTGGTGTAAGGTGGCCGAACACGAGCACGGCTGCGGGTACGAGCACGAGCACCCGCACGGGGCGGACGGTGACGCGGGCTGCCACTGTAGTGGCTCCGGCTCCGAGCTGGTCCGTTTTTCGGTTACCGCACCCGACGACCTGCTGCGCCGTTTTGACGAGCAGATCGCACGCCGCGGCGACGTGGCCAACCGATCCGAGGCCGTGCGCGACCTGATTCGCGCCTCGATCGCCAAAGAGCAGATGCGCACGCCCGATGAGCATGTTATCGGGTCGCTCACCATGATCTACGACCACCATACCGGCGACCTGACGCGCCGCTTGGACGAGGTGCAGCACGACTACACCGACGAGATCGTATCGACCATGCACGTGCATCTGGATCACCACAACTGCTTGGAGATTCTTGCGCTCAAGGGTCGCGGCGAGCGCGTCTACGAACTAGCCGATCGCCTGCTGGGCCTGCGCGGCGTTAAGCACGGCGAGCTCACGTGCGCCGCCACCAAGCAGAGCCTGGGGCTGTAGCGGGATTTCCCGCAGCGCACCTGCCAAAAAGGGACAGGTTTGTTTTGGCAGGTTTAGCGTTTTACCTACCAAAACAAACCTGTCCTTTTTTGGTCGGTTTTGATGAGGGGTGTCGCATGCGGCATGTGCATATTCATGTGACGGGCATTGTGCAGGGCGTTGGCATGCGGCCGTTTGTGTATCGCGAGGCCATTGCGTATGACATTTGCGGATGGGTGCTCAATGCGGGCGACGGCGTGCATATCGAGGCGCACGCTCCGGCCGATGCGCTCGATGCTTTTGTTGCCGCGCTTTCCGAGCATGCGCCCGCGGCAGCCCGCGTAGAGTATGTCGAGGTTGTGGACCTGGCAGCCAACGGTTGGGATGCCGCCAATGAACAGGGCTTTCGCATCGTAGCATCGCAGGACCAGACCGCGCACACGACGCTCGTCTCGCCCGATATCGCCACCTGTGACGATTGCCTGCGCGAGTTGTTCGATCCCGCCGACCGACGCTATCACTACCCCTTTATCAACTGCACTAACTGTGGCCCACGCTTTACCATCATCCGATCGCTGCCTTATGACCGAGCGGCCACGTCGATGGATTGTTTTCCCATGTGTCCCAGGTGTGCCGCGGAGTATGCCGACCCACTCGACCGGCGTTTTCACGCGCAACCCGATGCCTGCTTTGATTGCGGGCCGCATATTACGTGGCGCGAGGCTGTAAACGGCGATGCATGCGGGAATTCGTCCGCGACACCGACCGTCGGCACCACACGCGAGGCCAGCGACGCTATCATCGAGCGCTGCGTTGAGCTGCTGGCCAGCGGTGGCATCGTCGCCATCAAGGGCCTGGGCGGATTCCATCTATCCTGTGACGCTGCCAACGAGCAGGCGGTGGCCGAGCTGCGCCGTCGCAAGCGTCGCAGCAATAAGCCGCTTGCCGTCATGGTGCGCAGTCTTGCTGATACCGAGCGCCTGTGTCATATCGACGATGCTGAACGCGATCTGCTCGCCGGCAGCATCCGCCCCATTGTGCCGCTGCGCCGGCGCACTGTTGACGAGGGCAACGGCAGTTCCCCCGACGCCCTCGCGCTCACGCCGTCCGTCGCGCGCGACCTTCCTGAGCTCGGCGTCATGCTCCCCTATACGCCGCTTCAACATCTGTTGCTTGCCGCGGCAGAAGCCTGCGGTATGCACGCGCTCGTCATGACCAGCGGAAACCTAAGCGAAGAACCCATCGAGACCGACGACGACCTTGCCTGGGAACACCTCGTTGCCGCCGGCATCGCCGACGCGTTGCTCGGCAACGATCGCGCGATTCTCTCGCGCTATGACGATTCCGTGGTGCGCGTGGTCAACGGCGCCGTTATGCCCGTTCGCCGCGCTCGCGGATATGCACCCCAGCCGCTGCCGTTGCCGGCGCTCGACCGCGCTCCGTCCTGCGTGCTCGCCTGCGGGCCACAACAAAAGGCCACGATTGCGCTCACGCGTGAAGGGACGAACGGCGAGGCAACCTGTTTTGTGTCGCAGCATATCGGCGATGTTGAAAACGGCGGGACCTTCGATGCCTGGAACGCTGCGCGCACGCGCTTGGAAGATCTCTTTGATTTGGCGCCCGCCGCCTTGGCTTGCGATGTACACCCCAGCTATCTATCGGGCCAGTGGGCGCGCGAGCAGGCGCGAAAATGCAATCTGCCGCTCGTCGAGGTGCAGCACCATCATGCGCATATCGCGAGCGTAATGGCCGAAGCCATCGCCGCGGGCCAGCTTACAACCGACGCGCGCGTCCTTGGCATCGCCTTTGACGGCACCGGCGCCGGCACCGATGGGACCATTTGGGGCGGCGAGTTTCTTGTTGCCAGCCTTGGCGGCCTTGAGCGCGCCGCGCATTTGCGCACCTGGGCGCTCCCCGGTGGGGCGGCCTCCGTGCGCGACGCCCGCCGCAACGCCTTCGCCCTGCTCAGTGAGCTCGGCCTGCTCGAGCACCCGGGAGCCGTGGGGCTCTTGAACAGCCTTGACGAGCAAACGCGCAGCATAACGGCAACGATGATCGAGCGCAGCATCAACAGTCCACGCACTAGCAGCATGGGTCGCCTGTTTGATGCCGCAGCCGCGATTTTGGGCATTTGCGGCCAGGCAACCTACGAGGGCGAACCCGCCATCGAGCTCGAAGCCGCCGCCTGGCGCGCGCTCAGCAGTGAAAGCGCCTGCCCCACCGGAAATATAGCGGGCTTTTCCGTAACCGAATCATCCCGTCCGGACGCTTGCCATGTTCTAAACTCCAGATCGCTTATTGAGGCGCTTTTGGAGGGGATCAGGGCCGGCGTACCCGCCGGCAGGCTCGCGCTCGATTTCCATATCGCCATCGCGCGCTCTTCGGCACGAATCGCACGCGAAATCTGTGCGCGCGAAGGCATCGATACCGTCGCGCTCTCGGGTGGCGTGTTCATGAACCGACTTTTGCTCCAGCTCCTCACCCGCGAGCTCAAAAGCATGGGTCTCACTGTCTTGGTTCCTCACTCCGTACCCGTCAACGACGGCTGTATCGCCTACGGTCAGGCGGCAGTCGCACGCACTCGCCTCGCACAGGTCGCACCGCAATAGGCTGTTCGGCCAGCCCACAAGCCGCCGTCTCACAGGCGTAACGCGTTTGCCCGCGAACCCCGCGAGCGCTACCATCAAACGATGGATTATCCAGCGCCCATCCAGCGCAAAGCGTATAAAAGAGGAACATTATGTGCCTTGCCGTTCCCGGTAAAGTAGTCAAACGCGACGACGACCTCAAGGCCACCGTCGACATGATGGGCATCGAGCGCCCCGTGTCGCTGCGACTCGTGCCGACGGCGCAGGTTGGCGACTATATTCTCGTACACGCCGGCTTTGGCATCCAAATTGTCGACGAGCAGGAAGCACAGGAAACGCTCGAGCTTGTTAATGCCATGTCCGAGCTGGTCGAAGAAGACCGGCTTGCCACCAACCCGGCCGAGGCATACTAGTGGCGGCCAAGCAGCCGGCGCGCTCCGGTATCGATTTCTCGGCATTCCGCGATCCCAAGCTGGCTCGCGAGCTCATCGAGCGCATTCATGAGCTTGTCGGCGACCGCACCATCAACCTTATGGAAGTCTGCGGCACGCATACCGTGAGCATCGGGCGCTATGGCTTTCGCTCCATTATGCCGGCCGGGCTCAAGCTGCTGAGCGGCCCGGGCTGCCCCGTCTGCGTCACCGCCAACCGCGACATCGACCACGCAATCGCGCTCGCCAACATAGACGGCGCCATCATCACCACCTTTGGCGACATGATGCGCGTGCCCGGATCATCCACCTCGCTCGCTGCGCAAAAGGCGGCAGGGCGCGACATCCGCATCGTCTACTCCCCGCTCGACGCGCTCGACATTGCCGAGCAAAACCCCGATCGCCCGGTCATTTTTATGGGTGTGGGCTTTGAGACCACAACGCCCACCATCGCCGCCGCCATTTTGGAGGCCGATGCACGCGGACTCCAGAACTTCTCGGTCTACTGCGCCCACAAGACCACGCCGCCGGCGCTGCGCGCCATCGCCAACGATCCCGAGACCGCCATCGACGGCTTTATCCTGCCGGGCCACGTCGCCACCATCACGGGCTTGGCCCCCTTTGGCTTTTTGGTCGACGAGTTTAAGACTCCAGGCGTGGTAACGGGATTTGAGCCGGTCGACATCTTGCAGGGTATCTGCATGCTGGTCCAGATGGTTGTTGAGGGGCAGCCCGCGATCGACAACGCCTACCGTCGCGGCGTCAATGCCGACGGCAATCCTGTGGCGCGCCAGCTGGTCGAGCAGGTATTTGAGCCGTGCGATACCACGTGGCGCGGGCTGGGATCGATTGCGGCTTCGGGACTCGCCATTCGTCCCGAGTTTTCGCACTTTGATGCCAGCATGCGCTTTGACGTGTCCATCGAGCCGACGGTCGAGCCACGCGGGTGCCGCTGCGGCGACGTGCTGCGCGGGGCCATTACGCCGAGCGACTGCCCCCTGTTCGGCCACGCTTGTACGCCCGAGCATCCCGTCGGCCCCTGCATGGTGAGCTCCGAGGGCAGCTGCGCAGCATATTTCCGCTACCGAGGCTAATAGGTTCCGCCGTTCTAACGAACGGCGGACCAGTCGACGCTGCGCCTCACCCATATAATTCCACCCACGATTGGAGTTTTCGATATGTCCCATAGCGTTACCGATAGCACCGTCCTGCTGGGCCACGGCTCCGGCGGACAGATGATGAAGCGCATCATCGATGAGGTCTTTTTGGATGCCTTTGGGTCGCCCGAGCTGCTCGAAGGCAACGACGCCGGCGTCGCCGCGCTGCCCGCGAGCGGGCGCATCGCCATGTCGACCGACAGCTTTGTAGTCTCGCCGCAGTTCTTCCCCGGTGGCAACATCGGCCGCCTCGCCGTGTGCGGAACCGTCAACGACGTCGCGACCTCGGGCGCCAACGTGCGCTACCTATCGTGCGGCTTTATCCTCGAAGAGGGCTATCCCATGGATAAGCTCCACCAGATTGTGCAGACGATGGCCGAAACGGCGCACGAAGCGGGCGTGTCCATAATCACGGGCGACACTAAGGTGGTCGAGCGCGGCGGGGCCGACGGCGTCTATATCAATACCGCCGGCGTGGGCGAGGTACCCGCGGGCGTGGCGCTCAGCGGCGCAAACTGCCGGCCCGGCGACGTCATCCTGGTGTCGGGCACACTGGGTGACCACGGCATCGCCATCATGAGTCAGCGCGAGGGTCTGGCGTTTTCGAGCAC
This sequence comes from uncultured Collinsella sp., assembly GCA_900547655.1. Lineage (GTDB taxonomy): Bacteria > Actinomycetota > Coriobacteriia > Coriobacteriales > Coriobacteriaceae > Collinsella. The sequence continues at coordinate 17,275 of URHQ01000041.1, forward strand.
CATCGAAAGCGACGCCGCGCCGCTCAACCACCTGATTGCCGATGTGCTTTCCGCAGCACCCGACACACGTTGCTTCCGCGACCCCACGCGCGGTGGCCTGGCGTCCACACTCAACGAGTTTGCACAGGCCAGCGGCGTTGCCATGGAGGTCGACGAGGATGCCGTGCCCGTGCGTCCCGACGTGCAGGCCGCCTGCGAGATGCTCGGCTACGATGTGCTGCAGGTGGCAAACGAGGGCAAGATGGTTGCCGTCGTGCCGGCCGAACAAGCCGATGCGGCGCTGGCCGCCATGCGCGCCGCCCGCTACGGCGAGAACGCCGCGATTATCGGCCGCGTGCTGCCACTTGGATCGGACGCTCGACCCGCCGTGCGCGTACGTACCGGCTGGGGCTCGACCCGCATCCTCGACATGCTCGTAGGAGAGCAGCTGCCGAGAATTTGCTAACGACAAAGGCTCAGGGCTATTAAAGATATTCAGATTCCAAACATGCCCGGCACGCATGCCCAGTATCATGGGGTGCGTTTTACAACTCAAGCGGCAGGAGCACCCATGGCAGCAGCTTTTTCCCATGTGATCTTTGACCTGGACGGCACCATTCTCAACACGCTCGAGGACCTGGCGGCCGCCGGCAACCATACCTGCGAGGCGCACGGCTGGCCCACGTTTGCCGTTGACGAGTACCGCTACAAGGTGGGAAACGGCATGCTCAAGCTGGTTGAGCGCTTTATGCCCGCCGAGTACGCAGGCGACGGCCGCATGTTTGAGCAGACGCTTGCCGAGTTTAGGGCTTACTACGGCGAGCACAAGGAAGACCACACCGCTCCCTATGCCGGCACGATCGAGATGCTCGACCGCTTGCGCGCCGCGGGCGTTCAGCTTGCCGTGCTCACTAACAAGGACCACGTCTCGGCGGCTCCGCTTATCGAAAAGTATTTTGGTTCCGAGCGCTTTGCGCTGGTGCAGGGCCGTGTCGATGCGTTTCCGCCCAAGCCCGAAGCACCCGTCACGCTGCATGTGATGGAAGAGCTAGGCGCCGACCCGGCGACCACGCTCTACGTAGGCGATTCCAATGTCGATATCCTGACCGGTCACAACGCCGGCCTTAAGAGCGCGGGCGTCAGCTGGGGCTTCCGCGGCCGCGCAGAGCTGGAAGCCGCCGGTGCCGACTACGTGGTGGACACCCAGGGCGAGCTCGCAGCGCTGATCCTGGGCGAGTAACGAGCGACACTGCTTAACGCAGCTGCGGCAATTCTTCCGCGCGGAAAGCGCATCCCGTTTTGGAGCTCCGGAATGGGATACGCTTTCCGTTTGAGGCGCATCAGGGAAACCGCATCCCGTTTCAGAGCAATATTCCGGGTCGCACTTTCCGCAACCCACCCCATCCGGAAAATGCGACCCACTATTCGGCCAAAAACCGGGTCGCGGTTTCCCAAGCACTCGATGCAACGCTGGCACAAGGAGTGTCCCCAACTGCCGGCAGAGACGATATGAGCAGGACATAAAAACATTGAGAGCCCCTGCTGCATGAAAGACCG
>URHQ01000042.1 GCA_900547655.1 uncultured Collinsella sp.
CGAGATAGGCTCCGGTCTCGTGGGCTCGGAGATGTGTATAAGAGACAGTCTTGGGATCGTAGCCGGTCAGGTGCCACAGCTCGGTGCACACGACGTCGCAGGGGTTGGAGATGCTCACGAAGATGCCATCAAAGCCGGCGTCGACGATGCGCTTGGCAAAGGTGCGGGCGGCGTCGGTGGTAAAGAACAGCTCGCCGTCGCGGTTGCCGGCGGCCAGCGCGACCTTGCCGGCGGCGTTGACGATGACGTCGCAGCAGGCAAGCTCCTCGTAGTGGTCGTAGCAGTTGACGATCTTGGTGTTGTACGGGACAAACGAAAGGGAGTCGCGCAGGTCCTGGACCTCGGACGTCACCTTGGCCTGGTTGATATCGCACAGGTACAGCTCATCGGCAATGCCCTGCATGAGCAGACTGTTGGCAACATGTGCTCCTACGTGGCCCTGGCCGACCACACCGATCTTACGCGTCTGGTACATATATGTATCCTTTCGGCCGAGTTTTTCGCGTCGAACCATTGTAGCGTCCTGCTGTTACTTTGCTAGGCTAAAGTGCCGTAGATTTTGGGACATGCCTTAATCTCTACTTTTGGAGTGATTTGGGCCGTTGACGGCATCGCTGGGCGATGCGCTCGCGCGGATGGGGCCGGTCGTTGTACCATAGCTGCAACTGACTCGTAAGGAGCATCCATGCCCATTCGTATCCCCGACGCTCTCCCTGCAGCCGCGCAGCTCGAGAGCGAGAACATCTTTGTCATGACCGAGTACCGCGCGCTGCACCAGGACATCCGTCCGCTGCGCGTGCTCATCCTCAACCTCATGCCCACTAAGATCGCCACTGAGACGCAGATCATGCGCAAGCTCTCCAACACGCCGCTGCAGGTGGAGGTGGACCTGCTGCGCACCAAGACGCACGAGGCCACGCACGTGAGCGCCGGCCACCTGGAGACGTTCTACCGCACGTTCGACGACATCCGCGACATCCACTACGACGGCCTGATCATCACGGGCGCGCCGGTGGAGCAGATGCCGTTCGAGGAGGTCGACTACTGGCCCGAGCTCTGCCAGATCATGGATTGGTCCACCACGCACGTGCACTCTACGCTGCACATTTGTTGGGGCGCGCAGGCAGGGCTGTACCATCATTACGGCATCCAGAAGTACGACCTGCCGGCAAAGGCGAGCGGCGTGTTCGAGCATTATCTGGTGAAGCCGCAAAGCCCGCTGGTCCGCGGCTTTGACGACCGTTTCTATGCCGTGCATTCGCGCAACACCGATGTGCGCCGCGAGGACGTGGAGGCCGAGCCGCAGCTTGAGGTCGTGGCCGTGTCCGACGAGGTGGGCCTGTACATCGTCAAGTCGACCGACAGCCGTCGCTTCTTTGTATTTGGCCATCCCGAGTACGATACCGACACGCTGCGCTTGGAGTACGAGCGCGATGTGAAGCGCGGACTCAACCCGGAGGTGCCGGCGCATTACTTCCCGAATGACGACCCCACGGCCGAGCCGCGCAACGTCTGGCGCAGCCAGGCTCAGTTGCTCTACACCAACTGGCTCAACTACTACGTCTACCAGACCACGCCCTACGACCTGGCCCGCGCCGGCGAGGAGCACTAGGCCGTCGGGAGGTGCGCCAGCCGTTAGGCGCTGACGATGTGGGGCAGCGGCAGGTCGTGGGCGTCGGTGGGAACGTGGTCGACGCGTTGTTCGTCAAAGGCGATGCCGACGATTTGACATACGGGCGAGAGCATGGGCAGGTAGCGGTCATAGCAGCCGCCGCCGTAGCCCAAGCGCGCACCGGTGCGGTCGAAGGCTACGAGCGGCACGACGATCATATCGAGAGCTTCGGCAGGCACGATAGGGAAGCGGCTGCTGTCGATGTCCGTGGCCGCAAAGGCCCGCGTGGGGTGGGCGATAAACGGAGCCGCGGACGCATCGTCGGCGGCAACTGCCCGCATGCACATGCGCTGGCCACAAGCTGCGGCATCAATTGCCGAGAGCATGCACGGATAGGCCACGCGCCAGCCGCGTTTGGCGGCCGCAGCGGCAAACGCGGCTGGGTCGACCTCGGAGTCCATCGCGGCATAGATGGCAACGGTGTGCGGCGCCGCGGCATCCAAGCGATCCAACAGCTCAACAAGCCGCGCACAGATAACGGCAGACTTCGCTGCCCGCACATCCAAATCAATCGCATCGCGCCGAGCAATCATTGCCCGCCGCAGCTCAACCTTATCCATCCCAGCCTCCTCTGGCAAACCTGCCAAAAAGGGACAGGTTTATTTTGGCAGGTTTTATCTGGGCAAACGCGAAAAAGACGGCAAAACCACCACGAAGGTGCTGTCTCCTTTGTGGTGGTTTTGCTTGCCGTGCCTTAGCCCAGCAGGTCGATGACGTTGAAGCCGGCGTTGCTCTTGGCGATGACTTCGCGGCCGCCAAAGACGCAGGTGGGTGAGACGGCCGCGATGCGCGTCACGTCGGCGCCGAGCGAGCGCAGCTCACCGGGCGTGGCGGCGAGCATCTGGGCGCGGCGCTCCTCGCGCGCATGCGGATCGAGCCCGGCCAGGTAGGTCGTGTTGCGGCGCTTGGTGAGCGCGTACGGCTTCACCGGCGCGTCCATGCCGCTCACGCAGCTCACGATAAAGCCCTCAAAGGCGGCCTCGTCGGGATCAAAGCTGCCGAGCCATTCGCCCGCGCGCGCCACGCGCTCAATCGAGGGGTCGATTGCCGGGTCGCGGTAGGTGTAGAACGCCGCCTGACGCTCGCCGGCCGCGCGGAATCCGCAGCCGTACGCGCCGCCCTTAACGCGGATCTCGTTCCACAGATAGTCGTAGGAGAGCGCGTTGGCGGCAACCGCCCAGGCGCCCGTCACGTCGATGCCCAAGCGACGCGGATCGCACGCGCTTGCCGCAAAACAGATGTCGCTGGGGATGACAAAGGCCTCGTGGCGGTCGCACGGCGTCGGCACCACGAGCGCGTTGCGGCCGGCATCGGCGCCGTCGCCAGCGCCCAGCTCCAGGTCGCCCGCGGCGGCCCAGTATGCGTTAAAGTCCTCGTCGCTGCCGGTAAAGCTCGCCAGGCAGCCATCGGCCACAAAGATGCGGCCTGCCAGCTCGGCAAGCTTGGTACGCAACCCGTTCACGCGCTCGTCAAAGTGGTCGAGCAGGTCGCGCAGGAACAGATAGAAGTCCACGCCCGAAAGCTGCTCGCGCACCACGGCCGAAGGCGAGCTGTAGCTCATCGCGCGACCGAGCGCCGCCGAGTGGCCGTTGTTGATAAAGCCCTGCTCAAGCCCAATGCGAATCTGTGTGAGCACGTCGCGCACGCGGTCGGCGTCGGCATCTGCCAAAAGCGTGCTCGACCATACCTCGCGCGGCAGACTCGCCAGCGCATCGATCTTCTCGGACAGGGCGCCGGCGCTCACCAGCAGGTAGGGGCGCACGCCGTCCACTTCGGGCTGCGTCATGACCTCGGTCGTAAAGCTCAAAAAGCCGAGCTTGCCAGCGAGCAAGTTGTCGAGTTCCTCGGCCGAGTGCTCGCGCGTGGGCAGCTGCTTAAGCAGGCGGCAGAGCAGTGTCACATAGGGCAGGTCCTCAAACGCGACGCAGTTCAGGTCGAAATACTGCATGGCGTAGGCCAGACGGTTGGTGGGGATGCCGTGGCGCAGGCAGGGGATGGGCACGGTCGTGTCCACGATCAGTGGCGGCTCGGGGCGCGCCTCGCCAATGTCGGACACGCGCAGGCGCGGCAGCGTGGCCTTGGCCTCGGGTGTGTCTTCCGCCTCCTGCGCGGCACGCAGCGCGGCCGTGCGCTCGACCACGTCGGTCAGCTCGGCATCGGTCATGGCATCGCGCTTGGCTGCCAGCTCGGCGGCCTCGGCACCCTCCGAACCCTCGGCGGCGTCCACCGGCACCAGCTCGACCAGTGCCATGTGGTCGTTTTCCAGCACCAGCTCGCGCAGCAGGTCCTCAAAATAGCTGCCGTCCAGCTCGCTACGCAGCTCCTCGTACACCGGGCCGTACTTGAGCGCCAGCGTCGCGGCGTCGTCATCGTAGAGCCAGGTGCTCAGCGCGTCGCACGCAATGGCCACGCCGTCGGCGATGCCATAGTCACGCTGGCGCAGGTCGTACTCGTTGCTGCTGATGATGGCTTCCAGACGCTCGCGCGGAACTCCGTGCTCGCACAGGTCGCGGCAGGCGTCCTGGAACACGCGACGCAGCTCGCGCGCCACACCGGGCTGTGCGTTTTGCAGCATGATGAGCTCGTAGGGCTGCAGGCTCTCGGCCGCGGTGTAGCTCACCACGTTGCCGCCCAGGCCGGCGGCCAGAATGGCCTTCTTAACCGGCGCTTCGTTGGAGCCCAGCAGCGCCTCGAACAGGATATCCGCCGCGATCGTGCGCTTGCGGTCGAGCGCGCTGCCCAGCACAAGGCCCAGGCCCACCAGGGCGTTCTCGGGTGTGGTGGCCATCTCGATGCGCTTGTACTCGCAGGTCACGGGCGCCTGCGCGTCCAACGGATTGGGCGCCAGCGTGGACGGGTCCTCGCCGGCGGCAACGGCAGCGTCCATGCGGCGGCTCGCGGCACTCGGCTGCGACAGATAGCGCTCGTCCAAAAAGGCCAGTGCGCGGTCCACGTCCAGGTCGCCGTAGAGCGTGATGTAGGAGTTGGAGGGATTGTAGTGTCGCGCGTGCGTGTCCAGGAACTGCTCGTAGGTGAGCGCGGGAATCGCACGCGGGTCGCCGCCGCTCTCGTGCGCATAGGCGGTGTCGGGATAGAGCGCGGCGTTGACGGCATCGTCCAGCACGCTCATGGGATCGGACAGCGCGCCCTTCATCTCGTTGAACACCACGCCGTTATAACGCAGCGTGCCCTCGTGCAGGCTCGCGGCGCTGCTGTCGCCGTCGCCCTCCGGCAGGTCCAGTTCGTAGTGCCAGCCCTCCTGCTCAAAAATGGTGGGCTTGGTATAGATGGCCGGGTTGAACACCGCGTCCAGGTACACGTCCATCAGGTTGTACAGATCCTGCTCGTTGGTGGTGGCAACGGGGTAGATGGTCTTGTCGGGGTAGGTCATGGCGTTGAGGAACGTCTGCATGGAGCTCTTGATCAGGTCGACAAACGGCTCCTTGACGGGAAACTTGGCCGATCCGCACAGCACCGAGTGCTCAAGAATATGGAACACGCCGGTGGAATCGGCCGGCGGCGTCTTAAAGCCAATGGCAAAGGCCTTGTTTTCGTCGTCGCACGCCAGGTACAGCAGACGAGCGCCCGAGGCAGTGTGTCGCAGCACGTAAGCGTCCGAGTCGAGCTCGGGCACGGTCTCGCGGCGCTCGACGGCAAAGCCGTGGCAGGTAGTGCCGGGCACCAGCAGTGCAGCGGCTGCGGCGCGCGGGTCGGTTGAGGTGGTGGGCATATGCAGTCTCCTTTGACGCCCCAGCGGGGGCGAATCGAGTCGAATCCTCGAGAGTATACCCATATGGGGCCGCGACCCTGCGGCGAACTGGAGACGATGCCAGCGGATTGGGCGAAGGGCTCGCGTGCCCGCCGCACGAGCGTGGAAAATTGGACACTCGCCAAACGAGAGTGGATATTCGGACGGACGAGCGAGGATTTCCGGATACCTATCGAACGAGAGTGGATATTTGGACGGAATTTGCCGCAAAAGCCCCAAAAACCGTCCAAATATCCACTCTCGATATCCGACCGTCCGAAAATCCTCGCTCGTCCATCACTCGCGTATCTCTCGTCCCTCATTCGTCTCTAATATGAGAGATGACAGGAAGATGAGAGAAAAATATGAGAGATAACTGAGCAGCAAAGAGACAGGCAATCATGGTATTGTCTCAATACCAATTGTTCTACCAGCAAAAATATGTATAAATGAAGCAAATGGTAGACATTCCATCTCTCATCTATCTCTCTATCTCTAAGCCGAGAGATAGAGAGATAGATGAGAGATAATTTCGAGAGATAACTGAGAGACGAGGGAAATCTATCCGCGGCATTCTCCGCAGGACCGAGCGAAAGGACGTGCAGATGAACGAAAACGAGCTGACCGGTCTGCTCGAGTCTTTAAGGCGTATGGGCTCGGATGATCTTAACGTCGAAGTGAAGGAGAGCGCCACGACGCTTTCCCGCGATGTGTGGGAAACGGTGAGCGCATTCGCGAACACTGCCGGCGGAATCATCGTGCTCGGAGTGAGTGAGCGCGCAGGTTTTGTCCCGGTTGAGAACTTCGAGACCGAGAAAGTGCTCAACCAATTTGTGTCAGGCATGGGTGATGCGGGCGGTCGAGGAAAGCTGGCCAATCCGCCTAAATACACGATCGAGCGAGTGGAGCTTCAGGACGTCATCGTTCTCGTCATTACGATTGAGGAGCTCGATCCGTCGAGCAAGCCCTGCTATGTCATAGAGCGGGGCGCCCAGGGCGGCAGCTACAAGCGCATCGATGACAAAGATGTGCCGCTTTCATCGACCGAGGTGCTCGCATTGGCGTCATACGGTCGAGCGACTCCGAGCGATCGGGACGCGGTGGCGGGTGCGGGCGCGGACAATCTCGACGAGACGCTGGTCGACCGTACGATAGATCGGGCTTTCTCGTTGACGCCCCGGGCAATGCGCGGCGCGCCGGACAAACAAACGAAGCTGGAGCGCCTAAATATCCTTGATTCCCAGGGCAATGTCACCAAGGCTGGACTCCTAGTTGCGGGCACCTACCCTCAGCAGTTCTATCCCAAGCTCTTCATTGACGTGGCTGTCCATGCGGGAACTCAGAAGGGCATGGCGGGGTCGCTGAGGTTCATGGACCGCACAATCTGTGAGGGAACGTTGGGCGAGATGATCTCGGATGCCGTCGCAGCCGTCGCCAAGAATTTGCGGCGAACCTCGACCGTCCAAGGCGTCGCGCGTGTCGACTCGCTTGAGATTCCCGAGGAGGTTCTGCGCGAGGCAATCGCCAACGCCGTAATCCATCGAGAATACGGGGATCGGTTCTGTGGACAATCGATTGCCGTCGACGTCTTTGATGATCGTGTCGAGGTGACAAATCCTGGCGGCCTTTACGGGGGAAAGACTCGCGAGAACTTGTTTGACGGCAGCTCCCGATGCCGTAACGCGACGCTTGTGAAGCTCATGTCGATTGTCCCGCTGCCGGATGGCGCAGGTTCGCCGGCTGAGGGCAATGGCTCGGGCATCCCGATGATGATCGATGCCATGCGCGCGCATGGTCTGGCCGGGCCCCTGTTCTGCCCGGGATTCGATCGGTTCAAGGTCGTACTTTACCGTTCAAAGATCGAGCCGGTCGATCATGGCGGGGGCTTAATTGTGACGGCACTCAAACACTACGGCGAGCTGGGGACGCGCGAGCTGGCAGAGCACACAGGGCTCACAATTTCCCAGGTTAGGTCGCGCGTCAACGCGCTCATTGCTCAAGGCGAGCTTGAGCCCACGGCGCCGGCGACGAGCCGCAACCGCAAGTATCGACTGTCGGAGCGCGTGGGATAGATGCGTTAGTGGACGAGGCGACCCAATAATCGACCCTCGATTGGCGTCCATTAAGGTAAAGCGGTTGTTGCCCAGTCGACGGTGATGCTAAAGACTCGGCTTACGCCGGCATGGCCCCGAACCCGTCTATCAGGAACAGCCTAAGAACCAGCTTGATGACATTTCCCGGTTTGACTTCTGCCGCGTCAAAGACGTGGCGCTCGGCGAGCTCGCTGCAGTATGCATAGATGTCGCGGATAAGGTCCGCGCCCGAGAGCGTAAACATGTAGCCTGCGTCCGAAAGCGCATTGGGCGCGGCAGGCAACTTGGCCATGTGGCAGAACGTTTGCAGGTCGGGCGCCATAACGTTCTGGTAGTCGAGGTGGCCGTTGGCATCCTGCGCGGCAACCTCCAATTGGCGCACAAAATCCAGCGCCGCCGCTAACACAAAGCTCGGCGTAGGCGCATTGACGTCCTGAGTGGTCGCCACAAGCCTGCCCGCCGCCTGCGTGACAAGCCAAGCGACCTCGCGCTGGCAACGCACGGCCTTGCGCGTAACCGGCTTGATGGACGAAGAAGAAACGCTTCCCTTAGGCGGATTCGAAACAGCCACAAGAACCTCCCATGAACGACCCGGCCCAACAAGCCCGGATGAAACACGTGCTACATCAGTATACAGGGAAGTGGGGTAGCGGGGTACAAGCGCGCCAGCGGCAAACCGAGAGCATCAACGATGTGCCGATCGCGGAATGAGATCTCGTAATAATTGACTCTCGGCCATATTATTGAGGGGCATGACTCGCGTTCGTATGGTTGTAGGTGCTGGCGATGAACGACATTGACCTTGCTGTTCCGTTGATGGATGGACCAAGCTATGACCGCGCCTGCAGTCTCGTGCCTTCCGAATACGTTGAGGCATGGGAGTGGTTTCTGGGTGAGGAACAGCGCGGCGGCGTTTGGACCAGCCTTCCGCACCACACCAAGGAAGATAGTCCTCAGTATCAGTACCGTTTGAGAATTGGCTCGGACTTCTTTCCCGTAACGCGGGATTCAGGGATCTTCTGGCCGGGCCAGGATCGGGTGAAGCAAGATCCCAATAAGATCTTTGCGCTTTCGGTCCATAACTCTAAAAAGAGCTTCTACACCGATGTGCCTCCGCTCTATTTGGATGACGGTACGTGGGTCATTAAGTATTCGGTCCAAGCGCCAGGAGCCGTTGGTTCTCGAGACCAGAATTACAACCGTAAAATGCTCAACTGCATGGAATGTGGCGTCCCAGTCGGAGTCATATTTGCAACCGAGGTGGGCTATAAGGTGCTCGGCCTTGCGTTTGTTGAGCGGTTCGAGCCCGAAAATGGATGGTTTGTTCTGCACGGTCCTGTTCATAAAGGCGGACCGGACCCTCGTTTTGCGCCCGACATGAGTTATCTGAAGCACATACCCGTCGATATTGAGTTTGCCGGACAGGGTGCGACCGACGACGAAAAGGTCCGCTATGCGTTAAGGCGCGAGCGATTGGGGCAGCAATGGTTCCGCAAGCAGCTCGTTGCCGCCTATGATGGCCGTTGCGCGGTGTCGGACTGCGGCGTCAGTGAAGCTCTGGAGGCTGCACATATCGAGAATTACTCGGGACCCAAATCGCAGGTTGCCAGCAACGGTATTCTGCTTCGGCGCGATCTTCATTCCCTATTTGATGCTCACCTGATTTCGTTTGAGCCTGTTTGCGGCGAATATCGGCTGTGCGGATCGTACCTGCTGGATAAGACCGACTACGCTTCCTTTGCGGGTGCGACGCTAAGGCAGCCGGATGAGCGTCAGTGGCGACCCGATACGGTGTTTCTTGAGGCCCATCGCATTGAGTTCGATCGCTCGGAAAAGAAGCGTGAAAAGGCGGGGCTTCTGCCGTATTAGCGTATTTGGCTTTGGCATTCTTTGACGATCGTGTTGTTTGATCGGATCGCGTGGCGATGCAATCTCGCGCACGCCCGCCGGTGCATGCTCTTCCTGATTTGTATAGCGAGAGGGGAGCGTATATGAGCTGGCGAGGCGATATTGCGATGGGGAAGTACGGAAAACTGCCGTGTGCCCTTATAGACAACAATTTGTTTCCGAGCGTAGAGGTTGATTGCGCGTCGTTTGTCGTCACCTGCCCTTGCTGCGGCTCGCAAATACCGTGTCTCGACATTCGGTTTATCGATGCGCGCGACAGACTCAGCGACGAAGTGAGAAAACGGACAGGCGTTCATATGCCGGTGTATCCGGAGAAATGCCCTGTTTGTGGCCTCGATATCGTGTACGACGCCGGCGACGAGGGATAGGTGATGCGGAGGAGTTGGCTGTGAGTGTCTTTTGCCTCTACAAATAAATCCCCTCACCGAGTTGCTTGTGGAACTCGGCGTGATGGTCGCGTGCCCAGGTAAAGAGCGCCTGGTCAAAGTCGGTACGCGTGACCGGGACGCCAAAGACGCCGGCAACTTCGACGCGTATAAACTCCAGTGCCGGCAGCTTGTTGATGGCAGTGAGGGCAAACGGGGACGAGGGCTCCTCGAACAGATAGCGGCTGCCTTGCAGCGCGTCGCAACTGGTGCACGTGTTGCCGAGCGACGGGGCTTTGGAGGCTCGCGCGCCTACGGGCTTGTAGCCGCAGCGCTTATGAAGGTAGTCGCGGATCTCGCCCGGTACGCAGCCAAGAGCGGGCACGATGGCGAGTGCGTTGGCGTTGGCCGTGTCGATGGCAATGTACCCGGCTTCGTTGCGCGCGTGCGCGATGGCGATGCTCTCGTCGTTATCGGTTCGATAGGGAATGCCGAAGGCTGCGACCGAGGTCTCTTTGTGACACTTCCAGCACTCGCGCTTGCCCAGTACTAGATATATATACGGCGCTGAGGGGTCGGATCGGTCAACACCGGGCAGCCACTCGGCAAAGGGCTCGGGGTTGACGCCGCTGGGTACATACCAGATCTTCTTGGTCCGGTCCCATTTGGCGCCCAGCGCCTTGGCTTCTTCTTTGTGCGAAAAGGGGACATCGAGCTCGGTGCGCATGGCGGCTCCTTGGTGCTGCAGGTGCAAGTGGCTCAAGGATACCGCAGGGCGCAGACATCGCGGCGTTTTGCTGAGAAGTTGCGGTGCGGACTGATTGGTTATGCCGATGAATAGATCGGCAAGTAGATGGTCGGCTTTTGGCTAGTTGGGCGGTTGGAGCTGCCAGCTGATTTGGCGACATAAAACAAAACAGCCCAGAGGACATAGCCTCTGAGCTGCGAACATTTGGTGGGCGTTAGAAGATTTGAACTTCTGACCTCTTCCGTGTCAGGGAAGCGCTCTCCCCCTGAGCTAAACGCCCGATCAAGGGTGCGCAAGCGCGCAAGGGATAATATAACGGAGCCTGAACTCGGTGGCAAGAACATTTTTAAAAATCGCTTACATTGTGGAATTCGGGGGCTTTGTCGCATCCATTTCAAAAGAGCCTGCTGCCGCGATTTGGCTGTCGCATAATGCAAGGCCATTGCGGTATCGAGCTATGGAAAGACGCCTGCGGAATTGTCCTACCGATAAGCGGACAAGCCTCCAGCTGGTGACTTCGCCGTGGTAAGGTAAGCCGAATTGTTTCCAGGCTGTTTCGGGGGAGTGGAATGAGCAAAGAGTGTGTCGAGCAGGTCGAAGGCGCAGGGGCTTCGGTGCCGATGACCGATATATCGAACATTGATGTGCCCGAGGGCACCGACGAGCTCAGCCGCAACACCCGTCGCGCATGGCGCGACCGCCTGAACAGCGCTTCGACGCGCAAGATGATCACGGGCGTCTTGGCTACGCTGGTGGGCGGTTCGTTTTGGGGCTTCTCGGGCACCAGCGCGAGTTTTTTGTTCGATACCTACCATGTCGATACGCTGTGGCTTATGAGCGTGCGTCAGATTCTCGCCGGCCTGCTCTTTATGGCTGTGGTTGTCACGCGCGACCGCGCACGCCTGGTCAAGCTTTGGACGACGCCCGCTGATCGCAAGCAGCTGCTGCTCTTTACCGCTTTTGGCCTGCTGTTCAACCAGTTTTGCTATCTTTCGGCCGTGCGCCTGACGAACGCCGGAACCGCGACGGTGCTCCAGTGCCTGCAGCTCGTTATCATCATGGGCTACGCCTGCGTGACCGATCGCCGTATGCCGCGTACTCGCGAAGTCATCGGCATTGGCCTGGCTCTGGGTGGAACCTTTTTAATCGCCACCGGCGGCGACCCCACCAGCCTGAATATCTCGCCGCTTGGCCTGGCAGCAGGTCTTATGTGTGCGGTCAGCGCCGCGTGTATGGCGGTGATTCCCGCCAAGATCCTGCCCGAATACGGCAGCCCCATCGTCACGGGCTCGGCAATGCTCACGGCGGGCGTGGTCTCGTGCGTCTTCGTGCAGCCCTGGGCGCATATGCCGGCGCTCGACGCTGCCGGCATCGAGGCGCTCGCGGTGTTCGTGGTTATCGGCTCGTTTTTTGCTTACATGCTTTATATGCAGGGCGTTAAGGACATCGGCTCGGTGCGCGCGAGCCTCATCGGAACTGTGGAGCCGGTTTCGGCGACCATCACCAGCGCCGTTATGCTGGGGACGGTGTTTTTGCCGACCGACCTTATCGGCTTTGTCATGATCATCGTGATGATGTTCCTCACGGTGTAGCTAGCGCCGCTGCCAAGACGGAAAAGGTGTTGTGCCGCATTTTCGCCAATTGATGTCCGTGTCTGGAGTTTAGCTGTCGATGCTCAAAATGCCATAAACTAGTAACGTTATGGACTTTTTCATTGCGACTCAATTGCGAGGATTTCTTTATGGCTGGTAATCACTTTAAGGGCAGCGATAGCGGCCGCCCTGCAGTTCCGCCGCGTCCGAACGGGGCTGGTAAGGCCGGCACGCCGGGCGGCGCTGGACAGGGCGGTTCCGGTAAGCGCGTGTCCCCGGGCGAGACGGCGATGTTTACCGCTCTGTACGAGCAGTCTCAAAAGGCAAAAAAGACCGGCCGTGCAAGAGGAAATGTCTTTGCGGGCGGTGCAACCTCTGCGTCGCAGCCGAGCGGGGCTCCTTCGGTACCTGCGAACAACGCAGGTGCTGCCAACGCCGCGAATGGCGCCGGCAACGTTAATGCCGGCAAGGCCGACAACAATACTCCCTCTGCCGGTGGCGCGGGGCTTACGGGTAACCTCGGCACGATTTACACCGGCGCCTCCGAGACAGGCACGTTCGCCCGCCTGGATGATAGCGGTGCCGAGTTTGCGGGCTCGGGTTCCAAGGAAGATTATTACGATTTTGGCTTGAACTACGGTAGCGATGCTTCGTCGAGTTCGACCTCTGACGGTCTGGTCCGTCATCGCCATCGCAAGGGCGAGCGCAAAAAGCGTCACACCGGCGCCATTATTGCCGCTGTAGTCGCGGTGCTTCTCGTTGCGCTTGGCGCAAGCGGCTTTATGCTGCTTAACTCGGCAAAGACCGTAAAGAGCGAAGCGAAGGAGGCTGTCGAGATCGTCGGTGGCCTTAAGGACAAGGTCACGTCGGGCGATTTTTCGACGCTGCCTGACGACGCGAAGAAGATCGATGAGCTCTGTAACAGCATGAAGGCGGAGACCTCGAGCCCGCTGTGGACGGCGGCTTCGTTTATCCCGGTGTATGGCAGCGATATCAATGCGGCCCGCACCATGATTGACGCCCTGTCCGATGTCTCGAGCAATGCGCTGGTTCCCATGGCCGATAACCTTTCGCAGGCTACGCCCGGCAAGCTGTTCCAGGACGGCATGATTAACGTGTCCGCGCTGCAGGCGGTCGCCGATTCGCTTTCCAGCAGCTCGAAGGTGTTCAAGAGCGCCAACGAGAAGGTCCAGGGCATTGGCGATACTCATATTTCCCAGGTGACCGAGCTGGTCGATAAGGCCAAGGACGGCTTTGCCACCCTCAACGGCGCGGTTGACGCGGCGGAGAAGGTCGCCCCCGTCCTTCCCCAGATGCTCGGCGCCAACGGCCAGACGCGCAACTACCTTATGTACGCCATGAACAACGTCGAGATTCGTGCCTGCGGCGGCTTTGGCGGTTCGCAGGGCCTGATTTCGGTCACCGACGGTCAGATGTCGATTGGCGAGTTTGTTCCCCGCATTGGACTCAGCGAGGATGAGGCGGTCGAGAGCGTCGACGAAGAGGATGAGGCGCTGTTCGGCAACCACAGCAACCTGTACAACTCGGGCAATACCTATTCGCCTGATTGGCCCCGCAACTCGCAGCGTGTCGCCGCGCTGTGGAAGTCCCAGTATGGACAGGACGTTGATGGCGTCATCGGTATCGACCCGGTGTTCCTGCAGTATCTGCTGGGCCTGGTCGGTAACGTGTCACTGCCCGACGGAACGGTTGTCGACGGCACCAACGCCGCAAAGGTCCTCATGCACGATGTGTACTGGAACTATCCGGTCGAGGAGTCGGACGGCATCTTTGCATCCGTCGCCAGCGCTGCCTTCGACAAGGTCCTTGGCGGTATCGGCGATGTCGATGTTACGAAGCTTGTCAGCGCCGTTGAGCGCGGTGCCGAAGAGGGCCGCCTGATCGCGTGGATGAGAAACGATGATGAGCAGAATGCCATCAAAGAGACGAGCATTGACGCTTCGCTGCCCGATCCGGATGATCCGAGTGCCGATCCCGTTGCCGGCGTTTACTTTAACAACCTGAGCTTCTCCAAGCTCGACTGGTATCTGAACGCCGACACTCAGATTGGTCAGGGCGTGAAGAACGGCGACGGCACGTGCTCCTATCACATCACCGTTACCCTGACGAACATCATGACGCAGGAGGAGGCTGGCAAGCTGCCCGACTACGTTGCGGCGAGCGCGCCCGATGCCGCGCGTGACGACGAGCGTCTGAATGTCTCGTTGTTTGCCCCGACGGGTGGCAACATCAGTGACCTTACGGTTGAGGGTACCCAGTTTGGTCTTGGTGCCGCTACGTGGCATGGAATCCCCTTCTATTCGGGCACCGTTGACCTGCATGCTGGCGAGACGACGACGATCACGTATACGCTGACCACGTCGGCCGAGGCGGGGGACAAGCCTCTTACGCTGCGTCAGACCCCTACATGCCAGGCGGCTCGCGACAGCGCGTCGGCGTAGGGTTTTTCTGGTAGCGCAGATAATCGAGTACCATTTTGGGGCGGACAGGCAATCTGTCCGCCCCTATTTTGTAAGGAGAGCGCATGAAGTACTTTGGCACCGACGGCTTTCGCGGTGAGGCCAACGTTGGGCTGACGGTAGAGCATGCTTATAAGATTGGCCGTTTTGTGGGCTGGTATTACGGCGCCAACCGCGAGCGCAAGGCACGCGTCATCGTGGGCAAGGACACGCGTCGCTCGAGTTATATGTTCGAGGCGGCGCTGGTGAGCGGTCTGGTCGCGAGCGGTGCGGACGCCTATATGCTGCACGTGATCCCCACGCCGGGCGTGGCGCATCAGACCGTGGAGGGCTGCTTCGATTGCGGCATCATGATCAGCGCGAGCCACAACCCGTTTTGCGATAACGGCATTAAGCTCGTCAACAGCGACGGCTTTAAGATGGACGAGGACGTACTGGAGCTCATCGAGGACTACATCGATGGCAAGAGCGAGGTGCCGCTGGCCACGGGCAACCACATCGGCGCCACGGTGGACTACATGCAGGGCCGCAACCGCTACATTGCTTCGCTCATCGCCAGCGTGAACTTTTCGCTGCAGGGCGTCAAGATCGGTATCGACTGCGCCAACGGCTCGGCTTCCTCGGTGGCCAAGCCGGTGTTCGACTCGCTGGGCGCTGACGTGCGCGTGATCAACGCCGCGCCCGATGGTTTTAACATCAACGTCGACTGCGGCTCCACGCATATGGAGCGTCTGCAGCGCCATGTG
The DNA here is from genome assembly GCA_900547655.1 of uncultured Collinsella sp. Lineage (GTDB taxonomy): Bacteria > Actinomycetota > Coriobacteriia > Coriobacteriales > Coriobacteriaceae > Collinsella. Next base: position 15,353 of record URHQ01000042.1, read on the forward strand.
GTGGAGCAGGGCCTGGACGTGGGTTTTGCCTACGACGGCGATGCCGACCGCTGCCTGGCCGTGGATGAGCGCGGTCGCGTGGTAGACGGCGACCAGATCCTGTACGTGTGCGGCGTGTATCTGAACAAGCACGGGCGACTCTCGGGCGGTACCGTGGTGCCGACGATTGCCAGCAACTTTGGCCTGGTCAAGTCGCTGGAGCTTGCCGGTCTGAGCGCCGTGACCAGCGGCGTGGGCGACCGTCACGTGTATGCCAAGATGCGCGAGGGCGGCTACAGCCTGGGTGGCGAGCAGACGGGCCATACGATCTTTGGCGATATCGAGCGCACGGGCGACGGCATTATGACCTCGCTGCGCGTGATGGAAGTGATTCGTGCCGAGCGCGAGACGCTCTCGCAGCTCACGGCTCCGTGCAAGCTGCTGCCGCAGGCGCAGGTGGCCGTGCACGTGGCGGACAAGGACGCCGCGCTCGAGAACATGGGCGTGCAGAACGCCATCGCCGAGGCCGAGGCTGCGCTGGCAGGCGAGGGCCGCGTGCTCGTGCGCAAGAGCGGAACCGAGTCGGTTATCCGCGTGCTGGCCGAGGCGCCCGACCAAGCATCCGCCGATGCCGCCATGAAGCGCATCGCCAACGCGCTCGAGGCTCTGTAAGGTAGTCATTGGGGACGTTCTTAAACAACTAGGTGGAAAGGGGGCGCCGCGGATTGGTTCCGCGGCGTCCCCTTTGCGTTGACGTGTCGGTTATGCCTTACAGCTCGTAGAGCGTGGTGAACTTGTCCTGCAGGTAGCTGCAGTAGTAGCGGGCATCGAACGCCATGCCGCATGCGCCCTTGATGAGTTCCGGCGCGTCCTTGGCGCGGCCCCACTGCCAAATGTGCTCGCCCAGCCAGGCTCGGACGGGCGCCAGATCGCCGCTCGCGCAGGCGCCGTTAAGGTCAACGCCGTCGCGGCACATGGCCGGCACAAACATGGCATCGTAGGCGCTACCCAGCGCATACGTGGGGAAGTAGCCAAACGAGCCGCCGCTCCAGTGCGTATCCTGCAGACAGCCGCGCGTGTCGTCGGGAACGGGAATACCCAGGTACTCGTCCATAAAGCGATTCCAAAGCGCGGGGATGTCCTTGGCCGTGGCCTCGCCGGCAAACAGCATGCGCTCGATCTGGTAGCGCACCATAATATGCAGGGGGTAGGTGAGCTCGTCGGCCTCGGTACGGATCAACGACGGCTGCGCGATGTTCACGGCGCGGTAGAGCGTGTCCTCGTCTACGTTGCCGTAGGCCTCGGGCGCGTGGCGGCGCAGCACCTCGAGCAGCGGTCCCATAAAGGCACGGCTGCGGCCCACGGTGTTCTCAAAGAAGCGGCTCTGGCTCTCGTGGATGCCCATGGAGGTGCCGCCCTCCAGGCAGGTGCGCGCATAGGCGGGATTGACGCCCAGCTCGTACATGGTGTGCCCCGCCTCGTGGATGATGCTGTAGACGTTGGAGATGCAATCGTCCTCGTAGATGTGTGTCGCGATGCGCGCGTCACCCACGGCAAAGCCCTCGCTAAACGGGTGCTCGGTAAAGGCAAGCGTGGTGTCGTCCAGGTTCAGGCCGACGAGCTTCATCAGGTCGAAGCTCATGGCGCGCTGGGCGGCCTCGGGCACGCGGGCGTGCAAAAAGTCGGCATCGGGCTGCTGGCCGCGCTCGCCGATGGCGTGCACGAGCGGCACGACCGTGGCCTTGACCTCCTCGCAAAACGCGTCGAAGCTCTCGGCAGAAAGGCCGCGCTCGTACTGGTCGAGCCAAACGTCGTATGGGTCGCGCTTGGGGTCCATGAGTTCGGCCTGATGCTTAAGTTGGGCGACGATTCTATCCACATAGGGCTCAAAGCTCGCCCAGTCGTTGGCCGTCTTGGCCTTGTGCCACACGGCGTCGGCCTCGCAGGTGAGCCTGGTCCAGGCTTCGGCCTCCTCGGTAGGAATAACGCTTGCCTCGCGCTGGTCGCGGCCGAGCACGCGGATCTCGTCGAGCAGCTGCGGGTCGTCGATTTTGCCGCCTGCAACCGTCTCGCGCGCTAACGAGCGTACGAGCTCAACGGACTTCTCGCTGGTCAGTAGCTTGTGATGCTCGCCGGCAAGCGTGCCCATGGCGTCGGCACGGGCGGCAGCGCCGTTGGCAGGAGCAATCGTCGCTCCATCGAACTCGGCAATCTTGAGCAGGTACTCGCGAGTCCACAGCTTGCCCTCGAGTTTGCGGAACTTTTTGACGGCCTTGTCGACTTTAGCGGCCTTGACGCCCTTGGCGGCCTTTGCCACGGCGGCCTTGGCCTTCTTATCGAGTTTCTTTCCCATACCGTATCCTTAATCTCGCAGGCCGAGCGCCGCAGGCGGGTGCGCGGCCAATTTGCACAGCTACCTGCCTTGTACCCAGCGCGAACAAAACGGAACGCGGCGATGCGCTCGCGAAATGTGTTATCCTATAGCCCAATGCGTTGACGGAGAGGGTTTTGCCCGCCGCGTCGCCGGCAAGAGAGGGAAGGTCATGGGCTGCAAGCCTTCCTGCGGTGGCAAGGGCCAAGCGTTCACTCCCGAGCAGCGACCTCAACGGGCGCGCGGCCAGCGGCGGCGATGTCCCCAGTAGGGAAGCCGTGAGCCTCGCGACAAGGGGCGCAGAGTGGGCACGGCGGGCCAGACATCCGCCGGGTCAAACAAGGTGGTACCGCGGAATTCAACCGTCCTTGGGCAATGCACATGCCCGAGGACGGTTTTTTGTTACCGAACCGGGCCGCGCATCCGCAGCATCGGGCGGCGTCAGCCGTCCCGGAGCACGGATGCGCGAGAGACGAAAGGGAAGACATGAGTCTGATTGATGATCTGGTCAAACTCGAGGAAGAGGCCAAGGAGCTCGTCACTAGCGCCGACGACGCCGCCAAGCTCGAGGCCGCGCGCGTTGAGCTGCTCGGCCGCAAGGGCCGTATCACCGGCCTGATGCGCATGATGGGCAAGCTCGCCCCCGAGGATCGTCCCATGATGGGCAAACGCGCCAACGAGATGCGCCAACTGATCGAGGGCATGCTCGACGAGCGCACCACCGAGATGAAGGCCGCCGCCCTCAAGCACGCACTCGAGCACGAGGCCGTCGACATTACGCTGCCGGGTATCCGTCCGCAGATCGGTCACCAGCACCTGATCAAGCAGATCATCGAGGAGGCCGAGGACATCTTCTGCGGTATCGGCTACACCGTCGAGTCCGGCCCCATGGTCGACACCTCCTACTACAACTTCACCGCGCTCAACGCCCCCATGGATCACCCGAGCCGATCGGCTCGCGACACGTTCTATGTGGTCGACAACAACCCCGGCAGCGTCGCGCATCCCGAGGCT
>URHQ01000043.1 GCA_900547655.1 uncultured Collinsella sp.
TCCTTGGCCGCGGCGTGGGGGTCATCGGCGCTGCAGACGGCACTCACCACAAAGAAGCCGTCGACGCCGGTGGCCTTAAGCTGCGGCAGGTCGGCCGTCTTGACGCCGCCGCCCACCACGATAGGCACGGGGCTTGCCGCGTGAAGTGCGGCCAGGTCCTCAAAGCTCTTGGTGATGATAGAGCCGTCGGCCGCGCGTCCGCAGTCGCGCTTGGTCTCGGTCTCGTGGAGCGGGCCGATGCCCAGGTAGTCGACCAGGCTCATGTCGGCGGTCTTGACGTACTCGAGCATCTTTTCGCAACGGGCCGAAAGGCCCACGATAGCATCGGGGCCCAGAAGCTTGCGGCAGACCTCGACGGGAATGTCGCTCTGGCCCACGTGCACGCCGTCGACGGCAATACCCTGCTCGCGTGCGGCAAGCACACAGTCCAGACGGTCGTCGATCAGCAAGGCGACCTGACCGGTCTTGCCGGCCTGAGCGATTGCCTGCGCGGCGTCGCCGGTCAGCGCAATGATCTCGCGGGCGCTTGCCACCTTGGAGCGCACCTGGATGCAGGTAAAGCCGGCGTCGAGCGCCTGGGCCACCACATCGCCCACGGGGCGCCCGAGCGTGTTTTCGGGGCCGAGTACCAGATAGGCCGAGATATCAAGGTTGTCGCGGATGCTCATCGTGCTTCCTCCTGCTTCTTGATCTGTGCTTCCATGCGCTCGAGCTTGCCGGTCATGGTGTCGGTAAATCCGGGCCGGATATCGGCTTTGAGCACGACTTCGGTGCGGATGCCCTTGCTCGCCAACACAAAGGTTGCGTCGCGCACGACCTGCATGACCTCGTCCCAGTCGCCCTCGATCTCGGTGAACATCGAGGTGGTGCGGTTGGGAAGGCCGCTCTCGCGAATGACGCGCACGACCTCGGCGACCTCGGCGGATAGCTCATCGCCGGTGCCGCATGGGGCGATGGCCACAGCGACGAGCGTGTTCATGCCGGCATTGGTTGCGGGCTCGGACATGGCTTATGCCTCCTCGAGCTCGAGTCGGTTATCGGCGATGTCCTGGGCGCTCGCGCGGTAGAGCTCATCGATAAAGGCGACCTTAAAGCTCGCCGGGGCGTCGGCGACAGCGGCGGCACGCGAGCCGGCAACGTTGTAGACGGCGGCACCGCAGACGGCTGCCGTAAACGGATCGGCGGCGCAGGCGTACACGGCCAGCACGCCGCCCTGCGAGCAGCCGCAGCCGGTGATCTTGGACATGAGCGGGCTGCCGCCGTGGGACTTGGCCACGGTCGTGCCGTCGGTGATCAGGTCGACTTCGCCCGAGACCACAACGGCGCCACCGGTGTAGCGGGCGAGCGCCACCGCGGCATTGCGGGCGGCGTCTACCGTGTCGGTGGTATCGACACCGCGTACGCGGCTCAGATCGGCCGCCTCGCCCTCAAGACCCCACAGGCCGGCGAGCGCGATGATCTCGGAGGCGTTGCCGCGCACGATGGCGGGCTTATACTGCTTGAGCTCGTTTACCAACTGGGTGCGCAGGCTACCGATGCCCAGGCCCACCGGATCGAGCACCCAGGGCTTGCCGGCGTCGTGTGCCGCCTTGGCCGCGCGGGGAATCGTCTGCTCGTAGATGGGGAAGAGCGTGCCCATATTGAGATAGATGGCGCCGCCGCCGGCAACGAGCGCCTCGCCCTCGTCGGGAAGATAGACCATGGCGGCCGATCCACCCACAGCGAGCTGCGCGTTGGCGACAAAGTCGATCGTCACCGTGTTGGTGATGGAGCCGGCCATCGGATTGGTGGTGCGAATCTCCTCCACGGCCTTGACCATATGTTGCTTAAGCTGTTCCGAATCAATCACTGCACATGCCTCCTTGGCATAGAAAAGGGGCGCTGTGCATAGACAGCGCTCCTGTAAAGGCGGCATGCTCCCTACGCCAGCATTAACTGACAGGTTCAAAGGATTGGGCCCCATGCCCTCTCAGCCTTGTGGTTTGCACCGCCGGCACTCCCGCATCGAATCTGTTGTTCCCTATACTAGCGCACCGTTACAATGGTTGCGGTGAAAATGACTGGGGGACTCTATGATCAAACTTGTGCTGACCGATATGGACGATACGCTGATTCCAGCCGGGCATGACGGCGCCAGCGACTACGCCATTGAGGGTATTCATGCCATGCAGGCGGCGGGTCTGCACTTTGGGCCGGTTTCGGGTCGTCAGCCGTCCGCGATGGGCTGGATGTTCAAAAACCGTTCCGAGTGTTTTTCGACCGGTGCGTTCTGTAACGGCCAGGTGATGTTTGTCGACGGCGAAGTAGTCGCTTCGCGCGCAATCGACAACGGTGCTCTGATACGTTTGGCTGACTATCTGGAGCAAGAAACCGACGATACATTTCTAAAAGTCTACAGCCTGGGCGATGACTTTTGGGGTAACGATGCCTATTGCGTGACGAGCAATCCCGAGCGTGTACGTCGCGCTATGGAGTCGGGCGGCAATGCGTGGCTCAAAGGCGAAGAGGCCCCGTGCCGTCCCGTCGTCGATGACGCGCCGGTGTTTAAGGCAAATATCTGGAGTGCCCGTTCGCGTGAGGAGCTCGCGGAGCTACGCGAGCGCGTTGCCGTTGAGATGCCGGAACTCTCGCTTGTGTTTCCCAACAACCGAGTGCGCCTGTTCGACATCCTTCCGGATGGTTGGGACAAGGGCTGCGCTGCGCTGGAGCTGGCGCGCGCCTTGGTCCTGACGCCCGACGAGGTGGCCGTATTTGGCGATTCCGATAACGATCTGCCCATGATCGATGCCGTTCCCAACTCCGTTGCAGTCGCCAATGCCAACGAGGCCGTCACGGCTGCCGCGCGCTGGCATATCGGCGCCGCGGCAGATGATGCGGTCGCCGGGGCTCTGCATCAGATTGCCGCCTGCGCCGCGACGGGGGAGATGCCGCCGTTTATGCGTCAGGAGGGTGCAGCCGACGCGAATCTCGCGAACAGCTAAGGAGACAGCCATGAAGCTCCAGCAGCTCAGATATGTCGTCAAAGTTGCCGAATGCGGCAGCATTACCGAGGCCTCGCGCCGTCTCTTTGTGTCGCAGCCTTCGATTACCGCGTCGATTCGCGATCTCGAAAACGAGATGGGTGTGCACATCTTTGAGCGCACCAACAAGGGCGTCATTGTGTCCGAGGAAGGCGAGACCTTCTTGGGCTATGCGCGCCAGGTACTCGACCAGGCCGACCTGCTCGAGGGCAAGTACAAGGGCGCATCCGAGCAGGTGCCGCACTTTAGTGTGAGCTGCCAGCATTATTCCTTTGCCGTCAACGCGTTTGTCGACGTGATCCGCGAGTTCGATGCCGCGCGTTACGACTTCACCCTGCGCGAGGAGCAAACCCACGAGATTATCGAGGATGTCGCGCACATGAAAAGCGAGCTGGGCATCCTATATCTGTCCGAGCACAACCGCGAGGTCATCGAGCGCATGCTGGTGGCCAACGATCTCGTGTTCGAAGGACTCTTCTGCGCCACGCCGCATGTCTTCGTCTGCGCCGACCATCCGCTGGCGGACCGCTCCAGCGTGACGCTCGAGGATCTGGAAGACTACCCGTTCCTGTCCTACGAGCAGGGCAGCTACAACTCGTTTTACTATTCCGAGGAGCTGACCTCGACGTTCGAGCGTCGCAAAAATATCCGCGTGCGCGACCGTGCGACGTTGTTCAATTTGGCCATGGGCCTCAACGGCTACACGGTATGCTCGGGCGTGATCAGCCACGAGCTCAACGGCCCCGGCATTATCTCGATTCCGCTCGACGTGGACGAGTACATGGAGATTGGCATCATCACGCGCAAGAACACGACGCTTACGCGCTACGGTCGGGCCTATATCGACGCGATTCGTCAGCATATCTAGACTGCTGTGCTCCGCACGGTTCAAGTCTCTTTATGACAGTCCAGACTGATATAGGAAACATCTATATCAAACTGTTATAAACGTATATTTTACGATGGTCATATGAGCGCTCATACTCTGTCCCAGTAAAGCAACCAATGCAAAGGGAGATATCTATGAGCACTTCGATTCAACCGAACGCGCCGTTTCGCGCCGATATCGTCGGCAGCTTTCTTCGCCCGCAGGCTGTAAAGGACGCCCGTGCCGCCTATGTCGCGGGTAAACTCGACGCTTCCGGCCTTAAGGCCGTCGAGGACGATGCCATTCGCGATTTGGTGGCCAAGCAGAAGGCCGCCGGCCTGCAGGTGATCACCGATGGCGAGTTCCGCCGCAGCTACTGGCACCTCGATTTTATGTGGGGCCTTAACGGCATTGAGCGCCGCACCTCACGCACGGGTTATATGTTCCATGATGAGGAGACGACGGCCGACACCGCCGTGGTTACTGGTCCCATTAGCGGCGAGAACCACCCGTTCGTCGAGCATTTTAAGTTCGTCAAGGCGCTTGAGGGGGAGGGCCAGGTCGCACGCCAGACCATTCCGGCGCCGATCCAGACGTTCTCTGAGGTCACGCTCGATCGCTGCGATGGCCAGCAGGAGAGCCTGCGCGCTGTCTATAAGACCGATGAGGAACTTGCCGACGCCATTGCGGCCGCTTATCGCACGGTGATCGCCGACCTGTACGCAGCAGGCTGCCGCAACATCCAATTTGATGACTGCACCTGGGGCATCTATTGCGATACCGACTTTGTGTCCAAGACCGGCATGAGCCCGGTTGACCTGCAAAAGGTGAGCGAGCTGGGCGTGGCGCTCAACAATGCCGCCATCGCGGGCAAGCCCGACGATCTGGTTATCAACACGCACGTGTGCCGCGGCAACTATCACTCCACGTATGCCTTCGAGGGTGGTTACGATCCCATTGCGCCGTACCTGTTCGCACATGAGAACGTCGACGCGTTCTACCTTGAGTTCGATACGCCGCGCGCCGGTGGCTTTGAGCCGCTCAAGTATGTTGCTCCCGGCAAGAAGGTCGTGCTGGGCCTGGTGACCACCAAGGCCGCTGAGCTCGAGGACGAGGATGCCATCGTCGAACGTATCCACGAGGCCGCAAAGTATGTGCCGCTCGAGAACCTGTACCTGTCGCCCCAGTGCGGCTTTGCCAGCTGTGAGATTGGCAACAAACTGACCGAGGACGAACAGTGGGCAAAGATCGCGCTGGTCAAGCGCATTGCCGAGCGCGTTTGGAAGTAACGCTACCGTTTGCAGGTGGCGGTGCGCGCGAGACATGGCGTATCACGTACAATGGTTCGGATCGTATCGTTCGGGCAGGTTATCCGATATGTCTGAACGCCCTTCCATCATGAAAGGACTTCCATGTCCCAATCCTCGACGCCCGCCGTATCTGAACTTGAGGAGACTGTCGAATAGTAGTTGTGTTCAGCTAAATCAAAAAATGGCGCCCGTGCGTACGCGTGGACGCCATTTTTAATGCGTCAGTATCCAGTGGATGCCGCGCGCCATGCGCAGGTCAGTTTGGGCAAAATGATTGCCGGGGTTGAGCTCCAGCGTTGTTGGGATGTCGCGCTCGATAAACAGCTCTTCCATCGCGCGCGTGTCGTCGAGTACGTGCCGCATCATGCGGTTGGGCGTCTTGGTTTCCTTTTTACCGAGCGACAGATAGGCGGCGTCGGGCGTAGCCGTCATCGTGCGCTCGCGCGCGTAGTCGATAAAGCCGGGGAACCACAGCGACCCCGATGCACTCGCCACGCGCTCAAAGACATCTGTTTGCCAAAGTGCCCACAGTGCAAAAAGACCCGCCAACGAGTAGCCGGCAACGCCGCGCCAGGCGGGCGGTTGCGGGAGCGATGATTCGGCCTGGGGGATTATCTGCTTCAACAACTCGTCAAGAAAACCAGCGGCCTGTCCGCCAAAGGGCTCGGCATCTCGTATAGCTCCGTCGCATTCCCAGGGGCTCAGCTCGCGATTCCAATCGAGCCCTCCAATGGCGACAAGGGTGAACGGCGGGCAGTCGAGCTCTCGGCAGCGCTCGTAGACTTCACTACCGTCGCCCATGACAACGGGGAGGTAGATGACGGGCGCGCCTTCCGCGCACTCTGAATAAACGGTTATCTGCTTATGATGCGCTTCCAAGGCAGGCTTCTCTCGGTGTTGTGATATTGACAGCCTCAATTGTCGCACGCTGGCACGGGGGCAGACGCTAAAAGAAAGGCGCGGAGCCGTTCGATGCGACTCCGCGCCCTGTTGTTTTGTTTTAGCAGACTATGCCGTTACGCCACGAAGAAGTAGACGAGGAAGGCAAGGGCTGCGATCCACATGAGCGGCTTGATCTTGGAGGCCTCGCCCTTAAAGAGCGCGACGACCACGTAGGCGATAAAGCCCAGGCCAATGCCGGCAGAGATGGAGTAGGTGAAGGGCACGCCGGCGACAATCATGAACGCCGGGAAACCCTGCGACACGTCGGACCAGTCGATCTCGGAGGCCTCGCTCATCATGAGGTAGCCGACGTAGACCAGAGCACCGCAGGTGGCGGCGCTGGAAACGATGGTGACGATGGGGGAGAAGAACGCGGCGAGAATGAACAGCACGCCGGTGGTGACGGAGGTGAGGCCCGTGCGGCCACCGTCGGCGGCGCCGGAAGTGGACTCGACGAAGGTGGTGATGGAGGAGACGCCCATGAAACCGCCCACAGCAGCGGCGGCGGAGTCGACGATCAGGATCTCCTTGATATTCTCGACGTTGCCGTCGTCGGTGAGGAACTCGCCCTGCTTGGCCACGGCCATCGCGGTGCCCATGGTGTCGAAGAAGTCACTCATGAGCAGCGAGAACGAGATGACGAGGAGCGTGGGGTCGGTAAGGACCTTGACGATGGCGGGCGCGCCGCCGGCGTCGGCGATGGGGCCACCGATGCTCGAGAAGTCGAGCGGGGCGATGATACCGGTCGGAGCCTGGGTCACACCTAGGGGGATACCGGCGATGACGGCGACGACGATGCCGATGAGCAGCGAGCCGGGGACGTTGCGGCAGGCGAGGGCGACCGTCACCAGGATGGAGATGATGCCGACGATGAAGGTGGGGGAGGTGATGTCGCCCAGACCGACGAGTGTACCGGCGCCAGCGGTGATAATGCCGGCATCGCACAGGCCAATCATGGCGATGAACAGGCCCAGACCCACCGAGATGGCGTGACGCAGGACAACCGGGATGGCGTCCATGATGGCCTCGCGCAGGCCACAAAGCACGAGCAGCAAGATGACGATACCCTCGAGGAAGATGACGCTCATGGCCACGTGCCAGTCACCGCCGCAGACGGTGGTGGTGATTCCGGCGATCATCGCGTTGACGCCTAAGCCCGACGCGCAGGCGAGCGGGCGGTTGGCGAAGATGCCCATGCAGATGGTCATGATGCCGGCGCCCAGGCAGGTGGCGCAGGCGAGCGCTCCCGCATCGATGCCAGCGCCCGAGAGCACCGCGGGGTTGACGGCGATGATGTAGGCCATCGCCAGGAATGTTGTCAGTCCAGCGCGGAGTTCGGTCCCGATTGTGGACTTGCGCTCACTGACGTGAAAAAGTTCGTCCATGCATACCCTTTCCTTGTTCGGCCCCGAGTTTAGGCCGATTGACACGAACTTACCTACTATATCGCCTTTGGAAGGTCGATGTTCCTCGCATGTTGAAGTTCGGCGCTTCGTAGCAGACGGACGGTATTTTTCGCATGAAAATGTGTAGGTACCGTATACTTAAGCGGTTACAACGACCCCTATGGAGGAACGTATGATTAAAGAGCTTTGCCACGACGAGGCTATCCTGTCCCAGCGTTGCGAGGTTGCGACCGTCGAGGACGAGTCGGTCGCACAGGACCTGATCGATACCATCAAGTCGCTCGACGATGCCGGCTGCCTTGCCGCTAACCAGATTGGCGTTACCAAGAAGGTCTGCGTCTATCTGGACGACGCCGGCGAGCCTCACGTACTCTACAACCCCCGTCTGGTGTTTGGCCTGGGCGCCAGCAAGATGGAGGAGAGCTGCCTGACGCACGAGGAGGTCACCAAGTCCACGCGCTATATCAAGTGCAAGGTCGCCTTTGATCAGATCGTCGACGGCAAGATGAAGGAGTGCCGCCGCGACTACGCGGGCTTTGAGGCGCAGATGATCCAGCATATGATCGACCACTGTCTTGGAAAGTTGGTCTAAGGGGACCAAAGCACCGCACCTTGCCGCTCAATCGTCGCTCGCGTACCTTAAGTACGCTTCGCTCCTCTTTCGTGGCAATCTGCGGCACTTTGACCCCTTAGACGACCTGCGGGGTTAACTTGGTTGAGTTTATCCTGCTTGAATAGCCCGGGCATGACATTGTTGTCATGTCCGGGCTTTTGTGTTTAGCGCCTTTTTGTTTGGAGACAATGAAATTAGCAAGAACGTAAAGCTAGGAGGCGCTATGTGTACGAGTATTCGATTTACCGATAATTCTGGCCACATGTATCTGGGCCGCAATCTCGACTGGAGCTTTGACTACGGCCAACAGGTTCGCGTGATGCCGCGCGGGTTTCACATTCCGTATTCGTTTATCGACGACGCGACAGCGGCGCACGCGGTGATCGGTATGTGCATCGATTACAAGAACTACCCTATGTTTTTCGATTGCGGCAACGATGCGGGCCTCGCCGTGGCGGGTCTCAATTTCCCGGGTTATGCCGAGTATGCCGAGGATCCTGTCGACGGCAAGACCAATATCGCGGCCTATGAGTTTCCCCTGTGGGTGGCAGCGACGTTCTCGACGGTCGATGAGGTCGAGGCCGCGCTGCGCGACACGGTGATTGTCGCCAAATCTGCCGGAGAGGGGCTGGGCGTGTCGCTGCTCCATTGGATTATCGGCGACAGCCAGCGCAGCATCGTGGTCGAGATGATGGCTGACGGCCTGCATGTATACGACGATCCGGTCGACACCCTTGCCAACCAGCCGACCTTCCCGTGGCACATGGAAAACCTGCGCACCTATATCACCGCCACAAGCGATTTTCCGCAGACGGCGACATGGCGTGGCGCCGAGCTCAAGCCCTATGGAGCCGGTGCCGGCATGCGCGGCATTCCGGGCGATTGCTATTCGCCGAGCCGTTTTGTAAAGGCGGCGTACCTCAATGCCAATTACCCGCAAAAGGAGAGCGAGACCGAAAACGTCGTTCGCATGTTCCGCTCGCTCGAGGGCGTGGTGATGATCGAGGGAGCGTCCAGGATGGGCGATGGCAAGTTCGAGAAGACTATCTACACCGGATGCTTTAGCGCGCGCACGGGCAATTATTACTACGCGATGTATGGGGATCCGTCGATTCGCTACGTGAGCCTGATGGATGCCGAGGGCGCGAGCCCCGATAGGCTCGTGGTTCCCGAGCCGCGCCGTTCGTAGCCGATAGCTTTACCGCAATGCAAAGCGGCCCTGCATCTCCCGTGAGGTGCAGGGCCGCTGTCGTTGATTTGTGACGTCGCTAGAAGTTGGCGTCGTTGAGTTGTTCGCTCTCGAGGCCGTCGAGCTGTTGCTGTTCGGGCGTATCGGCGACACTCTCGAGCAGCTCGGTGGGATCGACGTTCATGCTCTTGCCGGCCTCGTTGCCGTTGACCAAGTCGTCCGAGAAGATGTCGACTTCCATTTCCTCGGCCTCTTCGATCTGGATCTCGAGCGGCACCTGGGTGCGCACGAGTTTGACGGCCGGGCGCATGCGGGCAAAGAGCGGTACGTACTCGATGATGATGGCCGAGTTCTCGAGACCATACCAACGTGCCGGGCTTCCGCAGGCGCGGCGGACGGCGTACTTGATGGCCATGACGCGATGGTCGTTGCGGTTGATGTCCGTTTCGGGGGCAAGCATCTTGCGCAGCATGCAAAAACGGAAGTCGCCCACGTTGCCGCGCGTCTCGTAGATGGAGTAGGTGTGGTGCTGCGGCGGCAACTCACCCGAGGCCATCAGGTCGCCAACGATCTGGCGCAGGTAGGCGTTGATGCGCTGATTGACCTTAAAGCCCAGGTCCAAGCGCACGCGGAACAAAAAATCCGTGCCAAAGGTCTCGACGGAATACTCGTGCGTATAGGGCTCGTCGGTAACGTGTACGTTGATGAACCAATATGCCTTGGCGCGCTTGGGGTGCTTGTCCAGGATGGAATAGAGCACGTCGCGGTCGAGCGTGAGCGGGTCGGGGCTGTTGGTGAGGAACACCAGATTGTCGGCGAGCACGGGGTAGGTCTCGTCATTGCGCAGGCGGTTGAGCTGGTCGATGTACTTGGAGACGGGCAGCAGAATCGTCTGCGTGCGCTCGATGGCGGTGCCGCGACGCCACACATACATAAGGCCGAACAGCAGTGCGGCCAGGAAGATCATGACGTAGCCGCCGTCAAAGAACATGGTAAGGCACGAAGCGAAGAAGCACAGCTCAATGGCACCAAAGAGCAGGGCAAAGATGCAGGCGCCCAGCTTGTGCTTGAGGATGCCGGCGATATAGCTCGTCAGCAGCGTGGTGGTCATGAGCATGGTCACGGTGATGGCGAGGCCATAGGCGCTTTCCATGCGCTCGGAGTTCTGGAACAGCAGCACGATGAAGATGCAGCCGACCCACATGATGTTGTTGACGAGCGGAATATAGAGCTGGCCCTTGGTGTCGCTGGGGTAGTGGATGCGCAGGTGCGGCATAAGGTTGAGGCGCGTTGCCTCGGATACCAGCGAGAACGAGCCGGTGATGAGCGCCTGTGAGGCGATGATGGCCGCCACGGCCGAAAGCACAATGGCAAAGGGGCGCAGGGGCTCGGGAAGCATCATATAGAACGGGTTAACGATATCCATCGCGAGCATCTGGGGGTTGGAGTTATTGGCGAGTAGCCAAGCTCCCTGACCCAGATAGTTGAGGATAAGGGCCGCCTTAACAAATGGCCAGGATGCATAGATGTTTGCCTTGCCCACGTGGCCCATGTCCGAGTAGAGTGCCTCGGCACCGGTTGTCGACAGGAAGACAAAGCCGAGCACCATAATGCCCGAGTGGTTGATGGGCGAGAACAGGAACATGATGCCACGGATGGGGTTGAGCGCGCGCAAGATGGACAGGTTGCCGAGCATGTTGAACAGACCGGCGCCTGCCAGGAACAGGAACCACAGCGTCATGAGCGGGCCGAAGAGCTTGCCGATTGACGAGGTGCCGGCGCGCTGCATGGCAAATAGGCCGCAGATAATGATGATTGTGATGATGATGACGTTGGTCTGGCCGTCGCCCAGCAGCGCATGGCCCCATTCGATGGTGCGCAGACCCTCGATGGCTGTGGTGACCGTGACGGCGGGGGTGAGGATGCCGTCGGCAAGCAGTGCCGCACCGCCGATCATGGCGGGCAGAATCAGCCATGGTGCCACCTTGCGTACGAGGCTGAACAGGGCGAAGATGCCGCCTTCGTTGTGGTTGTCGGCCTTCATGGCGATTACCACGTACTTGACCGTGGTCACGAGCGTCATGGTCCAGATGACGAGCGAAAGCGCGCCTAGGATCATGTCCTCGCTGACGGTACCGATGCCGCCGTTGTTGGCGACGATTGATTTCATGGTGTACATGGGGCTCGTGCCGATGTCACCATAGACGACGCCGAGCGTTACGAGCAGCATGCCAGCGGAGAGGGGGATGGCTCCGTGCCCGCCTTGCCCGTGCTGGTCTTGGAGGTTTGCCTCCAGTTTATTGTGTGCCACGAGGACTCCCTTAGACATCCGGTTATCTGTCTAGGACAAAAAACTTTATGCCGTCTTTATACATACAAGAGCAGTTTGGCACATCGGGTTATTTTAGACAATAATCCTCAGCTGGGGATTATTTATCTACGCAGGTAGCATTTCAAAGCAGGGGCTTTTAAGCACGTACTGTCCGGGCGATGCCAGCCTTGGCGTTTGCGCGTTTGCCGGCGAGTTCGCAAAAAATCGCGCCGCCGATGATAAGCGCGGCGCCCATCAGGCGGACCGGTGTTATGGCTTCGCCCAAAAGGACGGCCGAGAACACGACGGCCGAAAGCGGCTCGAGGTAGCCGACGACCGCGACGGTCTGGACGGGCAGCTTGGCGACGGCACTAAAGTAGAGCAGGCAACCGATGCCGGTGTTGACGACGCCGAGCATGACGACGGCGCGCCAATCAATACTGGTGGCGACGCCGGCGGACAGGAATGAGGGAGCGCCCTGCGTGATGAGCGTGAGGACCAGCGCGGTCACAAAGGCGGCGCTCACCTGGAGCGTGGAGTTCTCGAGGCCTTCGATGTGTGGCGCACCCTTGCTAGCGATGACCATCAACGCGTAGCAGAAGGCCGAGGCGATGCCGCACACGATGCCCGCGATGGGTATATTGCCGCCCAGACCTTGGGCCGCGATGAGGAAGGCGCCGCAGGCGACGGCTATGAAGCCGGTGATTTTACCGCCGGTCAGCTTCTCGCCAAAAATGAGCGGGGAGAGGGCCATAACGATGATGGGGCCGCAGTAGTACAGCAGCGAGGAAACGCCGACGCCGATCGTCTGGTAGGCACGGAACAGAAAAATCCAGCTGGCACCCAGCGCGGCTCCCGACAGAAGGAGTGCTGCGGCTTCGCGGGGACGAGATGGCGCCTGCAGTTTATGGCGTTGGGTGATGGCAAGGATAGTGACAAGCGAGAGGGCGCCCAAAAACGTGCGCAGTAGCACGATATCGGAGCTCGGCAGCGCGATGGCAGCGGCGATGATGCCGTTGGAGCCAAACAATAGCAATGCTGCTAAGTACGTAAACAGTCCGTTGTCCATGCGCTTCCGTCCCCTCTATATTCGAGCATGTTCACTATGGGTGAACTGGCAATAGAAGAAAAGCGAATATAATGCATGGCTAACATGACAAAAAATCATGTAAAGGTGGAGGCGTGTCGTGGAAACGAATATTCAAAAGATGCAGGTGCTGCTGGAGACGGTGCGCGCCGGAAGCTTTACGCGTGCTGCCGAGCGCCTGAGCTATTCGCAGTCGGGCGTGAGCCGTATGGTGGCCGATCTTGAGGCCGATTGGGGCTTTAAGGTGCTCGACCGCAGTCGCGAGGGCGTAGTGCTTTCTGCCGACGGGCGGCAGGTCATGCCGGCTGTCGAGGCGCTCTGCGAGGAATTCACTCGCTTGCAGCGACGGGTGGATGAGATGCGCGGGCTCATGCGCGGCAAAATCTGCATCGGTACGTTTTCGAGTGTGGCGACCCACGTGCTGCCGCCAGTGATTGCGCGCTTTCGCGCCGATCACCCGGACGTCGATTACGAGTTGCTGATGGGCGATTACTCAGAGATTGAACAATGGGTGTCAGAGGGCCGCTGCGATCTGGGCTTTATCCCGCATGAGCCCCGAGAAAATGGCATGGCATCGCGGCCTTTGGTGCGCGACGAGTTGATGGCGGTAGTGCCGGCAGGCTCTTTGCTTGCCACGGCGGAGGCCGTCTCTCTTTCCGATTTGGCTAACGAGCAGTTTATTCTGCTAGAACGCGGCACCGATGACGAGATTACGCCGCTGTTCCGTCGGGCGGGGCTGACGGTGTGCTCCAAGCTGTCGACCTGGGATGATTATGCGATTATGGCTATGGTCGAGGACGGCCTGGGCGTGAGCATTCTTCCCGCGCTCATCTTGCGCCGTTGTCAGTTCGATGTTGCCGTGCGTTCGCTCGAGGGACATCCCCATCGGCAGATCAATGCCATATATCGAACGGCCGATGTTTCGCTTGCCGCCGCCCGTTTTCTCGAATACCTCTAAACGTGTACACGCCATTGTTTGCTTTGGGCAGATCTCGGAGTCCGATACATTTTCTTATGAAATTGAACTTTCGAATGAAGCGCCGCGTTATACTGCTTGCTAAATTGAACCATGGTTCAATTCGTGTTCTATAAATTGAACTTTGCCAGCAAGGAGGTTCTAGTGGCCCAAGAGACGTTTAGCGATCGCCTGCGACAGGCTATGTCCGATCGCGACGTTCGCCAGTCGGACGTGATCCGCGCATCGGAGATGCTCGGCAAAAAACTCGGCAAGAGTCAGATGAGCCAATATGTGAGCGGCAAGACGATCCCGCGGCGCGATGTGGCTGAGCTGCTCGCCCGTATTTTGGAGGTCGATGTTACCTGGCTGCTTGCCGGCGACGCCGATCAAGGCGAGGCATCATCACCCCGCAACGATTCCAAGCCCGAACCCCATCCCTTAGCTCAAATTGCAAGGAGCACCACCATGCGTACTTTTTCTAAATCCACCAAGCTCGATAACGTCCTGTATGACGTGCGCGGTCCCGTCGTCGACGAGGCCGCCCGTATGGAGGACGAGGGCGAGCGCATCCTCAAGCTCAATATCGGCAACCCGGCGCCCTTCGGTTTCCGCACGCCCGATGAGGTCATCAAGGACATGCGCCAGCAGCTGCCCGACTGCGAAGGCTATTCCAACTCGCGCGGCCTGTTCTCTGCGCGCAAGGCGATTATGCAGTACTCGCAGATCAAGGGCCTGCCCAATGTTCAGATGGAGCACATCTACACGGGCAACGGCGTGTCCGAACTCATTCAGCTTTCGATGAACGCGCTGCTCGACAATGGCGACGAGATTCTGATCCCCAGCCCCGACTACCCGCTGTGGACGGCGTGCGCGACCCTTGCCGGCGGTCATCCCGTACATTATCTGTGTGATGAGCAAGCGGATTGGTATCCCGACTTGGAGGATATGGAGTCCAAGATTACGAGCGCGACCAAAGCTCTCGTCATCATCAACCCCAACAACCCCACGGGTTCCGTCTATCCGCGCGAGGTGCTCGAGGGCATCGTCGAGGTTGCACGTAGGCATCAGCTGATGATCTTTGCCGATGAGATCTACGACCGCCTGTGCATGGACGGCTACGAGCACGTCTCGATTGCCTCGCTCGCCCCCGACCTGCCCTGCGTCACCTTTAGCGGCCTTTCCAAGTCGCACATGATCGCGGGCTATCGTATTGGCTGGATGGTGCTTTCGGGCAACCAGCGCTGCATGAGCGACTTCATCATGGGCGTCAACATGCTCTCGAACATGCGCCTGTGCTCCAACGTGCCGGCTCAGTCGATCGTTCAGACGGCACTCGGTGGCCATCAGTCGGTCAACGACTACATCCGTCCCGGCGGCCGTGTCTACGAGCAGCGCAACTTTGTGTATGAGGCGCTCAACAAGATCGACGGCATCTCGGTGGTCAAGCCGCGTGCGGCGTTCTACATCTTCCCCAAGATGGATGTTAAAAAGTTCAACATCACCGATGACGAGCAGTTCGCCCTTGACCTGCTGCACGAGAAGAAGATCCTGATCACGCGTGGCGGCGGCTTCAACTGGGCTGAGCCCGACCACTTCCGTATCGTGTACCTGCCGCGCATGGAAGTGCTCAAAGAGTCGCTCGAAGACCTCGCCGATTTCTTTGACCATTACCGTCAGTCGTAGGGGATAGAAACTCCGCACTATGAAAAGCTCCCTGCAGTTGTTTTGCTGCAGGGAGCTTTCTTGAATCGGCGGAACTAAATAACGATTCCGCAGCAATGGTCGATTTCGTGCTGGATGATTTCGGCGGTGTAGCCCGAGAAGTTTTTGATGCGGTGGACGAAGTTCTCGTCCAAATACTCCACCTTAATGCGGCGATAGCGGGTACAGGGACGCTCGCCGATCAGCGAGAGACATCCTTCGCTCGTCTGATAGGCATTGACCTGCTCAAGAATTTGAGGGTTGTACATCAGGAGCGTCCTGTTGCCGTCCTTTACGCAGATGATGCGTTTGCGCACGCCGATCATGTTGGCGGCGAGGCCCACGCACTCGTGCTCATGCTCGTGGAGTGTATCCAGGAGATCCTGCCCGGTCACGGCATCGTCGGGTCCCGCGTCTTCGGAAGGCAGGCGCAAAAAGAACTCGGATTTCATGATGGGCTTAATCATGGCGGGCTCCTCATGTCTTATGCTTTCGTGGACTTTTAATAATAGCGCGGAAGGAAAGCTGCACGTCCGCGTTACAATCTTTCAACGTTGGACCATGTTGCCAGATTTGTCGTGTACGGCGTCTGGCGTAAGTCTAGGGCTCATTTTTCGCCCTGGACTGTTCCTCTGGGGCGATGCGACTGTCGTTCCAAGAGGAAGGAAATGCATGGGGAGCAAATCTCAGCAACAAGTTCAAGCAACGCCATCGGCCACTGCGGTGATTCTCATCGTTATGTATATTGCAGCCTTTGTTGCCGCGTTTAACGAGAACATCATTAACGTGGCGTTGCACGACATTATGGCAGCCTTTTCGGTGAGTGCCACCACGGCGCAGTGGCTCGTCTCGGGCTACATGATCGTGACGTCGATCTTTACGGCCATCATGGCCTTCCTGTCCGGCCGTTTCTCGACGCGCAAGCTGCTGTTTTTCGCATGCGGATGCATGGTCGCCGGCGAAGTCCTGTGTCTGATCGCTCCGTCGTTTAGCGTTTTGCTGCCAAGTCGTATTTTGCAGGCTGCGGGATCGGGCATCTTGTTTCCGCTCATGATGAACGTGGTGCTGTCTTGCGCCCCGCGCGAGAAGCTCGGTCTGTATCTGAGCCTGGGCGGTGCCTGCATTACGCTAGGGCCGGCGTTTGGACCCGTAATCAGCGGTCTTATGTGCACGTTGTTTGGCTGGAGGGCGGTGTTCGTAGTGCCGCTGGTGGGCGGCATTGTGGTCGCTGCGGCGGGCGTTAAGCTTGTTCAGAATGTCGGAGAGCGCTCGAGCACCACGCTTGATATTCTGTCGGTTGTTTTGCTCGCCGCTGGCATTACGGCATTTGTGTATTCCGTAGGCGAGTTCTCGACCAATCTGATTGCCGGCATCGTGACGCTTATCGCCGCCATTGTGCTGCTCGGCCTGTTTGCGGTCCGTCAGCTCAGGCTCGAGCATCCAGTGCTTAACGTGCGTCCCATGGCGAGCGTTCGTTTTTGGCCTGCGTGTTTGCTTGTGGTGGTGTCGATGATGACAACGTTCTCGATGAGCGTTTTGTTGCCGCTCTATTTTGAGGGCGCATACGGCATGACCGCACTTGTTGCGGGCTTGCTCATTTTGCCGGCGATTGCCTGCAACGCCGTGACCTCGATTGTGGGCGGACGCGTGATGGATGCTCGCGGCGCATGGCCGCTGCTGCCGGTCGGCTTTGCCCTGATTGCCGTGGGGCAGATTGCAATCTCGATGACGGCGGCAAGCATGAATATCGGCGTCGTCGTGGCGCTGAACGTTGTGGTGTATGCCGGAGTCGGTTTGGTGCTGAGCCCCTCGCAAACGGCCGGCTTGGAGACACTGCCTGCCGCTGAGCACCCTCACGGAACGGCATTGCTCAACACGTGGAACATGATTGCCGCATCGTTTGGCCCGTCACTGTTTATCGGCCTGCTCTCGAGTTCTGCTGCGACTGCCGGCGCGGCTGGCGCTGCGACCGACGTTGCCCAGGCGATTGGATTTGCAGCTGCCGTGCGTGTGGCGGCTGTAATTGCCGTGGTCGGGTTCGTGGCGTCGCTGGTGTACGCTCGTCGCGAGTCGCACATGTCGCATTAATGTGTGCACATAGATTCTGCAGCTAGATTGGATGGCGACACCATAAACTAATGGTCGTTTTGCCGAGAGGCATGAATGTTTAAAGCGCAAAGAGTGCGCGACGGGCCCCGCGAATGGGGCGATGATGCCCGAGAGGGCCAAGAAGGAGTCTCATGTCTGAGAACGAAGAGATCATGAACGAGACCGAGAACGAGACCATGGCTGCTGAGGTTGAGGCAGTCGAGACCGTGGAGACCGAAGCTGCCGAGGTTGAGGCTGCTGACGAGGTTTCCGCCGAGGAGGAGGCCGAGGTTGTCGAGGCCGCCGTTGATTACGATGACGAAGAGCTGATGGACAAGATGCAGAAGGCCGCCCGCCTGCTGCGTAGCCGTCGCTTTGCTATTTCCAAGGAGGAGGAGGCCAAGGCCGAGCGCATGGCGAACATCGAGCGCGCCATCAAGCTTCTTGACCTCAAGCCTAAGATGGAGCAGAAGGAAATGTCCGACCTGCTGGGCATGCGCCTTCGTGAGCTCGACGGCCTGATGGCCGAGGCCGAGGCTGCCGATCTGGTCGGCCGCATCGACGACGCCGAGGGCGATATGCGCAAGATCGTCGTCTTCGCTGCCGAGGATGCCGCTGAGGGCCTGGTCGAGCTTGCCAACAAGAAGGAGAAGCTCCTGCCCGAGCTTTCTTATGAGGAGGCCACCGAGCTGATGGCCGCTCTCGATAAGGTTATCGCTCCGCTCGTCGCCATGGGCCTGGACGAGGACCGCGGTCCTCGTGGCGGCCGTGACGACCGCGGCGGCCGCGGCGGCGACCGTGGCGGTCGCGGCGGCTTTGGCGACCGTGGCGGCCGTGGCGGCGATCGTGGCGGTCGCGGTGGCGATCGCGGCGGCCGTGGCGGCTTTGGTGACCGTGGCGGCGACCGTGGCGGTCGCGGCGGCTTCGGCGGCAACCGTGGTGGCTATGGCGACCGCGGCGGCAACCGTGGCGGCTTTGGCGGCAACCGCGGTAACGCTGTCTCTTATACACATCTCCGAGCCCACGAGACCGGAG
>URHQ01000044.1 GCA_900547655.1 uncultured Collinsella sp.
GGCAGCGTCAGATGTGTATAAGAGACAGCTCGTGCACGGTGTCATGGATGGCATCGAGGCCGGCGGCCTTGGCGCGCTTGGCAAGATCGGTCTTGCCGGCGGTGGCGCCGTTCTCGGCCTCAACGCGCATCTCGAGGTTCTTCTTGGTGGAGTCGGTCACGACCTCGCCCAGGAGCTCAGCGAACTTGGCGGCGTGCTCGGCCTCCTCGTGGGCAGCCTTCTCCCAGTACAGGCCGATCTCGGGATAGCCCTCGCGATGAGCGACGCGAGCCATGGCCAGGTACATACCGACCTCGGAGCACTCACCCTCAAAGTTGGCGCGCAGGTCGGCAACGATGTCCTCAGAGACGCCCTCCATCTTGGCGACGCCCACGACGTGCTCGGCAGCCCACTCGAGCTGGCCCTCCTCCTGCTTCAGGAAACGAGAACCGGGAACGCCGCACTGGGGGCACTTGAAGTCCTCGGGCAGCTGGTCGCCGTCGAACTCTTCCACATAACCGCAAACGGGGCAAACAAACTTCATGATTCGATCCTTTCGATCGATGGCGATTGTGCGCTCGTCCGGTCCCGTAAGGGCCCTCTCCGGACGTGCGTCTTGACGAGTTCTATTATCCATAAATGCAACCAAATGTGAAGCCTATTAGGAATGATTTTTAATAAAACAATTTTGAGATATGAAGATGTTGATTGATTAACGGTTTGCAAGTCA
This sequence comes from uncultured Collinsella sp., assembly GCA_900547655.1. GTDB lineage: Bacteria > Actinomycetota > Coriobacteriia > Coriobacteriales > Coriobacteriaceae > Collinsella. The sequence goes on from URHQ01000044.1 coordinate 710, forward strand.
TATACGGACGCTGCTGAGTACAATCGGGCGAGCAAATGTTGACCTATCAACAAATGAAGGAGTTTCCTTTATGCATCTAGCCCGTCGTGCCTGGTGCCGAACATATCAGACGGTTTTTCGCATTGCATTGCCGATCCTGCCCTATACCGAGCCGCGCATTTTAGAGCATGCCGAGGATGTGCCCGCGGTGCTTCAAAAGCGCTCGATCCAGAAGGTCCTTATCGTGACGGATCCCGGCATTGTCCGTCTGGGGCTCACGGCACCGCTTGAGACGGCGCTCGCATCCAGGGGGATTGGCGTTACGGTCTATGCCGAAACGCGTGCGAACCCCACGGTCTCAAACGTGGAGGAAGCGGCGTCCCTGTATCGAGAGAGTGCCTGCCGGGCCATTATCGGCTTTGGCGGTGGCTCGGCCATGGACTGTGCCAAGGGCGTGGGAGCACGCATCGCGCAGCCAAACAAGCCCATCAACAAGATGCGCGGCCTGCTGCGGATTCATCGTCGCCTGCCGCTGCTCATCGCCGTTCCCACTACCGCCGGTACGGGAAGCGAAGCCACGCTTGCGGCGGTAATTACCGATGACGGGACGCACTACAAATACCCCATTAACGACTTTGTGCTCATCCCGCGTTTTGCAGTCCACGACCCCGAGTTTACGCGCGGTCTGCCCGCTTCCATTACGGGGCAGACGGGCATGGACGCCCTGACGCATGCCGTTGAGGCCTTTATCGGGCGAAGCACCACGCCCTATACGCGCAAGATGGCGCGTCAGGCGGTGCTGCTCATCCACGACAATTTGCTCGATGCTTATGAGCGTGGGGACAACATACGGGCGCGCCGCAATATGCTTTCGGCAGCGTATAAAGCGGGTGTTGCCTTTACGCGCTCCTACGTTGGATACGTTCATGCCATCGCGCACAGTCTGGGCGGACGTTATGGGATTCCCCACGGTTTGGCCAACGCCATTATCCTGCCGCACATGCTTCGCGCCTATGGCGAAGCTGCTGCTCCTAAGCTCGCCGATCTTGCCCGCATGGCCGGTATCGCGCCGGCTAACGCGCGGGACAGCCTGGCGGCCGAGGCCTTTATCGATTGGGTCGATCGAATGAACGCCGCCTTGGACATTCCCAAATATGTGGCGGGCATTCGCCGCTCCGACATTCCGCAGATGGCGGCGAATGCCGATGCCGAGGCCAATCCCCTGTACCCCGTTCCGCTTTTAATGGACCGCTTGGAGCTCGAGCATATGTATGAAGTCGTTGCAGGTGGTATGTTTGAGGGCGAGAACTAGGAGGGCACATGAACACCGAGGAAATTGCGCGCATCGTCGGCGATCAGCGCGCCTACTTTAAGACGCACGCCACGTTTGATGTCGATGCTCGGGGTCGCGCGCTCGTGAGTTTACGCGATGCGGTGCGGGCCCACGAGGCCGATATCGCCCATGCGCTCAAGACCGATTTGGGGAAGTCGCATGACGAGGCCTATATGTGCGAGATTGGTACGTCGCTTTCCGAGATTCGACATCAGATCGCTCACGTGGCTCGGTGGAGTCGTCCACGCCTGCGTCCGTGCGATCTCGCTAACGCCGTGAGCGTGTGCAAAACGCAAGCCGTGCCCTATGGCGTCACACTTATCATGGCTCCGTGGAACTACCCGTTTTTGCTAACACTCGAGCCGCTCGCCGGCGCCCTTGCCGCGGGCAATACCGTGGTCATCAAGCCGAGTGCCTATGCTCCGGCATCGAGCGCGGTGCTCAAGCAAATCTGTGAAGAGGCATTTGATCCGTGCCTGGTGACGGTTGTCGAGGGCGGGCGCGCCGAAAACGAAGCGCTGCTCGATGAGTGCTGGGACAAGATTTTCTTTACCGGTAGCGTTCCGGTCGGCAAGCTCGTTATGGAGCGCGCGAGCAAAAACCTCACGTCCGTGACGCTTGAGCTGGGCGGCAAGAGCCCCTGCATCGTGGATGCGACGGCAAACTTGAAGGTCGCGGCACGGCGTATCGCCTTTGGTAAATGGCTCAACGTGGGGCAGACCTGCGTGGCGCCCGACTACCTGCTGGTCGATACGCGCGTGCACGACGAGCTGTTGGACATCATCAGGGAAGAGGCCCGCCGTATGTTTGGCGAGTACCCGCTCGACAACGAGGACTACGGGCATATTGTCAACGCCAAGCATTTTGCGCGCGTGCGCGGGCTGATCGACCCCGATAAGGTTGTGCTGGGGGGCACGGCGCGCGAGTCGTCGCTCAAGATTGAGCCGACGATCCTAGACGGCGTGGCGCCTGAGGACGCCGTGATGCAGGAGGAGATTTTCGGCCCCATCTTGCCGGTGCTGACGTTTGAGAGCCTAGACGAGGCCGAGACGTTTATTACGGATCGTCCGACGCCGCTGGCCCTGTATATCTTTAGTCAGGATCGCGAGGTTCAGCAGCGCTTTGTGCGCTACGTGCCCTTTGGCGGCGGCTGCGTCAACGACACCGTCATGCATCTGGCTACGAGCCATATGGGCTTTGGCGGCATGGGAGCGAGCGGTATGGGGCAGTACCATGGACGTGAGAGCTTCGATACGTTTAGCCACAAGAAGAGCATCGTGAACAAGGCAACTTGGCTGGACGTGCCGTTTCGGTATGCGCCCTACGCAAGCTGGAAGCACAAGTTCGTGCGCATGTTTGTGCATTAGAAAAGGGCGCAGGTAATACGAACAAGTGTTCCTATTACCTGCATTTTGCGTTAGACTACTGTTATGGAGCACGGATGGGCCAACTCCCTTTAGAAGGGATTTGGTATGAACGTAAGCGATGTTATTTCGTTATTAGCGTTGTTGATCGCGGCTATCGAACTCGGCCTATTTATCGGCCGAATGAAATAGCCGCCCCCGCGTAAGCGAAGACGGCCACTTCTCACGATGAAAACGTGTATCGGAGTTGGCAAGACCCGCGGCAACGGGTGCCATCCGTGTTCCTATCTTATCTGCAAGCGTTCTGTCGCGCAAGCGTTGAGGCAAACGATTGAAGGACGCAGACAGGATGTATTTGTGTCCGCACGGGACCGTAGACTTCTCAATAAGGTTACACACCGGTTTATCCGGCCGTTAGGGGAGTTGCTATGTACGAGCCTTCACGTGTTCTTCTGTCGTTTCACATCGCAGGATTTCAATATGCCGACGGCGCTTTGGTCCTAGGCGATCTTAAAGCGGGCGATAAACTGACGCTGTGTGCCGAGCGCGATAATCCCCATGACCCCGAGGCAGTTGCGATTTATTATGGCAAGACCAAGCTTGGCTATGTTCCGGGAAACGAGGTCGGCCCGCTGTCCTTGATGATGTATTACGGCCACGAGGACGTATTTGAGGCTCGCGTGCAACAGGTTGCCCCCGAGCGCAGCCCGTGGCATCAGGTGCGCGTTGGGCTCTATGTGGTGGATGCCCGCTAGTCGGCAATGGAGGCTGCCATGTTTGATGACGATGACCTGTTCGATCTGACAGACGATCCGTTTGAGTGGGATATGCTACTCGATGACGATGAGTTGGAGCAGGGCCGTAGGAAACGGCAGGACAAGAACGCCCAGGGTGATGCGTCGAAAAAGAAAGACAAACGCCGCCGCGGACTGTTCGGCGGGCTCTTTGGCTAACCGCCGCATCGCTGTGTCTGTATACTTAGCACGAGTTTGACGCGTTACGAAATGAGGGCATAGACGATGATGTGGTTTACCGCCGACCTGCACCTGGGCGATACGAATATCTTGCACGACATGGATCGGCCGTTTGATTCGGTCGAGGAGATGAACCGCAAGGTCATCGATGCCATCAATGAGTGCGTGGCTGCGGACGACCGCCTCTATATTCTGGGTGACTTTACCTATCGTTTGCCCCTGGCGGAGGCGGTGCGCCTGCGCGAGCGTATCGAATGCCAGAACGTGACGCTCATCCGCGGTAACCATGACGGCGACTGGGAAGATTCCGACGTACCGCAGATTTGGGAAGACGTGCGCGATTACCTGGAGATTGCTCCCGGCTATGCCAAGGGCCATCGTCTGGTTATGAGCCACTACCCCATGCTCAGCTGGAATGGTAAGGCGCGTGGCGCCATTATGCTGCATGGGCATATCCACAGCAGGGGTGACCGCACCAACGCACGCAACCGCGATCGCGAGCGCCCCATTTACCGCTACGATGTGGGCCTCGACGCCAATGACTACAAGCCCGTAAGTCGTGATCAAATCCTCGGCTATTTTGGACTGTAATTCTCGAACCACCACAAAGGGGACAGGCACCTTTGTGGTGGTTCTGGCGCCGTTGCCATTATGGCGGCGGCGTCTTTTTTGTCCGTGTGGCGCGGTAGAGTGTAGGCAATTGAAATGTGCGTCCATCGAGGAGCTGCTATGAACGAGATCAAGTGCCCGCATTGTGGCGAAGTTTTTAAGGTCGACGCGTCCGGCTATGCGGATATCGTCAAGCAAGTGCGCGATGCCGAGTTTTCGCGCGACCTGGATGAGCGTGTGAAGGCGGTCCAGCGCGAGGGCGAGCAGGCGCTGGAGCTTGAACGCTCACGTTCGTCGGCTGCTTTGCAGGAGGCAGAGTCTCAGCGCAACGCTCAGCTTGTCGAGCAGAAGAACGCTGCAGCTCAGCAGCTGGCACAAGAAGTCGCCAAGCGCGATGCTGAGCTCGCCGAGCTGCGCGCCAAACTCGAGGGCGCTGCCGCAGAGCGCGAGAGTGCAAGCCAACGCGCGGCGGTTGAAGCCCGCGCCGATGCTCAAAAGGAGAATGCCGAACTCCAGCGTGAGATTGATAGCCTGCGTGCGCAGCTTGGGCGCAAAGATGACGAAGCAAAGCTTGCCGAAGTTGCGGTACGCAATGCGACTCAAAATGACCTCGCCGTGCGCGATGCTCAGATTGCGGAGTTGCAGGCCAGGCTTGCCGCGGCGGACAAGGCCCAGGAGATGGCGCTTGCTGCTGCCGCGGCAGAGTCGCAGCGTGAGCTCGATGCCGCTCGCAGCGAGGCCGAGCGCGCGCTTACTGACTATCGCGCGAAGGTGCAAGAGAAGTTTTCCGCCGCAAAGGCTCAGTCCGAGCAAGAGGCCGAGGGGCTGCGCGCCCAGCTGCGCGAGCAGGAACTGATGGCAAAAATGAACCTGTCAGAGGCAGTCGCCGCGGCGGAGCGAGAGCGCGATGAGGCGCGTGCCAAACTGACGAGCGAGCTGGCGGTGCGCGATTCTCGCGAGGAACAGGTCAAGGCGGCACACGAGCTCGAGCTTGCGCAGGCCAAGCGCGCGAGCGATGACCTGATTCGCTACAAGGACGAAGAGATTGAGCGCCTTAAGGACATGAAGGTTCGCCTGTCCACCAAGATGGTGGGCGAGTCGCTTGAGCAGCACTGCGAGACCGAGTTCAACCGTCTGCGCATGACGGCGTTTCCCAACGCGTACTTCGAGAAAGACAACGATGCGTCCGAGGGCACCAAGGGCGATTTTATCTTCCGCGAGTGCGACGCGAGCGGCAACGAGGTCATCTCGATCATGTTCGAGATGAAAAACGAGAACGACGAGACCGCGACCAAGCACAAGAACGAGGATTTCTTTAAGAAGCTCGACCACGATCGTCGCCAAAAGGGCTGCGAGTACGCAGTGCTCTGCACGCTGCTCGAGCCCGAGAGCGAGCTTTACAACGCCGGTATCGTGGATGTGAGCTACCGCTACGAGAAGATGTACGTGATCCGCCCACAATTCTTCATCCCCATGATTACGCTGCTGCGCAACGCCGCCATGGGTTCGCTGCGCTATAAGCAGGAGCTGGCGGAGTACAAGCAGCAGAATATCGACGTCACGAACTTCGAAGCCAAGATGGAGAAGTTCAAGGACGGCTTCTCGCGCAACTACAACCTGGCGAGCAAGCAGTTCGAGTCGGCGATCAAGGAGATCGATGCCGCCATTAAGCAGCTCGAGAAAACCAAGGACGACCTGCGTCGCAGTACCGAGAATCTGCGTCTGGCCCACAACAAGGCCGACGATCTTACCATTCGCAAGCTCACGTGGGGCAACAAGACCATGAAGGCAGCGTTTGACGAGACGCGCGGGGCTGCGACAGAGACAAACAGTGAGCCCGCCGAGGCGGATTCGTATGAGGTTGAGGATGCCGAGTAAGGCATAGCGTATAGTGCAAAAGCGGGGCCGCTGGCGATATTGCCAACGGCCCCGCTTCGTTCCGGTAAGTTCGGCTAGTCCTCGAGCAGGTCCTCGATAAAGCCGACGCGGTAATTTTTGAAGATGACCTCGCCGCCGTCTTGCGTGGCGTCCAGATCGACATCACCCATGATGCCAAAATCGTGGTCGCCATCCTCGTCGGCAAAGATCTGGTGCACATGCCACACGTGATCGGTCTTCTCGTCACTCTCGTCGATGGTAAACATCGCGGCGCTGCGGGCATCCCCGTTGGTGATGATCTCCTCGTGCTGCTCGTGGTAGGCATCGAGCGCCTTTTGCCAGCGGACCTCGCTCATGCCCCAGTCCTCGTCGAGCTCGCCCAGATCGCGCACGTGTCCGCGGGCTGCAAGGGTCACGCGGCGGAAGAGTGCGTTGCGCACCAGCAGCGTGCAACCGCGACGGTCCGCAACGACCTCGTCGATGCCCTGCGGCGGCGCGGCGTCGAGGGCCGCCGGGTTGCCGGCGTTCTCCCACTCGTCCACCAGGCTCGAGTCGACCGAGCGCACCACAAAGCCGAGCCACGAAATGATGTCGCGCAAGCGCTCATCGCGCTTCTCAATGGGCACGGTGCGATCGAGGGAGCGGTAGGCCTCGGCTAGGTAGCGCAGCAGAATGCCCTCGGAGCGGGCGATGCCGAGCTTTTGGATATAGCCCTTGAAGTCGCTCGCGCTCTCCAGCATGTCGCGCAGGACGCTCTTGGGCGAGAGCTGATAGTCGTTGGCCCAGGGCACTTCCTGGCAGTACTTGTCAAAAGCGGCGTCGAGCAAATCCTCGAGCGGCTTTTCATACGTGACGTCTTGGATGCGCTCCAAGCGCTCCTCATACTCGATGCCGTCGGCCTTCATCTCGGCCATAGCGCGATCGCGTGCGGTGCGCTCCTGTGCACGCAGCACCTGTTTGGGATCCTCGAGCGTTGCCTCGACCATCGAGATTAGATCCATGGTATAGGTCTCGCTCTCGGGATCGAGCAGTTCCAACGCGGCAAGCAAGAACGGCGAGAGCGGCTGATCGAGTGCGAAGTCCTCGGGCAGGTCGACCGTCAGCGCATAGTCGATGTCTGGTGCGGCGTCAGTCGGGGCGTCGGGCGCGGGCGGCACCTCGGTACGAACGACGACACCGGAATCGATGAGTGTGGCGAAGATTTCGTCGGCGCGAACCTCGAGCTTGGCCTTTTCCTCGGGGGTCTGCAGGCTCGTCTCGATGAGGTCGTGTACGCGGGCACGGGCGTCGCCGCCCTGCTCGACCACGCTAATCACCATGGAGTGCGTGATGCGCAGGCGCGGCTTGAGCGTCTCGGGCTGCGTCTCGATCAGGCGCTCAAAGGTCTGCTTGTTCCAGGTGACAAAGCCCTCGGGGGCCTTTTTCTTTTTAATCTTACGGAGCTTCTTGGGGTCGTCGCCCGCTTTGGCCATAAGCTTGGCGTTCTCGATCTCGTGCTCGGGTGCCTCGGCAATTACCATGCCCTCGGTATCGAAGCCCGAGCGGCCGGCGCGACCGGCTATCTGATGGAACTCGCGGGCGCGCAGACGACGCATCTTGTAGCCATCGAACTTGGTGAGTGCGGTGAGGACCACGGTGTGGATGGGCACGTTGATGCCGACGCCGAGTGTGTCGGTGCCGCAGATGACGGGCAGCAGGCCCTGCTGTGCCAAGCGCTCGACCAGCAGGCGATAGCGCGGCAGCATACCGGCGTGGTGCACGCCGACGCCGCATCCAAGCAGGCGTTTGAGAATCTTACCAAAGGCCGTGGAGAAGCTCGTTCCCTTTGCCGCTTCTTTGATGGCCTCGCGCTGCTCCTTGCTGGCGATGCCAAAATTGGCGAGCGACTGTGCCGTCGCAAGGGCGGCATCCTGGCTAAAGTGCACGATATAGAGCGGGGCCTCGCCGCGGCGCATGGCGAGCTCGACCGTGCCCTCGAGGGAGGTCGTCACATAGTCGTAGCTCAACGGAACAGGACGAGGGGCGTCGACAACCAAGTCGCAAGCAGCGCCGGTGTGTTCCTCGAGTGAGGCGGCGATGGCGGTGACATCGCCGAGCGTGGCGCTCATGAGCATAAATTGCGTGTGGGGCAGGGTGAGCAGCGGTACCTGCCAGGCCCAGCCGCGGTCGGGGTCGGCAAAGTAGTGGAACTCGTCCATGGCCACGCAGCCCACGTCGGCGTCCTCGCCTTCGCGCAGCGCATCGTTGGCAAGGATTTCGGCCGTGCAGCAGATGACGGGCGCCTTGGTATTGATATGCGTATCGCCGGTGATCATGCCGACGTTATCGCGGCCGAGTACCTGTACCAGGTCGAAGAACTTTTCGCTGACCAGGGCCTTGATGGGGGCCGTGTAATAGCAGCGCTTGCCCTGTGCCATGCCCATAAAGAGCATGCCCAGCGCGACGAGCGATTTACCCGATCCGGTCGGTGTTCCCAAAATGACGTGGTCGCCGGCAGCCAGGTCCATGAGGGCCTCTTCTTGGTGATCCCACAGCTCAATGCCGCGATCGCTCGTCCATTCAAAGAAGCGTTCGAAGGCTTGGTCGGGCGTGAGCCACGGTTCGGGCTCACTGCCGTCCTCGGGCTCCCACCAGGTGGGGGAGAGCGCGCCGAGCGAGCCAAACTCGGCTTCGGTTCCCGTGCCGCCCGAGAATGAGCTGGCGGCGCCGGCGCCGGAGACGGTGCTGGCGGCGGTATCTGTCGTGGTCTGTGCCATGTGGTTGCTTTCTCTCGCGTTTGTCCGCCAACTATTATGGCGTAGCGGCGGCGCGGGGTGCCAGCGCGCGAGAAAATGCAGGAAATGGGCGTTCTGTCCAGCTGTTTGGTGCAGTTGCCAGCTAAGTGAGTAGACTTTTTGCGATATCGCGAGCACATGGCTTTTGCGCAAGGGCTCTACCTGCGGTTTTAGTTTTCGTTATGCGGGTTGTGCTTGGCTATTGCAAAAAAGTCTACTCACTTAGGTTTGAGGGCCGTTCGCTGACGCCTCTTTGCGCTTGTTTGCCGACGCCGCGACCATCAGAAGCCCCTAGGACTCTTGCGGCAGGCGTTTTTTGCCTTTGCGGGCGCGGTTTTTAAAGTTCTCGACGGCTTCTTCCATGCCCAGAGGTACATAGGTGAGCTCATCGAGGTTATCGGGCAGGTAGCAGGCAAGGCTTTGCTCCTGCGCTCGGCCTGCTGCGAGTTGCTCTTCGGTAGGCTTCTCGCCGGGTGTGGCGCAAATGCCATAGACAGTGGCACCCATCTCGCGCGTGCGGCACTCGTACTCGGTCTCGGGATGCTCGGGATGGTCGCGGCGAACGTCGTCACTTACCCAAAGTGTGTCGTAGCCGGCCGCGGCAAACTGCCCCAGGGCATAGTCGCGCAATGGCTTGCTGTCGGTTCGCAGCGTGACGGTGGCGCCGGCTGCAAAGAGCGGGCGGTAGAGCATCAGATGGTCGACATGGACGAGTCGTTTTTTGGCGTACTTGGCCTTGGGCTGCGGCGTGGGAAAGTTGATGGTGATGGCATCGAGCTCGCCTGCGGCAAATAGCTGTGGCAGCGATGCCGCGCCTCGGGGCAGCACAAGCGCATTGGGCAGCTCCTGCTCGCAGATTTTCTGCGCGGCATAGGCGATGCAGATGGGCTCCTGGTCCATACCGATAAAGAGGGTGTCGGGCTCGCGGTGGGCGCGCTCGACCAGATAGGTTCCCTTGCCACAGCCAAGATCCAGGTGAAGGTGTTCGAAGGGCTTGCTGCCAGCTGGCGCGCAAGCCTCGCGCCAATCTCCGGCATAAGCCTCGGGGTTCGTCTCAATCGCATCGGCGTAGCGCTCCAGGCGCTCCTCGAGCACAAAGTTCTTAGGCGTGCGAACGTGGACGGCTCCCATGAGGCTCCTTGGTCATAAGTGTGGAACGCATGGTTGCACGTTCCGTCAATGGGTTGAAAAAAGGGTGGGCATAGTTTGCCCGAAAGATGCGATGCGGCTCGAAGGCGAGTCGTCGGTGCCTACAGACGCTTGAGAATCACATAGCGGTTGAGCTCGCCGCTGCGACCGTCGGCATGGAAGCGCTCAAGCTCGCGCACGGGGACCTCGCCGCTCTTGTAGAACGTACGGACGCCGCGCACCAGGTCGGTGATCTGCTGATCGTCAAAGTGATGGCAGTAGCGGTAGGCGTGGCGGTCGTTTTGCCAGCCAATGAGGTGGTCGCCGGCTTCAAACTGCGCGGAATCGTAACCCTCAAACGGCGGGGTGAGCTCGGCGCGGGCTTCGGCTCGAACGGCCTTGCGCGCCATGCGCTCGTCGTTCATGAACTCCCAAAAGCTGATGGCGATGATGCCGCCCGGGCGCGTTTGCCGCACCAGGGCGTCGAGCACGCGTACGCGGTACTCGCACGACGGCACGTGGTGCATAAAGCCAAAGCAGACCGAGATATCGGCGAGCGGGGCGTCGAAAAGCACGTCGGGCGTCTCGGCGGGGTTGAGCTTCATAAGGGCGTCGAGCACGTCGAGTTCCTGGAAGTGCAGGTTGGGAATGCGCAGGGCGTGACCGTGCGCATCGATAGCCAAATCCTGACACGAGTCAACACCATAGAACTCAAACGGGCAGCTGGCATCCGCCGAGGGGTTTGCGCCGTCGACGCCCTTGGCGGCAAGTGCGCCGCCGGCGGCAAAGTTCTCGAATCGCATATTGCCGCAGGCAAGATCGAAGACGCGGACGGGATGCTCGATCGTGGCGACGTCGAGCTGTTCGAGCGCGATGTCCATGGTGCGCACCCAGCCGGGCCACGGGGCCTGGCGTGTATCGGAAAAGGAGGCGGAGTGCTCGCGATAGAACGTGTTATTGAGCTGGATGAGCGATGAGGCGAAATCGCGGTTCACGGCGCGGAACTCCCTCCGTTGGCGGTGCGGAATAAACAGTACGACCATACTACCGTTAACGCAGCAACGGGGACAACCAAGCTACGGGTCATTGCTTTGTTTGGACACATTTCCGCAGCTCATATGCACCCGCAACCGCCGGTTGTCAAAAATCTCACTAGAATAGGTGGCATGCTTTTGGCGGTGGCGGATAGATTTTTAACTGTGCAAGGCGCCTTAAGAACAAAAACGGTCCGGCGGCACGGCTGGCATCACATAGGAGGAACCATGAATGTAGAAACTGCGCAGCGGCTCGCCGACCTTCGCCGCAGCAAGGGCTTTAGCCAAGAAGGGCTGGCGCGAAAGCTGGGGCTGTCGCGCCAGGCGGTCAGTAAATGGGAGCGTGCGGAGAGCTCGCCCGATACCGAGAATCTGATCTCGCTTGCCAAACTCTATGGCGTGAGCCTGGACGAGCTGCTCAATCCGAGCGATGAGATCGAGGACGATATCGAGTTTGAGAACGAGGACCGCGCCCGTCAGCGCGAGGCCGAGGCGGCGGAGCGCGCCCGCACCCATGAGGCGGCGGCGCGCGCCACCGAGGCGGCAACGCAGGCAAGTGACGCGGCAGCCAAGGCGGCGCAGGCGGCAAGCTGGAGTGCGCAGGCCGCCAATGCCGCTACGGCACAGGCGACGAGTGGCGGCGCAGTTGGCCCGACTCCGGTGAAGGGCCCGTTCCAGTCGTTCCCGTATTGGGCCGTGTGCTGGCTGCTGTTCTTTTTACTGATGTTCCTGTTTGGTGCCTGCCCCTTTGCTGCGCTGATCTTCTTCACGATTCCCATCTATCACTGGGTGGCGCGTGCACTCGATGGCGATTGGGCGCGTGGGGATATTCAGGTTGGTCCGGCACCGGTGGCGGTCAGGGCCCAGGGGAAGGATACTTCTGCGGAACCTGATGCTGACGTGGCTACCGCGGCCACCGCTGAGCCATGTGCCAAAGAAGGTGACGAATGATGAAGCTTTCGCATGAATCCAAGCTGCGCCTGGGCGTCGGCATCGGAGCGTTTGTACTGATTATCGGGCTTGTTTTTGGCGTTTCGCGGACTTTGATTCATTTTGATGGCCCGTGGGATCTCGACGATGTTATACCCGGCTTGTCCGGTATGGACGATGTGGTTGATGACGACGATTTTATGAACGATGGCGGTAACTATTCCGCTCGGCCTCAGCAGCTTTCGTGTACGACCTTTGATGCCGATGAGTTCCGCTACCTCGATTTCGATATCAATGCGGCGTCGGTGGACGTCAAGGTTGTTGACGGCAACAAGGCTCGCGTTATCGAGCGGGGACGCGTTGCCAATGGTATGGATGCCTCCAAGGCCGCGACGCAGAACATCGCATCCGTCGAGGACTCGACGCTCAAGGTTTCCCAGTTTGGAAGTGATGACGGTAAGGCAATCGATCGCTCAGTTACGGTCGAGCTGCCGCGCCGTGTTGCCGAACATCTGAAGGGAGTCAACGCGCACGTGGGCTCGGGTGATCTGCAGATTGCCGGTGTCACCTGTGATGGTTTCGACCTTTTCCTGGGTGCGGGAGATGTAGAGTTTGCGGGCAGCGTGACTGATGCGCTCAGTGCTGAGGTCGGTTCGGGCGATGTGACGTTCGAGCTCTACCAGGCCCCCGCGAAGTCGATGGACGTGAGTGTGGGCTCGGGCGATGTGGAGATGATGGTTCCGAACTCGACGGGCTTTAAGGCGAGCCTTACCTTGGGTAGCGGTGACTTCGAGAGCGATTTCCTTCCGCTTGGCTACGACGGCGAGACCATTTTGAATCTTGAATTCGATAACGGCGATAAGTCTGCTACGTATCGTTTTGAGGTCGGTTCGGGCGACATGTCATTTGATTCAGAGTGACGGGCGGTTATCGAAGACTTATATACCATAGCTGCGCTGTTTGATGGAGGCGCCGGAGCCGTGACGGGCTCCGTCGCCTTTGCCTTTACAATGGGGTCATGGAACAGATTATCTTGAACATACTCGAGGCTCTGCGTCGCGGCGAGACCGTGGACGACAAAGCGCTCGTCAAACTGATACATGCCGAGGCGCGCCGTGAGGGTGCCGACAAACGCGATTTGGCCAAGCGCCGTCTGCTGCCGTTCTACCAGCGGGTAAAACGTGAGGAGCCGGCTCGTTGGGCTGGGTGGAATGTCGATGCCGAGCTGGAACGTCGACTGCTGCAAGTGCTGCGTATGAAGCCTCGTCGCACGGCTTCGGGCGTGGCGACCATTACCGTTATCACCAAGCCCTGGCCATGCTCGGGCGATTGCCTGTTTTGTCCCAACGATCTGCGCATGCCCAAAAGCTACCTGCACGCCGAGCCGGCGTGCGCCCGTGCGGAGCAAAATTGCTTTGACCCGTATCTGCAGGTGAGCGCTCGTCTGACCGCGCTTTCGCAGATGGGGCACGCAACCGATAAGATTGAGCTCATCGTGCTCGGTGGCACCTGGAGCGACTATCCGCAAGGGTATCAGACGTGGTTTATGTCGGAGCTTTTCCGTGCGCTCAATGACGATGCCGTCGCCGGCGTGGCGGCCAACCCCATGCTGGCGCGTCCGGGCATCAGCCGTGCCGAGGCGGGGCGCCTGCTCGATGACGCTCCCGCCGATGCGCTGCCGCCGGTGGTAACAGAGCGCCGCGAGCGCTATCGGGTTACCGGCATTGCGACAGACGAGGCTGAGCTTGCTGCTGGCGTTGCCGACGAGCAGGAGCGTGTGGATGCTGCCGTGGGCGGCTACAACCGCGCGGTGCGTCGTCTGTACGGCCCTGGTACGCCGTGGGGTGAGGTTGCCGAGTGGCAGACAGCAACGATGGAGGAGCTTGAGCGTCAGCAGCGCATCAACGAGACGGCGAAGCATCGCGTGGTGGGGCTCGTTATCGAGACGCGCCCCGATGCCGTGACGCCGCAGACCCTCACGCTTGTCCGCTGCCTGGGCTGCACCAAGATCCAGATGGGTATTCAGAGTCTCGACCAACATTTGCTCGATATCAACGAGCGTCGTATTTCGGTGGCGCAGATCGAGCGGGCGTTTTCGCTTGCGCGCCTGTTTGGCTTTAAGATCCACGCGCATTTTATGCTTAACTTGCTGGGCGCCACGCCCGAGGGGGACAAGCGCGACTACGAACGCTTTATGACCGAAGGGGCCTTTATGCCCGACGAGGTCAAGGTTTACCCGTGTGCGCTCATCGAGGGCTCGCGTCTGGTGGGCTGCTACGAGCGCGGTGAGTGGCGTCCCTATACTGAGGAAGAGCTGCTCGATGTGCTGGCCGACGACATCGTGGTGACGCCGGCGTTCTGCCGCATCAGTCGCATGATCCGTGACTTTAGTTCCGACGACATCATGGTGGGCAACAAGAAACCCAACCTGCGTCAGCTCGTCGAAAACCGCTTGGCCGCTCGGGGTGACGGTGCGACGGTGCGCGAGATTCGCTATCGCGAGATCAGCACGGCGGGTGCCGACTTGGATGAGCTATCTCTTGATGAGGAGGTGGCGTACGAGACGCCGGTGACGCACGAGCGCTTTTTGCAGTGGGTGACGCCGCAGGGCAAGATCGCGGGCTTTTTGCGGTTGTCGCTGCCCGACCATTCGTTTGTTGCCGCGCATGCGGACGAGTTGCTGACGATGCCGGACGAGGCGATGATTCGCGAGGTACACGTGTATGGCATGGCGGCGCGCGTGGGGTATCAAGGCCAGGCAGCCCAGCACCATGGGTTGGGGCGTCTGCTCGTAGAGCGTGCGTGCGAGATTGCCCGGGATGCGGGTTATACGCGCATCAACGTGATCAGCGCGATTGGTACGCGCGAGTACTATCGCCATTTGGGTTTTTACGATCATGGACTCTATCTGCAAAAGGAGCTCTAGATGAACAAGCCGAGTGTTTCTGCCGGCGTCGTTGCCGGCGTTGCTCTGGGAGCCGCGGCGCTTGGTGCGGCCGCTGTCGCTGTTCGTGCTGCCTGTCTGCAGGTTGCGCGAACCCGCAATGGGTTGGCGCGTGTGAAACGCGTGCACGATGGGGACGGCGATGAGATTCGCGTGTTGGTGCAAGGCGGCGTCTACCAAAGCGCAAGCTACGTTGGTGAGCGTTGGGCGGAGCCCGTCTTTGCGTACTATCGTGCGTTTGACGACGTGTTTGAGGCCGAGGATGCGATGCGCGACGCTTATGGTCACGGTATCAACCGTATGCTTATGCTGGGCGGCGGCGGGTTTGCCTATCCCAAGTTCGCGCTGATGTCGCACGAGGGCTTGCGCATGGACGTCATCGAGTATGACGGAGAGATTACGCGCCTGGCGCGCCGCTGGTTCTACCTAGACGAGCTGGAGCGCGCGGCGGGCGATCGCCTGCGGGTGATAACCGCTGAGGCTCGCTCGTATTTGGGTGTGACGAGCGTGGGCCATCGTCGCTACGACGTGGTCGTGAGCGATTGCTTTGGCGGTGCCGAGCCCGTACGCGAGCTGGCGACGGTTGAGGCATTGCGTTTGGTGCGGGGCAGCCTAAATGTCGGTGGCGTCTACGTTGCCAATATCGTGAGTGCAAACGAGGGGAGCGATGTGACGTTCCTGCGCGACTGTGCCGCCACGGCGCTTGAGGTGTTCGACCATGCTTGGGTGGTCCCATGTGGCGATGCAGAGTTCGGCGGCGAGGAGAATTATCTGCTCATCGCCAGCGACGGCGACTACGCCTTTGCCGAAGCTGTGCCCTTCGACACCGACTTCCTCGGTACCGTCCTTCACGACAAGTAAGTCTCCCCGTCCCAAAAAAGACTGGTCTTAGGCATGGTCGCGCCAGCTGAGGACGCGCTGCTTCATACCCTCGATGTCGAGCACGCCTTCGGCAAAGCCCTTGCGCACGAGCTCCTCGGGAACGTACTCGTCGTAGCGATCAAAATAAGGCACCTCGCCGGGATAGACGAGCTCGATGGGATCGAAGTCCTTTTCGGCCTCGGCGGCGAGCACCTCAAAGAACGTCTCCTCATCGGCCTTCATCTTAAACTGCATAAAGTACGGGCGTGATGGGTCGAGTCCGCGAAGGCCCAGCTCAGCGGCACATTTAATCTTGAGCATGCGCTCGAGCGCCAAAAAGGCGTAGCTGCCCAGCCAGGGGAAGAGCACCCAGGTATCGCCGCCCAGGTTGATGAGCGGCTTAGTTCCCGCGCCCGAAAGCTTGGCCGTATGACGAGCCTGCGCTAAGCGGGCCCGTGCGTTACCCATGAGGTACGGATATGTCGCGTGCTCGTTGAGCGCCTTGCGCATGCGCTCGAGTACGTGTGTATTGATGTCGCCGGGGCAGTCGCCAAAGTAGGCCGGCACCCGGCCCTTGACCTGCGTGGCAAAGACAGTGTGGCGCTTCCAGTCCACTTCCTCGACAATCCAGCAGTGTCCGGCGATGGCGATGCGCTCACCGGGCGGGGGCGGATTAACAATCGTGCCCAGCTCGGCCGATTCGCTCCGGACGGTAAACTCCTCGTTTTCCTGGAACACGGCGTAGAACTTAAAGTTGTTGATGACGCGCTCGCCCGCGAGACCCACGATGAGCCCGCCACCCTCGGTGACCTGGATGTGGTCGATCTTGATGAGGTGGCGCAGCAGCACACGGTAATCGTCTGCCGAGACACGGTGGAAATAACTGAGTGTGAGCACGCGCTGGGCAAGTTCGGCCGGCGTGAGCTCTCCGGTACTGGCGAGGGTCGACATGGTCTGGTGGTAGAGCAGACTGTAGGGGAGTCGATCGAGCTCGGGCGGCTCGACCCATTTTTCCTCGCGATAGAGTTGTACGAGCGCGATGCCTTGCAGGAGCTTCCACGGAATGGTCTCGGGCATCATCGTGCGCGGCTCGGGTTCTTCCTCGCGCATGACAAACCACATCTCGGGCGGAAGGTCGCGACGGCCTGTGCGCCCCATGCGCTGCAAAAAGGAGCTGACGGTAAACGGCGCGTCAATCTGGAAGGCGCGCTCCAGGCGGCCGATATCGATACCGAGCTCCAGCGTAGAGGTGGTGACGGTTGTCTGCGCCTGCTCCTCGTCGCGCATGAGCCCCTCGGCCGTCTCGCGCAGCGATGCCGAAAGGTTGCCGTGGTGGATGAGAAAGCGGTCGGGCTCGTGTCGACTTTCGCAGTAGCTGCGCAGCATGGAGCACACGGCCTCTGCCTCCTCGCGCGAGTTGGCAAAGACCAGGCACTTGCGGCCGCGCGTATGCTCAAAGATATAGCCCATACCGGGGTCGGCGTTGTCGGGCGCCGTGTCGGTGGGGTTGAGAAGCGCCTGCTCGGTCGCTCGTGGGATGTCGACTTCGCCCTCGGGGGCCGAGGAAGTGCGACGGTCTTTGGGAGCGGCCTTGCCCCGTGCCCGCTCACGACGTTGGCGGCGCTCCTCTTGTGTGAGCTGTCCGCTGTGACGTATGTCTTGTCCGGATGCGGGCAGTGCCGCGGGTGCCACTGCCTCAATGCGCTCGCACGCAAGCACTTCGGCCTCTTGAGGACCCATGCTCTGGAATCCTCGTTGCTGTGCCTGGGGACCCGAGTTGTAGAAGTGCTCCATGGAGATACGCCATACGCGACGCGGTTCCTCAAAACGGGGGATGATGCAGTCGCGTCCCGTTCCCTGCGAGAGAAAGGCGCCCGTACGCTCGGGGTCACCGATGGTAGCCGAAAGGCCGATGCGGCGGGGCTGCACGCCTGCCATGCTGTCTCTTATACACATCTCCGAGCCCACGAGACCGGAGCCTATCTCGT
>URHQ01000045.1 GCA_900547655.1 uncultured Collinsella sp.
GAGATAGGCTCCGGTCTCGTGGGCTCGGAGATGTGTATAAGAGACAGGTTGCGCTGCGTGCCGCCGGTCGAGAGCCGCTATTGGGAGTCCACGACCTTCGCGGTGGGCGAGGAGATTCCTTTTGACGAGGTGCCGCAGCGCCTGGTGGGCATGGGTTACACCAATGCCGGCGCCGCCGACGCGCCTGGCCTGTTCCGCGTGCACGGCGACACCGTCGAGGTGTTCCCCGCGCAGGAAAAAGCCCCCGTGCGCATCGAGTTCTTCGGCGACGAGATCGATCGCATCCGCCGCATGGTGAGCTCAACGGGGCAGACCATCGGCAACGAGGACAGCATCGAGATCTTCCCCTGCCGTGAGCTGGCGCTTACCGACGAGGCCGTCCACAACATGCATGTGGCGCTTTATCGCGCCAGCCAGGACGACAGCAAACTGGCGGCGCTGCTCGAGATGGTGGATGCACGCATCATCACGCCCGAACTCGACCGCTTTTTGCCGGTGATGTACGGCCAGACCGTGAGCCCGCTGGCACACGTGAGCGGCAAGGCGCTCGTGGTGCTGTCCGAGCCGCGCTCGCTGTTCGACGACTGCCTGCGCGCCTACGAGGATATCGAGGCGCGTGCCGGCGAGGCGGGGATTGACCGACTGGATGGCTTGTACGTGCGTGCCCAGCAGCTCGATTTTGGTGCCCAGCAGCGCCTGAACTATGTGAGCCTGATTCGTGCCGGCGGTGCGGTTACGGCAGAGCTCAAGATTGAGCAGCCGGCCATCGCGGGCTCGGACAACCGCTTTATGACGCGCATTCAGGAAGTCGTGGGCAAGCGTTACGCCTGCGTGTTCGCCATTCCCGATCGCGGCGCGCGCGAGTCGATGGAGCTCACCTTTGGCGACGAGGGCATTACCTTTGAGGAGTCGCTGACGGCAGCGCCCGAAAACGCCGGCGTCATTGGCGAGCGCGTACGCGTGGCAGCGGCGGATTCTGCCGATCGTGCTGCTCGCCAGGAGGTCCATGCTTCCATTCGCGAGCGCAAGGCAGATGCGCTCAACGCCCGCTCGCTCGAGGCGGGTGCCGCCCAGGCTGCCGCCGGTGTCGCCGTGCCCACCATCTCGCGCGGACGCGTGACTTTTGTCGATGCCGCCCTGCCGCAGGGCGTGGTGGTGCCCGATGCCAACCTGGCCGTGTTCTCAATCGCCGACCTCAACGCCCGCATGGACGCCAACCGCGCGCGCAGCCGCCGCAAGGTGGACATCACGCAGATCACGTTCCCGTTTGAGCCGGGCGACTACGTGGTGCACGCCACTCACGGCATCGCGCTCTTTAGCGAGATCGCGCGCCAGGAAGTGGGCGGCAAGGAGCGCGACTACTTTTTGCTGGAATATGCCGATGGCGACAAGCTCTACGTGCCGTTGGAGCAGGTCGACCGCATCACGCGCTATGTTGGCCCCGACGGTGACAAGCCGCGCCTGACCAGGCTCAACACCGCCGACTGGACGCGTGCCACCAACAAAGCGCGCAAGAACGCCAAAAAGCTGGCGTTTGACCTGGTCGACCTGTATACGCGCCGCTCGTCGATTACCGGTATCGCCTGCCCGCCCGACACGCCCGAGCAGATCGAGATGGAGCAGAGCTTTCCTTACGACGAGACGCGCGACCAGCTGGACGCCATCGCCGACATTAAGGCCGACATGGAGGCGCCCAAGCCCATGGACCGCCTGCTGTGCGGCGACGTGGGCTTTGGCAAGACCGAGGTCGCTCTGCGCGCGGCGTTTAAGTGCGTTGACTCCGGCCGCCAGGTCATGGTGCTCTGCCCCACGACCATTCTGGCCCAGCAGCACTACGAGACGTTCTTTGAGCGCTTTGCCCCGTTTGGCCTGGAGGTCGAGGTGCTCAGCCGCTTCCGCACGCCGGCGGAGCAGAAGCGCGCGCTCAAGGCGTTTGCCGAGGGCACGATCGACGTGCTTATCGGCACGCACCGCCTGCTTTCGGCCGATGTGAACCCCAAGAACCTGGGCCTGGTGATCATTGACGAGGAGCAGCGCTTTGGCGTGCAGCACAAGGAGCAGCTCAAGAACCTGCGCGAGCAGATTGACGTGCTCACGCTTTCGGCCACGCCCATCCCGCGTACCATGCAGATGGCCACGAGCGGCGTGCGCGATATGAGCCTGATCACCACGCCGCCGACCGGGCGTCGTCCCGTGATCGTGCACGTGGGGGAGTACGACCCCGATGTGGTGAGCGCGGCGATTCGCCTGGAGGTGGGCCGCGGCGGTCAGGTGTACTACGTGTCCAACCGCGTCAAGACCATCGACGACGCCGTGGCACGCGTGCACGAGGCCGCGCCCGAGGCGCGCGTGGGTGTGGCGCACGGCAAGATGAGCCCGCGCGAGGTCGAGGACGTGATGATCGAGTTCGCGACCAAAAAGATCGACGTGCTCATCGCCACGACCATCGTGGAGAGCGGCATCGACAACGCGACCGCCAACACGCTGATCATCGAGGACTCGCAGCGCTTGGGCCTGGCACAGCTCTACCAGCTCAAGGGCCGTGTGGGCCGCTCTGCCACGCAGGCCTACGCGTACTTTATGTTCCCGGGCGAGCTGCCGCTCACCGAGGAGGCAACGGCGCGCCTGACCGCACTTTCCGAGTTCCAGGACCTGGGCAGCGGCATGCGCATCGCCATGCGCGACCTAGAGATCCGTGGCGCCGGTTCGCTTATGGGAGCCGAGCAGCACGGCAATCTGTCGAGCGTGGGCTTTGACCTGTTTACGCAGATGCTGGGCCAGGCAGTGGCCGAGGCGCGCGGCGATGACGATGCCGGCGTGGAGGCGGCGAGCGTGGGCATTAACCTGCCGGCCGACTACTTCTTGTCCGAGGAGTACCTGCCGGCGGTGGACCAGCGCGTGCTTGTGTACCGTAAGCTCGCGGCTGCAGAGGACCTGGAGAGTATCGACGGGGTACAGGAAGAGACCGAGGCCGCGCATGGCGAGCTGCCGTTGGCGGGGCTTAACCTGTTCAATCGCGCGCGCATCCGCATCCGCGGCGAGCGCCTGGGGCTCGAGAGTGTCACGCTCAGCGGCGGACGCATCACGTTTTTGGGCGTCGACGTGCCCAAGAAGGTGGCCTATGAGCTTAAGACCCGCTATGGCGCGGTGAACTTCCCCAAGAGCCGCAAGCTGTCGGTGCCCTACAAGGCGGGCGCCGGTGCGGGCAGCGGCCTGGGTCGCGGCCTCGACGCCAACGACGGCACCGGCCCGGTGGCCGCGGCGCTCATGCTGCTGCAGCAGCTGGGTGCTAGCGACGACGACTAACGGGTCGACGCTGCAAACGCCCCATTTGGGCAATCTGACCCTCACTCGTCGGTCGCGTACGCAAGTACGCTTCCCTCCTCCTTCGGGCCACCTTGCCACAAATGGAACGTTTTCGCTTACTTATGCTCAACCTGTAAGGGTATTTACGGGACAAAGCCATCTTCGTCTCACCCACATTGCAGGTTGACTGCCCTTCGCCCGACCGAAAGGAAAGTATGTTCGGATACATCTATAAGAAAGATGTCGCCATGATCGCGGTTGTCCTGTGCCTTTGTCTGGGCGTGGGCAGCTTCTTCGATTACCAGATCTCGAGCGCGCTGTTCAACATCGGCAGCATGTACGGCCGCTTTATCGAGGCCGCCGGCGAGCTGCCGTTCGAGCTGACGGCAAGCGTCGCGGGCGTCATGCTCGTGCGCGCGGTGCGTCCCGACTCCGGGGGGAGCAAATGGCTCGCCGTGCTCGGCATCCTCGTCAACGTTGGCCTGGCCGGCTACGAGATCGTCTCGTCCCTGAAGGTTGGCGGCAAACTCATTGCCGTTCAGCTGGTGCTGACGTTTGTGCTGGTCATCGCTGCCAACCTTATCGTCTATCGCCTCGCGCGCGCGACCGAGCCTGACGAGCTCACGCGCTGGGCGTTGATGGTACTTGCCGTGTGGGTCGCTCAAGCCATTATCCTCAACGTGATCGTCAAGCCGCTGTGGTCGCGCCCGCGCATGCGCGTGATCGAGGTGACGCCGGGGCTCAATTTTCAGCCGTGGTGGGTAATCGGCAATCCCGACAAGTGGACCTATGTTGCCGCCGGCGTAATCAAGGACGGCTTTAAGTCGTTTGCGAGCGGACACACGGCGCACGCGGCGATTGGCCTTATGCTCGCCGGGCTTCCCGCGGCGGCCTTTAAGGAAAAGCCGTCACGCCGTCGTGTGGTCTTTTGGACGGCAGCTGTGGTCGCGGCGCTCGTCGCGCTTGGCCGCATCGTGATTGGAGCGCACTTTTTGAGTGACGTGAGCTGCGGCTTTGCTCTGGTGCTGGCGCTTGAGTGCCTTGCCGCGCGCATTGCCTATCCCAACGGCGTACAATAGCCCCGTTTGAATCATCGGGCCCGTGCCCGGCTAGAGAGGATTGCCATGCTCGCGTTTAACAACGACTATTCCCACGGCGCACATCCGGCAGTGCTGCAGGCGCTCGTCGATACCAACATGGAGCCGCAGCCCGGCTACGGTACCGATGCGCATACCGAGCGCGCCAAGCAACTTATTCGCGAGGCCTGTCAGGCCCCCGATGCCGACGTGTTTTTTCTGGTGGGCGGCACGCAGGCTAACGCGACGGTGATCGACATGCTGCTTGCGCCCTACGAGGGCGTCGTTGCTGCCGAGACTGGCCACGTCGCCTGTCACGAGGCGGGCGCCATCGAGTTTGGCGGCCACAAGGTGCTCACCATCCCCGGCTACGAGGGCAAGATGCACGCCGAGGACCTCGAGAACTATATCCAGGTGTTCTACGAAAACGAGAGCTATGAGCACACGGTGTTCCCGGGCGCCGTGTATGTGAGCCTATCGACCGAGTACGGTACGCTGTACTCCAAGGCCGAGCTCGCGGCGATTCACACGGTGTGCCAGAAGCGCGAGATTCCGCTGTTTGTGGACGGTGCTCGTCTGGCCTATGCGCTGGCGTCCGATGAGTGCGACATTACCCTGCCCGAGCTGGCGCAGCTGTGCGACGTGTTCTACATCGGCGGCACCAAGTGCGGCGCGCTCTGCGGCGAGGCCGTGGTGTTCTGCGGCATGCACGCCCCGGCGCACCCCATTCCGCGTATTAAGCAGCACGGCGCGCTGCTTGCCAAGGGCCGCCTGACGGGCGTGCAGTTTGAGGCGCTCTTTACCGATGGCCTGTATTTTGAGATTGGTCGACAGGCGATCGAGACGGCCCAGGCGCTGCGTCGTGTGCTGCACGAGCGCGGCTACCAGTTCTTTTTGGAAACGCCCACAAACCAGCAGTTTGTGATTCTGCCCAACGAGGACATGGCCCGCATTCGCGAGCATGCCTCGATCGAGTACTGGGAAAAGTACGACGATACTCATACGGTGGTGCGCTTTTGCACCAGCTGGGCCACGACGCAGGAGGACATCGACGCGCTGGCGGCTGTCCTGTAGCCTGATGTAATGACGAGGGGCCGCCTTGCGCCGGGTTTGGCGCAGGGTGGCCTTTGCTTTTGGGGGAGAAGGGTTGTATGACCGAGATGTCCGAGCCGACGATTCGCCTGGCGACGCCCGAAGACGCGCCGGCGTTGCTTGCCATCTATGAGCCGTATGTGCGCCAGACGGCGATTACCTGCGAATACGAGGTGCCGAGCGTTGAGGAGTTCGCCGGGCGCATCGAGCGTGCGCTCAAGCGCTATCCGTATTTGGTGATGGAGCTGGACGGGTGTCCGGTAGGCTATGCCTATGTGAGCCCGCTCAACAGCCGCGAGGCATACGACTGGTCGGTCGAGACGTCGATCTACCTGGCGTGCGACGTGCGCCACGGCGGGCTGGGCCGCAAGTTGCACGATACGCTCAAGCAATGTCTGATCGCGATGGGCATCACCAATATGTGCGCGCTCATTGCCGTGCCGCACGACAAGGACGACGAGTATCTGACGCACAACAGTCAGGACTTCCATGCCCATATGGGATATCGCCTGGTGGGTGCCTTTGACCGCTGCGCCCAAAAGTTCGGCCGCTGGTACGACATGTGTTGGATGGAGCTGGTCCTGGCCGAGCGCACGCCCAACCAACCCAAACCAACCTGGTTCCCCGACCTCCCCAAACCTACCATTTAGGGACAGGTATATTTTGGCAGGTTAGCCGATGGGCTCGGTGTATTTGGCGCGGTCGGTGCGTTGGATGCGCTTGGAGACGTGGAGCGGGCGGCCGTCGGTGTCGTAGACGTAGTCGGTGATCAGGATCAGCGCCTGCCCACGCTCGACGTTGAGCAAAAACGCCTCGTTTTGCGAGGCATAGCACACTTCAAAGGTCTTATGCCCCTGTGCCGGTGCGCGATGGAACTCCTGTCGCAGCGTGGCGTAGAGCGAACCGTTGATATCGCGATCGATGAGTGCCTCAAAGCTCGGTGGTAGATAGGTGGTCTCCAGGCACAGCGGCGCATCGTCCAGATAACGCAGACGGACAAGTTTGACGAGCTTGCTGCCCACGGCGGCATCAAAGAACTTAGCTATGCTGCCGCCCGCCTTGGTAAAGCCCGAGTCCACGGTGCGCGTGGTGGGCTTCATGCCCTGGCCTTCGACCTGCTTGGTATAGCTCGAAAACACCAGGTTGTTCTCGTGGAGCGCGGGCGTGTCGGCCACAAAGGCACCACGTCCGCGCTCGGTGCGAACCAGGCCCTCATCAACGAGCACCTTAAGGGCATGGCGCACGGTGCTGCGCGACAGCCCCGATTCGTCCATGAGTTCCATCTCGGACGGCAGCTTGTCTCCGCGCGCGTAGGTGCCGGCGGCGATGCGGTCGCGCAGCATGCCCGCCAAGCGCTCGTATTGGCTCAGTTTCTTTTTAGATGAGACGCTCATATTGCCAACCTATATCTAACTTGTATGCCTAACTAAGCAAGCATGTATTCAATACAAGAACAAAACTGCTGGTAACGAACAATCGAAAACCTTACCAGCAAAATTTCTAAGACAAATATAGCATACAACTAGTCGACATAATCAAAACATGTATGTAACTTGTATGCCATCGAGAGCATCAAACGAGAAGAAAGGCTGATGCACGATGACTACTCAGGAACAGGTTAAGGATGTCGTCTCCCAGGTTTTGGCTGACAAGGCAGACAAGGGCGGCATCAAGCGCGTCGTGTGGATTGGCGCCGGCGGATCCAATGGCGGCAACTACCCTGCTCAATACTTTATGGAGCACGAGGCCACGCAGGTCGTGAGCTCCAGCTACACCAGCAACGAATTCGTGCACGCAACCCCGGCCTACGTCAACGAGAACACCCTGGCCGTCGTCGTGTCCATGCGCGGCACCAAGGAGACCATCGTCGCCGCCCAGGTCGCCAAGGACCACGGCGCCAGCACCATCGCCATCTATGTTGACGAGTCCGGCCTCACCGAGGTCTGCGACTACAAGATCCAGTACGACAGCCTGGCCGTCGACGAGTCCTGCATGGGCCGCACCAACTCCGCCGTCGTGACCATGATCGCCATGGAGCTCACGCAGCAGACCGAGGGCTATGCCGAGTACGAGACCGCCATGGCCGCGTTCGACTTGGTTGACCCCATCTATCGCAAGGCCGTCGAGTATACCCGTCCGCTCGCTGCCAAGTGGGCCGAGCAGAACGCCGACAAGCCCTGCATCAACGTCATGGCCCAGGGTCCGCTCTTTGGTGCCGCCTACGTCTTTAGCATCTGCAACGTGCAGGAGATGCTGCAGATCGACTCTTGCACCATCAACACCTGTGACTTCTTCCACGGCCCCTTCGAGATCCTGGACAAGCGCACCTCGCTGTTCCAGCTCATCAGCGTCGGCCGCAGCCGCTGCAACGACGAGCGCGGCATCCGCTTTGCCAACCAGTACGGTGGCGAGCGCGTCTATCAGCTCGACGCCAAGGAGCTCGGCCTCAACGACATCAAGGACAGCGTGAGCGAGTACTTCAACCACCTGATCTTTGCCCCGATCCTCAACAACGTCTACATGCGTGCACTCTCTGCCGTCACCCACAAGGACTACATGACGCGCCGCTACATGTGGAAGCTGGACTACTAGGGGATAGAGCGGCCTAACAGCTCGATGTCCTCATAAGTTGCGGTGGAATAGTTCCTGTTTGGGGGTCTGAAGCCTCTATTCAGGAACTATTTCACCGCAACAGCCAAATGATCCGCTGGGGACGGAGGAAAACGGATCACTGACTCAGACCAGCCCCTCAGTGATCCGTTTTCCTCCGTCCCTAGCGGATCTTTTCCGCTCGCCGATTTGTGTCTTGAAAAATGTATATAACGACTATAACGTAGTGTGAAACATATTGGAAACAATACCGAGGAGGCTGCGTTGAAGAAAAGCAATCTGGGCTATGTGCTGGTGCTAATCGCCGCGCTTATGTGGGGCAGCATCGGAATCTTTGTAAACGGCATCTCGGCCATGGGCGTTTCGTCCCAGAGCATGGCGGCCTTTCGCCTGTTGTCGGGTGCCGTCTTAATGGCTCCGGTCTTGGCGTTCATGGGTTGCCAGCGAGGTGCTCGTGAGGGAAAAGCATCGGGTCCCCTGGCACTGTTCAAGGCAAGTCCTAAAGAGCTTGTTCCCTGCGCGCTTCTTGGCATTATCGGCCTCGCCACCGCTAACACGCTTTATTACGAGTGCATGGGCGAGGTGGGCATGTCCACGGCCTCGGTACTGCTCTACACCTCGCCGGTGTTTGGCGTCATGCTCGGCCGCGTGCTTTATCGCGAGGATGTGACTCCCAACAAGCTCGTTGCCATCGTTTTTAATATCGGTGGCTGTGTACTTGCAGTGACCAATGGCGACCTTTCCGGTTTTCATTTTTCGGTTTGGGGCGTCACGTCGGGCGTGATTGCGGGCTTTTGCGGCGCGTCGCTCGCGGTGTTTAGCCGGATAGCAACCAAGACGGTCCACCCGCTGGCTGTCACGTTTTGGGGCCTTGTTTTTGGCGGTGCGGTTATGGCGGCTATCGCGGCTCCGTGGCCAGATGTTGCCGCGGCAATGTCGCCACAGCTGCTGCTGCTGTTCTTTGGTTTTGGACTCATCCCTACAGCCGTGGCCTATGTCTTATATATGCAGGGTCTGTCCATGGGGCTCGAGACGTCGAAAGTTCCCGTCGTAATGTCATTCGAGACGGTCGTTACCGTACTGCTGGGCATTGGTGTCTACGCCGAGCCCGCCGGCGCGATCAAGGTCCTGGGCATCGTGCTGGTGCTCGCGTCCATCCTGATCATGAACACCGACTTCTCCAAGCTGCGCAACAGTATGTTCGTCGGTCATGTCATTGAGAGCATGACCTTTAAGCCCAACGCGTGGTGGACCGAAAAATCTCAGGACATGGATCTGTTTAAGGAACGCACCGGCATCGCGCTGGAACCCACCGTGCAGGAAAGCCCCTGGTACTTCGTGCGATAGAGGATTGTGTGCGGCGTCTGACCTGGGGTTATCCAGCCAGCGCCGGCCTATCCAGCCCCAACGTTTCAAGTACGTTAAACCCGTCAACGGTCGATTTTCACCCGCGAACGGTCTTTATACTAATTAGCAATATAGGCAACGTATAAGACGTTATAATGACCATAACGAAAAGGAGGAGGCAAGATGAATCAGATCATTCTCGCATCTCATGGCGGCCTGGCCGCAGGCGCCAAAGACACGCTCGAGATGGTTCTCGGCGACGTGTCGAACGTCCACGTCGTGTCGCTTGC
Source organism: uncultured Collinsella sp. (assembly GCA_900547655.1). Taxonomy (GTDB): domain Bacteria; phylum Actinomycetota; class Coriobacteriia; order Coriobacteriales; family Coriobacteriaceae; genus Collinsella. Next base: position 9,722 of record URHQ01000045.1, read on the forward strand.
TCGTGACGACAAGGAGCCCATCACCAATAAGGTTGAGGCTATGATCGCCACGTTCAACGCGGACGACACCGTCTATGTGCTGACCGATATGCTCGGCAGCTCGGTCAACAACAACATGGTCGAGCTTTCCAAGAACGGCACGAAGTTCACGGTTGTCAGCGGTTTCAACATCCCGCTGGCGCTCACGCTCGCTATGAGCCCCGTCCCCGTCAAGGGCGCCGAGCTCGCGGCCCTCATCAATGAGGCCCGCACCGGTCTGACCAACCCCAACGCACCGGTCGAGGCTGCCGCGGCTCCCACCAAGAAGGCCAAGGCGCCCCGTCACAGCTCCGGTCCCGCCAAGATCGTCCTCGCACGTCTTGACTACCGTCTGCTGCACGGCCAGGTCGTCTTTACCTGGACCACCAAGGTTCAGGCCGAGCGCATCATCGTCGTCGACAACGCTGCCGCCAACGATGACATCAAGAAGGGCGCTCTTAAGCTGGCCAAGCCCCAGGGCGTGCGTCTGAACGTCTTCACCGTCGAGCGTGCCCTCGCCAAGATGGACAAGCTCAACACCCTCGGCGAGCGCGTCATGTTCGTCTTTGGCAACACCGCCGAGATGCTGCAGTTCTGCCAGGGCTACAAGCTCGACGCCATCAACCTGGGCGCCACCGCCAACCACGACGGTGCCGATCAGGTCGGCGGCAAGGACAGCTCCGTCTTCCTCGACGCCACCCAGAAGGCCGACGTCAACCAGCTGCTCGACATGGGCATCAAGCTCTATGTCCAGCAGACCCCTACGTATCAGAGCGTCGACATCGACGCCAAGCTGTAATCAACCAGGCTTTTGCCTGACTGAAAGGAGAAGGGTATGAATACGTTCATCAGTGCGGTGCTCGTCGGCCTCGTCGGCGTGTTCTGCATGTGGGACTCCCGCCTGCTCGGTCGTCTTAACTTCGAGCAGCCCCTCGTTGGCGCTACGCTCGTCGGTCTGCTGCTGGGCGATGTGCCCACCGGCCTTGCCGTCGGTGCCGCCGTCGAGCTCGTGTCCATGGGCCTGGTGCAGGTCGGCGCCGCCGTTCCGCCCGATATGGTCCTGGGCGGCATCGTGGCCGCTGCCTTTGCGTGCCTGACCGATGCTTCCGCCGAGACCGCCATGACGATCGCCATCCCGGTCGCCGTCCTGGGTCAGCTCCTCGGCATCGTGTTCCGTTCCATCATCGCCGCCCTCACCCATGTGGCAGATAGCGCGATCGATAACGGAAAGTTCAAGACCGCCTACCGTATGCACATCTGCGCCGGCTCCGGTCTGTACGCCGTCATGTACTTCCTGCCGATCTTCCTCGCCGTCTTTGTTGGCACCGACCTGGTTCAGGCCATCGTCAACATGGTTCCCGAGTGGCTGTCCACTGGTCTTAACGTTTCGACCAAGATCATGACCGCCTACGGCTTGGCCCTGCTGCTCACCATGATGATCAAGAAGGGTATGACTCCGTTCCTGTTCATCGGTTTCCTGCTCGCCGCTTACCTCAACCTGTCCGTCATCGCGGTCGCTCTGATCGGTGTGTGCCTGGCTGTCGTCTTCATGGGCTTCAAGTTCAACGGTTCCCATGCAGCCGCCGGTGTCGATTCCGACTACGATCCGCTCGAAGACGACGAAGACTAAGGAGGAACACACTATGGCAACCGCAACCAAGGACGTGTCCCTGAACAAGAAGGTCAGCCAGTTCTTCTGGCGCTCCTGGGCCATCCAGGCCTCTTGGAACTACGAGCGTCAGATGAACATGGGCTTCCTCTACGGCATGGTTCCCACGCTCGATCGCCTCTATCCGGACGAGTCCGACCCCAAGCAGCTCGCTGCTAAGAAAGAGGCTTACCACCGTCACATGGCGTTCTACAACTGCACCCCGCAGACGAGCGCTTTCATCCTGGGTCTCTCCGCCTCCATGGAGGAGGAGTACGCCAAGGATCCCGAGAACTTCGATCCCGATTCGATTAACGCGGTCAAGACCTCCCTCATGGGTCCGCTTTCCGGCATCGGTGACTCCTTCTTCCAGGGCACCATCCGCGTTATCGCCTTTGGCCTGGGCGTTCAGCTGGCTCAGCAGGGCTCCATCATGGGCCCGATCCTGGCCATGATCATCTCCATCGTCCCCTCCGTGCTGATCACTTGGTTCGCAGCTAAGATGGGCTATCAGGGCGGCCACGAGTACCTGAGCAAACTTCAGGGCGGCGACCTCATGGAGAAGCTCATGTATGTCTGCGGCATCGTGGGCCTTATGTCCGTGGGCGGCATGATCGCTACGCTGATCGGCGCCACCACTCCGCTGCAGTTCGCTGAGGGCACCGTCGTTATCCAGGACATCCTGGACGGCATGATGCCCCAGATGATTTCCCTTGGCCTCACCGGCCTTATGTACTGGCTCATCAAGAAGAACGTCAACACCGGTTGGCTTCTCGTGATCGCCATCGTGGGCGGCATCGCCCTCTCCGCGGCCGGCATCCTGGCCTAGTCGCGACCAAGCGTCTAACCGCTTTCCCCCGGGGGCCTGCCTGGCATCCCATACCCCAGGCAGGCTTCCATCCCCAAAATGCGACAATGGGACAGTCCCTTTGTCGCATCCTTAACGGGCCGGCGACTCGGTCCAAACCACGGTAACCCTGCGAGCGCCCGGCAATGTGGCGCCGCAAAAATCGAAAGGAATGTGTCAGATGTACGAGATCGACCTTAACCTCCCTAAGCAGATCGTCGCTGACGTCCTGTCCAACCACGAGATCCACAGCGTCGCCTTCGTCGGCTGCGGTGCTTCCATGTCCGACCTTTACCCCGCCAAGTACTTCCTGGCCAACAACACGGACAAGCTGAACGTTCAGATCTTCACCGCTAACGAGTTCAACTACGACACGCCTTCCTGGGTCAACGAGCACACCTTCGTGATCACCTGCTCCCTCGGTGGCTCCACGCCCGAGACCGTCGAGGCCAACAAGACCGCCAAGAAGCACAACTGCCCGGTCGTCTCCCTCACCAACAAGGCTGGCTCCGCTCTGACCGTCGACGCCGACCACGTTATCGTTCACGGCTTCCACGCCAACTACGCTGCCAAGTGCGAGAAGCCCGGCTATGCCATCGCTCTTGCTCTCGAGATCCTTCAGCAGACCGAGGGCTATGACCACTACGAGGACATGATCACCGGCCTCACCAACGTCTTCGAGCTCTGCGAGAACGCCGCTCAGCACTGCAAGAAGCTCGCCAAGAAGTTCGCCGAGGACTTCAAGGACGACAAGATGATCTACTTCATGGCTTCCGGTGCCTCCGAGAAGATGGCTTACTCTAACGCCGCCTTCCTGTTCACCGAGATGCAGTGGATCGACGCCGCTGCCTACAACACCGGCGAGTACTTCCATGGCCCGTTCGAGGTTTCCACCGAGGGTAAGCCCTACGTCTTCTTCATGTCCGATGGCGCCACCCGTCCGATGGACGCCCGCGCCCTCACCTTCCTTGAGCGCATGGGCGCCAAGGTCGCTCTGATCGACTCCAAGGACTACGGCCTGGCTGACGCCGTGCCCGCGAGCGTTGTCACCTACTTCAACCCGCTGCTGCACCTCGCCGTTATGCGCGAGTACGGCAACCAGATCGCCGAGGCCCGTCAGCACCCGCTGACCATGCGTCGCTACATGTGGAAGCTTTCCTACTAATCACAAGTAAGTAGACCTTACGGGTTGATTGAGAGGGGATGGGGTTTGCGCCCCGTCCCCTTTTTTGCTCTGGGGAGGGCGTGTCTGTCGCGTCGCAAATCCCAGATAAAACCTACCAAAATAAACCTGTCCCTTTTTGGCAGGTGGGAGGAGATGCGTATGATTAAGGCAGTGCTGTTTGACATGGACGGCGTGCTGGTCGATACCGAGTGGTTCTACAACCGTCGCCGCGTGGCGTTTATGGAAGAGAAGGGGTTCCACTTTGACGAGATTCCCGATCTTTCGGGGTCTAACGAGCCGGCCATTTGGGAGGCGCTGGTGCCCGACGATGTTGAGCTGCGCGAGCGCCTGCGCGTGGAGTACAAGCAAGTCTACAGCCCGGACCACCCCGTTCCGTATGCCGAGCTGCTCAACGAGCAGACGGAGCCGGTGATGCGCAAGCTGCACGAGCGCGGCGTGAAGTGCGCCATCGCGAGCTCTTCCTATCGCGAGCTCATTGACGAGCTGGTGGATATCGCCGGTATCGCCGACGTGCTGGACTACACCATCAGCGGTCACGAGTGCAGTGCGTTTAAGCCCGACCCCGAGATCTACCTGCGCGCCATGGAGGCGCTGGGGGTGGAGCCTGCCGAGTGCCTGGTTATCGAGGACTCGCCTTTGGGTATCGAGGCCGGCAAGCGCTCCGGCGCCCGAGTCCTGGCACTACGTCCGCACGAGGGCGTCAACCTCGATCAATCGCGAGCCGATGCCGTTATCGATAATCTGACCGACATTTTGGCCACTTTGTAGTGTCAATCCGCCGCGAGAAGCGCTGATTCACGCGTCTTTTGCTGCGGATTGGCTTAATTTGTCATCTATTTTGATCCGTTTGGCTTCGATTCGGGCTAAGTGAGTAGACTTTTTGGCGCAGGCCGAGCACAATGCATATCTTCCTTTGTAAAACCGCAGGTCACAGGGGTGGCGGTTTTGGGTGTGCTCTGCAGGTCGCGTAAAGTCTACTCACTTGTAATTTGGGCCTTTGGTCGTGGGGTTGCTGGTCCCGCTTTGGTTGTCGAGAGAGGGTGAATTGAAGCGCCCCCGCACGCTCCATGCTACAATCGCGGACATACCCCACAACTACATCTGCCTTCGAAAGGAGCCTGCGTGGCGAACGCCATCGATCAGCTCACGGACCGAGTGCTCGTACTCGGCCGCCTCACCATCGTCCGCCGCGCCATTACTGCTGTGGCGGTCACGATTTCCGCCGTTTTCCAGACATTCCTGATCCAGGCGTTCATTCAGCCCGCCGACCTGCTTCCGAGCGGCCTCACCGGCGTTGCGGTCCTGCTCGATCGCGTTACCTCGCTGGGCGGCGTTCACATCGACATCTCGCTCGGTATGCTCGCGCTCAACATCCCCGTGGCGCTCCTATGTTGGAGCGGCATTAGCAAGCGCTTCGTCATCTTCTCGATGATGCAGGTCGTGCTCTCGTCGCTGTTCCTCAACGTCTTTCACTTCGCTCCATTTTTGGGCGACAAGATCATGCTCATCATTTTTGGCGGCGTGGTCTCGGGTCTGGGCGCTGCCATCGCGCTTAAATCCGGCGCATCCACCGGCGGCACCGACTTTATCGCGCTGTGGGTTTCCAACCACACGGGCAAGACCATCTGGGGCGTCATCTTTGGTTTCAACTGCTTTATCCTGGCGATCTTTGGCTTTATGTTTGGCTGGGACAAGGCGGCGTATTCCATCGTGTTCCAGTTTATTTCGACCAAGACCATCGACAGTTTCTATCGTCGCTACGATCGCGTGACGCTGCAGATCACGACGCGTAAGGCAGACGAGGTCATGACTGCCTACGTAAACCATTTTCAGCACGGCATTAGCTGCGCCGAGGTCGTCGGCGGATATAGCCGCGAAAAGATGTACCTGCTGAACACCGTTGTCTCGACCTACGAGAGCCAGGACATTATCAAGCTGGTGTGCGACGTTGATCCCGGCGCCGTGATCAATGTGTTCCACACGCTCAACTTTGTGGGCGGCTGGTGGGGCGGTCATGTCGACGAGCCCATGCCCACGGCCGTTCCCGATCCCGACAAGCCCGCACGCATGGCCAGCAGGCAGGCGCGCCTTAGTGAGCAGGACAGCCTGCAGCAGGACGACGGCAAGTAGAGTTTTGGCATTTTGCCGGCCTGGCCAATCCTGTCCGCTTGAGCCTCCCGAAAGCCTCGCTGCTTTCGGGAGGCTCTCGTTTGCCCAGATAAAACCTACCAAAATGAAGCTGTCGCTTTTTGGTAGGGAGGCTGTATCGTTTTATCATTATGAGGTAACATGAAACTAGACGTTATATACGTATTAGTTATTTCAATATTTCGATAAGAGTGATTAGATATGCCTGCGCCCAAAAATGCACCGCTTTACCAGCAGATTTACGACGAAATCAAGGATGCGATCGAGAAAGGTGTTTATGCACCCAAGGAGCGTATTCCGTCCGAGCTTGAGCTAGCCGAGCAGTACGACGTGAGCCGCATTACGGTGCGCCGCGCCGTCGAGGAGCTGTGTTCCGATGGCTACTTGGTTAAGCAGCAGGGTCGCGGCACCTTTGTTTCCACGCCGCACATCAACCGCCAGTTCCACGCCTCGACGCTGCAGACGTTTACCGCGCTGTGTGCCGACAACGGCATGAAGGCGGGCGCACATGTGGTCGATCGCCAGATTGTGCCGGCACGTCAAAACGAGATGGAGTTCTTTGGCCTGCAGAAGGACGCGCTGCTGCTGCATATTAAGCGCGTGCGTACAGCCGACGGCGAGCCCATCTTTGAGGAGAACATCTTTGTGCCGTTTGACGCCTACCGTGAGCTGTTGACGGTCGATCTTGAGGACAAGTCGATTTTTGCCGAGGTCGAGCGTGTTGGCGGAACGCCGATTGTCTCGGTTGGCTACCGCACGGTCGAGGCCGTTCGTGCCAATACCGAGCAGGCGGCCGAGCTGGGCATTGCTCCGCACGATCCACTGCTCAACCTGCGTGCCGGCTTTACCGGCCCCAATGGCGAGCCGGTCCTGATGGGTAAGCAGTACTACGTGGGATCGCGCTACGTAATGGTCATGTAAGTTACGCGGTTTTACCAAACCGCGTAACGGGCCGACGCTGCAAGCCCGTCAGAGCGGCAATCTGCCTTTCAACTTCGGCGGCATGACCAGAAGGTCAATGCCGCCTTGTTTCAAGGCACCTTGCTCGCTCTGGCGGGTTTTCGCTG
>URHQ01000046.1 GCA_900547655.1 uncultured Collinsella sp.
GAGATAGGCTCCGGTCTCGTGGGCTCGGAGATGTGTATAAGAGACAGGTTAAAGTGAATATCGGCGACGATCGGCACCGGAGACTCGGCACAGATGGTGCGGAAACCCTCAAGCACGGCCTCGGTGGGCACGCTCACGCGCACGATATCGCAGCCAGCCTGCGCCAACGCGCACACTTGCGCAAGCGTTGCCTGGGCGTCAGCGGTATCGGTGCAGGTCATGGATTGGACCACCACCGGCGCGCCGCCACCGATCTGCACACCGCCCACATGCACGGGGCGCGTCAACTCGCGAGGCAAAGGATGGGATAAAGACAATCCAAACACTCCCCTACAGGATAAATCGAAGGACGTCGGAACGAAGCATATAGACAAACAGCAGCGCAAAGAGCGCGATGCCCACATAGCTCACAATCGTCTGGACCTTGAGCGGAAGCTCGCGGCCAGCAATCTTTTGAATGATCTCGATGACCAGCTTGCCGCCATCGAGTGGTGGGATGGGCAGCAGGTTCATAAAGCCAAGCGAGAACGAAATGAGGGCGGCAAACGAAAGGAACGTGGCAGGGCCGGCAGCAGCAGCCTGTGAGGACATAACGCTAATGCCCACGATCGAAGAAGACTGATCGAGAATCTCCATCGTATGCTGCGGCTGGAGCAGGCGCATCACGCCCTCCGCTGTCTGCACGACATAGGAGAACGAAAGGCGAGCCGACGTGATGGGGTCTAAACGGACCACCTGCGTAGAGGCATACACACCTAGGCGCTCGTCCTCTTTGAGCGCAACCGAGGTCGAATGCTGCTTGCCGTCGCGCTCATACTCAATGGCGATATCGTCCTTACCGGCGGCCTTGCCGATGGCATCGTAAACGTCCATCCAGGTAGAGCACGATACTCCGTCAACCGAAAGGATCGCGTCGCCGCCCTCGATACCCGCCTTGGCGGCAATAGACCCCTCGTCAACCTGACCGATCACGTTGGTATCCATCGGCACGGTGACACCCGCAATAGAGTAGATGCTCATAAGCAGCAAAAAGCCCGTCAGGATATTGACGAGAATGCCCGCGAGCAGCATAAAGGCGCGCTTGAGAAAACCCTGGCCCAGATAGGTATGCGAACGCTCTTGCGCAAGGAACTCGGCTTCGCCGCACGGCAGCTCCCACACATCGCCCTCGGTAGTCGCATGCTCTCGATCGAAACGGCGGCCGTCAAAGGTGGTGTAACCCGCCGCATCTCGTGGCAGCGTCTGATACTTGGTGGGATAGTAGCTCGGCGAGGGCTTCTCCCCTTTCTCATACCAAGGCGCGATAGAGCCCCAACCCAAGAGCAAGGCGCATGCCTCGAGCACAACCTCCTCGGATAGCTCGAGCTCGGCGGCAAGGTCGGCCACGGTCACGCGACCATGACGATAGATAGCCGCGAGCACGCGATCGGCGCACGAGACGTCGGTCGGATCCATACCGCAGATGGCAGCGTAGCCACCCAGCAGCAGCGGGGTCACACCAAACTTGGTTCCAATGCGACGTGACGTGTAATGGATGTCAAAGCGACACGGCAGGCCCAAAAAGAACTCGGTCACACGGACGCCGCAGGCACGCGCCGCCAAAAAGTGGCCGCCCTCGTGCAAAAACACGAGTACGGAAAGCATCAGCAGGCCCCAAAAGACCGATGAGAGAACGCTCAGAACAGTATCCATAAAACGAAAAAGCAATCCTTATGGGTTAGGAACGGGTTGCGGCGAGCACCTGCGCAGCCTTTTCACGCGCCCATGCATCGATGTCGCGAAGCTGCTCAAACGAATCGACCGCCTGCATATCGTGGGAATCCATGCAGGATTCCACAATGCGATCGATATCGGTAAAGCTGCAGCCATCGTGCAGGAAGGCATCGACGGCGACCTCGTTGGCGGCATTGAGCACGCACGGCATGGTGCCACCCGTCTTGCCGGCACGCTCGGCCAGTGCCAGACAGCGGAAGGTATCCATGTCGGCAGCATCAAACGTGAGCTGCCCCAGCTCGCGGAAATCGATACGAGGCGCCGGGGTATCCCAACGCTCGGGATACGAGAACGCGAACTGGATGGGAATACGCATGTCGGAAGCACCGAGATGCGCCATCACGGAGCCGTCGGCGAACTCGACCATAGAGTGAATCTTGGACTGACGCTGCACGACCACGTTAATGAAATCGAGGTCGCAGTTAAACAGATGCATGGCCTCAATGCGCTCCAGGCCCTTGTTCATGAGGGTGGCGGAGTCGATGGTGATCTTGGCACCCATGGCCCACGTGGGATGTGCGAGGGCATCGGCACGCGTCACGCGATTGAGCTCGTCGCGGGTGCGGCCAAAGAACGGACCGCCCGAGCAGGTGAGCCAAATACAATGAGCCTCGCGTGGATTCTCCCCCAGATAGCACTGGTAGATGGCGGAGTGCTCAGAGTCGACTGGAATAAGCTGGCCCGGTTGCGCCAACGGCATAAGCAAGTCGCCGCCGACGACGAGGGACTCCTTGTTGGCAAGGGCAAGGCGCTTATTTGAGGTCAAGGCCGCATGGCTCGCCTCGAGACCGGCGGCGCCCACAATAGCGACGAGCACGCAGTCGACATCGTCGCGACGCGCGAGCTCGCAAACCGCCTGCGCGCCAACGCCGAGCTTCGTTCCCTCGGGCAACTCCTGCAGCACGGCGTCATCGCCATGAGCGACATCGGCCACGGCAACCGCCGGAACCGAGAACTCGCGGGCAGCGGCAACGAGCTCGGAGGTACTGGAGTTAACGGACAGCGCCGTCACCTGCAGGCGATCGGCATGCTGGCGGCACACATCGAGCGCCTGGGTGCCGATAGAGCCCGTACAACCCAGGATGGCAACACGGAGACGTCCATCGGGGCCATACGTCGTCTGGAAGGACATTACAGCACGCCTCCGATCATCAAAAGCAGCTGCGCGGTAATGCAGCCAAAGATAAGCGAATCGCTACGATCGAGCATGCCGCCGTGGCCCGGGATAAGGTTACCGGAATCCTTAACGCCCACACCGCGCTTGATGCGCGACTCGATGAGGTCGCCGATAACGCCCAGGACGGACACGACCACGCCGCACAGCAGCGCATAGGGCAGGCTGAGCTTGTAGAAGTGCGTCGCCCACAGGATGAGCCAAATCAAAACCGAGCCCAGGATGCCGCCGACAAACCCCTCCCAGCTCTTTTTGGGAGAGATCTTGGGAACCATCTTGTGCTTGCCGATACGGCTACCCACGATGTAGGCAAACGAATCGGAGACCCAAAGGGACGCGCAAACGCCCACCGAAAGCAGGGCGCCGGCAAAACCGGGCACGGCATCGCGCAGCAGCACGATAGCCGACAGCATAAAGCCAGTGTAGATGGGACCCATGAGCGTCACGGCCACATCAGAGATGCGGGTACGCGGCGACCAAACATACCAAATGCCCACAGCGAGCATCAGGGCAAAAAGCAGGGCATTCAGCAACATCGAATCGCCCAGCGCCGACAGCGGAAAGAGTACGGCGGCAGCGATACCCATGCGCTCGTTAGCCATCTTGCCATCGAGCCTTGTCATACGGAAAAACTCATAGCAGCACAGACCGCTCATGACGGAAACAAAGATGGCCGTGGGCACGATACCCAAAACCAGGCACAGGATAAAGACAACGGCGTAGACGATACCGGCGGCGGCACGGGTAATAAAGCCCGCCAGCCACGAACCGGTGCCACTCTTCGTTGCAGGCGCTCCCGCAGCGGTAGCTTTGCGCGCAGGCGTCTTGGGAGCAGATGCCTTGGGACGATCGGACACGATTAAGCCTCCTCGGTCTTGCTCAGTCCACCAAACCTACGGTCACGGCCCTGATAGGCCAAAATGGCGTCGACAAGGCCCCAACGATCAAAGTCGGGCCAATAGGTATCGGTGACGTAGAACTCGGAATAAGCCACCTGCCACAGCAGATAGTTCGAAAGGCGCAGCTCACCAGAGGTGCGAATCACAAGCTCAGGATCGGGAAGGCCAGCGGTATAGAGGTGGGAAGCCACCATGTCGTCATCAATTGCGGCAGGATCGATCTTACCGGCGGCAGTGTCGAGTGCGATTTGACGGACAGCACGGGTAATCTCGGCACGCGCGCCGTAGTTGACGGCAAGCGCCAGCGTCATACCGGTGTGATCGGCGCACTCGGCAAGACCGCGTTCAAAAACGTCGCGGGTCTTCTTGGGCAGCGCGGAAATATCACCCAAAAAGACAACACGCACGTTTTCGCGCTTCAGAAGCGGCAGCTCGTCGATGAACGTCTTGGCAAACAGGTGCATCAAGACGTTGACCTCATGCTGCGGGCGGTTCCAGTTTTCGGTAGAAAACGCATAGGCCGAAAGCACGTCGACGCCCAGACGCACGCAGGCGGTAATAATCTCACGAAGGGAGACGATACCCGCCTTGTGGCCCTCGGTGCGTGCAAGACCGCGCGACGTGGCCCAACGACCGTTGCCGTCCATGATGCACGAGATATGGTGCGGAATGTTATTGAGGTCAAGGTCGGAAAAACCGACGCCCGCAGGGGCGTCGGCAAAGTACTCGACCAGTTTATGCTCGTCGTATTGCACCTTAGATCTCCATGACCTCGGCTTCTTTTTCCTTCAGAAGCTCCTCGACCTTGGCGACATACTCATCGGTGTGCTTCTGGACCTTGGCCTGCTCGCGACGGACATCGTCCTCGGTGAGCTCTTCATCGCGCTCGAGCTTGTTGTTGAAATCGCGACGGATGTTACGGATAGACACCTTGGCCTGCTCGGCGTACTCGCGGCACTCCTTGACGAGCTCGCGACGACGCTCCTCAGTGGGAGCCGGGAACGGAAGACGAACGACGGTGCCATCGGAGTTGGGGGTAATACCCAGATCGGAAGCGCCGATGGCCTTGACGATAGCATTGATGAGTGCCTTGTCCCACGGCTCGATGAGCAGCATGTGGGCCTCGGGGGTCTTGACGGCGGCAACCTGCGTGACCGGCGTGGGAACACCGTAATAATCGACGGTGATGTCGGACAGAATGTTGGCATTGGCGCGGCCGGTACGGACCTTGGAGAAGTTATGCTTGAGGGACTCGAGCGACTTGTCCATATGGGCGGTGATGTTCTCTGCCATGCTTAATCCTCCTGATAGACGAGCGTGCCGACGGGCTCACCCGAAAGCGCGCGCTTGACGGTGTCCTCGCCATCGATGTTGAGGACCAAAATCGGCATACGGTTATCCTGGCACAGTGCCGTAGCCGTGGAATCCATAACCTGCAGACCGCGGACGAGAACCTCGTGATAGGTAATCTTGTCAAAACGGACGGCATCAGCGCACTTGACGGGATCCTTATCGTAGATGCCGTCAACCTTGGTGGCTTTAATCAGAATCTCGGCGCCGATCTCGCACGCACGAAGAGCCGCGGCAGTGTCGGTCGTAAAGTACGGATTGCCCGAACCGGCGGCAAAAATAACGACGTTGCCCTTGGAAAGGTGGTTGATGGCGCGGCGGCGAATATAGGGCTCGCAGATCTCGTTCATCTGGATAGCGCTCATCACGCGGCAGGGAACATCGTTATGCTCGAAGGCATCCTGCAGGGCGAGCGCGTTCATAACGGTTGCCAGCATGCCCATGTAGTCGGCCTGAGCACGCTCCATGCCACCGGCAGCGCCGGCCATGCCGCGGAAAATATTGCCGCCGCCGACAACGACGCCGACCTCATGGCCAACGGCTAGCAGCTCCTTGACCTGCTTGGCAAGATGGTCGGTAACCTTGGGGTCGATGCCATATTGGCCGTCGCCCATCAGTGCTTCGCCGGAAAGCTTAAGAAGCACGCGTTTATATCGGATGTCGGACAAAGCGATCCTCCTTTAATTAGACTCTCAATATGATATCAAAGGCTCTGATAAGAGCCATGAAAAAGCAGGCTGTGAGTAAAACCCACAGCCTGCTCATTACCAGCTACAAGAGCTTATTTACTCGCCACGGACCAGACGGTCAAAGGCAACGACGGTAATGGTGTCGCCGAGCTCCTTGGAGACCTGCTCAGCGTACTTCTTGATGGTGAGGGAGCTGTCCTTGATGAACTCCTGCTCGGTGAGCACGGACTGCTTGTAGAACTTCTCCAGACGGCCGACAGCCATCTTCTCCTGGATAGCCTCGGGCTTGCCGGACTCGGCAGCCTGGGCCATGTAGATCTGCTTCTCGTGCTCGACGGTCTCGGCCGGAACCTGATCGCGGGTAGCGCAGATCGGGGCGACGGCGGCAACCTGAAGGGCAACGTCGTGAGCGAAGGTCTTGAAGGACTCAGCCTGAGCGGTCTCGGCCTTCTCGAAGGCGAACTCGACGAGGACGCCGATCTTACCACCCATGTGGATGTAAGAAGCGAGCGCGCCGTTCTCAGCCTTGCGGGCAGCGAAGCGGGAGATCTTCATGTTCTCGCCCATGATGTGAATCATCTCGGTGAGCTCAGAGGAAACGGTCTCCTCGCCCATCGGCTTCTCGAGCAGAGCGTCGACGTCAGCAGGCTCGGTGGTAGCGACAACCTCAGCGACCTTGGAAGCAAAGCCGGTGAACTTGGCGTTGGAGCCAACGAAGTCGGTCTCGCAGGAGAGCTCGAGCAGAGCGCCGGTCTTGCCATCCTCGGAGACGAACGCGGCGACAGCGCCCTCGTTGGTCTCACGGCCAGCCTTCTTGGCAGCCTTGGCAAGGCCGTTCTTACGCAGAACGTCGACAGCGGCATCCATGTCGCCGTCAGCCTCGACGAGAGCCTTCTTGCACTCCATCATCGGGGAGTCGGTCATCTCGCGGAGCTGCTTGACCATAGCGGCGGTAATCTGGGCCATTGTGGTTCCTTTCAAAGAGATGAAAAAGAATTAACTAAGACTGATTTACTCGGCCTTGGGCTCAGCGGCCATCTCGGCCTCGGAGACCTGCTCCTTGCCGGAGCCAGCGAGACAGGCGTCAGCCATGAGCTCGCACATAAGGGTGACAGCGGAGATAGCGTCATCGTTGCAGGGGATGCCGTACTCGACCTCGTCGGGATCGGAGTTGGTGTCGATCAGAGCGACGACGGGGATGTTCAGGCGCTGAGCCTCCTTGATGGCGTTCTCCTCGCGCTTGGTGTCGATGACGAAGAGAGCCTGGGGCAGACCCTTCATGTCGCGGGCGCCACCGAGGTTGGTCTGGAGCTTGGTGAGCTCCTTGCCGAGAACAGCCTGCTCCTTCTTGGGCAGAACAGCCATGCGGCCGTCCTCGACCATGGCCTCGAGCTCCTCCATGCGGTTGATGCGGGAGCGGATGGTGACGAAGTTGGTCAGCATACCGCCGAGCCAACGCTGGTTGATGTAAGGCATGTTGGCGCGCTCAGCAGCGTTCTTGACGGCCTCCTGAGCCTGCTTCTTGGTGCCGACGAACAGCACGTTGCCACCCTTGGCGACGTTCTTGACGAAGGTGTAGGCCTGGTCGGCGTCGAGGATGGTCTGCTTGAGGTCGAGGATGTAGATGCCGTTGCGCTCACCGAAGATGAACGGCTTCATCTTGGGGTTCCAGCGACGGGTCTGGTGACCGAAGTGGCAGCCGGCCTCGAGCAGGGTGCGGATATTAATCTTGGTAGCCATGTTAAACCTCCTGTGGTTTGCCTCCGCGCGGGGTCATCCTCCAAAACCAACCCGGACATGTGCTACCAAAGCCCGGGCACCACGGTATGAAGTAGCCGCGCGTGCGTGATAAAAACATGTTGCCGTGAAGCAACCCGATGAATGATAGCAGGAATGCTTCTTCCTGCCAACCCGCAATCAAAACCACACACCTGAGTGCGGCGCGGGACGTCCCAGCCACTATTCGCCGCGGGGATGGGCTTGAGCCACGGCACGCTTGAGCCGATCGGGCGTGAGATGCGTGTAGATTTGCGTCGTGGACAGGCTCGCATGACCCAGCAGCTCTTGAACCGAGCGCAGGTCCGCACCGCCCTCAAGCAAGTCGGTCGCAAAGGTATGGCGCATCGCATGCGGGGCAATGTCGGCCGGAATGCCGGCGAGCGTCGCCAGCGTATGGAACCGCCGCCTGAGCATGGCGGCACTCATGCGATTGCCGCGCGCCGATATAAGCAGCGGATGCGGCCCGGTAGCGGGGTCACGGCGCTTTACCTGAGCGAGCAACTCCGGCCTCCCCTCCTCAATATAGAGACGCGTCGCCTCGAGTGCGCGACGATACAGAGGGACGATACGCTCCTTTCTCCCCTTGCCCCAAAGTCGCAGCGTTCGCTCGGACCAACCAATAGACTCCACGTTGAGCGCCGCGAGCTCCGAGATTCGCGCGCCGGAGGCATAGAGCAACTCAAGCATCGCCGCATCGCGCAGTCCCGCGGGCGTCGAGGTATCAGGCGTCTTGAGCAGCGCCTCGACCTGCTTGGTCGTAAGGACGCCCGGCAGGTCACGCGGCAGCTTGGGCGATGCGATCGCCGAGACCGCATCGCCCTCGACAATCCCCTCGGCAGCCATCCAGCGATAGAGAGATCGGATAGCCGACAGGTGCGCCGCAAGCGTTCGGGGAGCCACCTGCTCACGCGAAAGCTCAGCAAGATAGCGACGAATGGTGCGCACGTCGACAGCGAAAGCATCAATATCCTCGCGCTCGCACCAGGCAGCAAAGCGCTCTAGCCTCGAGCCATAGGCCGTCACCGTGTTGGGAGAAAGACCCTCGACGCGTGCGATATAGGCGATAAACGAGTCGACGGTGTCGTACAGGTCAAAGGCTATGACCGGTCGCCTCCAAACAAGTCGGAACGCGTGGCCAAGTAGGCATCGAGGGCCTCGAGCGCACGGTCCGCATAGGCCTGATATCGGTCGCGCTTGCTGCGGCGCTTACCATCCTCGAGTGGCGGCACCAGGCCAAAGTTGACATGCATAGGCTGATAGCCCACGGTGGCAGGATCGGTCGCATAGCCCACGAGCGCACCTAGGGCGCCCACACGCGGCAACTCGACGCCCGCGGCACCGATAGCCTCGGCATAGGTGTTGAGCGCCGCGAGAAGACCTGTCGCCACGGCTTCCATGTACCCCTCGGTGCCGGTGATCTGACCGGCCAGGCGCACGCCGGTACCGGGCACGGCAAAGGTGCCATCGAGCACGTGCGGAGCGTCGACAAAGGTATTGCGATGCATGACACCGTAGCGGAAGAACTCAGCGTTCTCCAAGCCCGGCACCATATGGAAGACGCGCTTCTGCTCGCCAAAGGTCAAGTTGGTCTGGAAGCCCACCAGGTTATAGGCGGTCTTCTCCTTGTTCTCGGCACGCAGCTGTATCGCCGCCCAGGGGCGACGTCCGGTACGCGGGTCGGTGAGGCCAACGGGCTTCATGGCGCCAAAGCGAATGGCGTCCTTGCCGGTGCGCGCAACTTCCTCGGCAGGCTGGCAGGCCTGGAACAGATCGCCGCCCTCAAAGTCTTTGAGCACCACGCGGTCGGCCGTGGTAAGCGCCTCGATAAAGGCCTCGTACTCCTCCTTATTGAGCGGAGCGTTGAGATAGTCGCCGCTCCCCTGCTCCTCGTAGCGCGACTGCGAGAACAGCACGTCCATATCGAGCGTGGAGGCATCGACGATCGGCGCCGCGGCATCGAAAAACGCAAGGGCGTCGCCGCCGACGAGCTTCATGACCTCTTCGCTCAGCGCCGGTGAACACAGCGGGCCCGCGGCAATGACCACGTGGCCCTCGGGAATCTGCGTGACCTCGCCGTGCACGACCTCGATATTGGGACGAGCGGCAACCTCGGCCTCGACAAGCTCGGAAAACTTGACGCGGTCGACCGCCAAGGCGCCACCGGCGGGAACAGCCGCGCGATGGGCGCAATCGAGCAGGACTGAACCCATGCGCTCAAGCTCGGCCTTCAGCAAACCAGCCGCGGAATCCGGACGGGTCGACTTAAACGAATTGGAGCAGACGAGCTCTGCCAGGTGATCGGTATGGTGGGCCGGGGAGCTCACCTGGGGGCGCATCTCGCACAGCTTTACGGCAAACCCGCGATCTGCCAGCTGGATCGCGCACTCCGAACCCGCCAGACCGCCACCGATAACTGTCACCTGATCGAACTGCATCTGCAAACACCTTTCTAATTGACACGTTTTCCATTGTGACCGAAGGGTGTCTGGGCGTGAAGGGCAAACTTGGAGGGCGCATACCTTCCATCCATCATGCGCTCGATA
Source organism: uncultured Collinsella sp. (assembly GCA_900547655.1). Lineage (GTDB taxonomy): Bacteria > Actinomycetota > Coriobacteriia > Coriobacteriales > Coriobacteriaceae > Collinsella. The sequence goes on from URHQ01000046.1 coordinate 10,208, forward strand.
AGACCCTCGAGTTCAAGCGAACCCAAGAGTTTGAGTACGCCGACAGCATCGAGCGAGACGAGCGCAGCAATGTCTTCGACCTTGAGCGGCGAGGCGATAAGCGCGTGCATCACGGCCTGCTGCGTGGGGTCCAGGTCGGCGATGCCGGGTGCATCGGGACGCGAGTAGCGCAGCGTGCCGTAGATGCGCGAGATGGCCATCTCGATAGATTCCTCGTCGACGATGCAGCAGGCACCGTTCGCAATGAGGTAATTCGTGCCACGCGACTCGGGCGATAGGATCGACCCCGGCACGGCAAGAAGTTCGCGCCCCAAATCCATAGCAGCCTCGGCTGTGGAAAACGTCCCAGAAGGCATACCCGCCTCGGATACAAAGAGGGCTTGCGACAGGGCCGCGATTACGCGATTGCGGCGCGGAAAGGCAAACTTGCGCGGACCCATGCCCCACGGAGAGATCGACACGACCGCGCCACCCGTATCAAGCGTGCGCGTAATCAGCCCCGCGCTCGAACGCGGGTAGACCACGTCGGCGCCCGTCCCCAGCACCACAACGTGTTTGCCGCCGGCGTTGACCGCGGCCCAACCCGAGGCCTGGTCACAACCGACCGCACCGCCCGAAACTACCGTCACTCCCGCCTCAACCGCCACCTTCGCCGCAAGCTCTGCCACGGCAAGACCATACGGCGAGGCCTTTCGCGCACCGATGATGGAGAGCGCGGGCGTCGAAAGCGCCTCGGGGTTGCCGCGCACATAGAGCGTCTGAGGTACATCAGAAAGCTCCAAAACGGTCTCGGGATACAACGCGTCACCTGGATGCAGCTCGAAGGTCCCCTCAGCCATCATTGGTCCCTCCTTCCCTGGTACATCGCCGCCTCGAGCACGTGGTCCTGCGTCACCTGCTCGCTCTCGGCGACATCTGCGATCGTACGCGCAATGCGAACCAGGCGCACGATGCCACGCCCTGTGAGATGCGTGCGCTTCGACAGGCCGAGCACACACTTCTCCGCCGCATCATCGAGCTCGAAGGTCGAAACGACGCCGTCAATGGACCGCGTCTCGTCATCCTCGGCCTCGGTATCCGCATCGTCCATACGGGACTCGCGCCAGGCGCGAAAGGCGCGACCGCGCACAACGTAGTCACGTAACTCGGCCGACGACATACCCTCCGCGCCCTCGATAATCACCTGAGGGTCGGGACGGGTCACATCGGTCATCATGTCGATACGGTCGGCCAAAGGACCGCGCAGTTTAGACCGATAGCGCTCGACCATCGCCGCCGAGCAGCGACACGGTACCTCGCGATCGCCCAAAAAGCCGCAGGGGCAGGGATTGCTCGCAGCCAGCAGCTGAAAGCGCGACGGGAAGGAAAAAGCCCCGTCGACGCGTACGATCCTGACGTAGCCGCGCTCGATGGGCTGACGCAGCGTCTGCAGCACACCCGTGGGAAACTCGGCAAGCTCGTCCAAAAAGAGCACGCCGCCATGAGCAAGGCTGATCTCACCCGGGTGCACCGGGCGCCCACCGCCGATAAGGCCTGCGGTCGAAATACTGTGATGGGGACTGCGGAAGGGCCGGTGCCCCGCCAACAAGCCATCAATGTTCTCGCCCAAAACCGAATGGATGCACAGCGCCTCCTGTTGATCCTCAACGGAAAGCTCGGGCAGGATGCCGGTCATACGACGCGCGAGCATCGTCTTGCCCGATCCCGGGGACCCGATCATGAGCAAGCCGAGTTCTCCTGCCGCCGCAAGCGCCATGCCGCGTTTAGCGACTTCCTGCCCCAGTACGTCGGCATAGTCGAGCTCTGGCTCAAAGGTCGCCTCGACGCCCTCGGAATCCAAGTAGTGCCGCGCGGCATCGCCCATACCATGAGCAAGCTGAGACAAATGATCGATAAAGCCGCAATCCACGCCCGCGAGTGGCACATGCTGGTCTGACCTGCCGGCGATAAAAGACAGCCCCATGTCGCGAGCCAGCAGCTGAAACGCCACCTCGCCCTTAACGGGAAGCACCGTACCGTCCAAGCCGAGCTCGCCGGCGATAAGGCAGCGATCGAGGTTGTCACGGGGAATCTGCCCATCGGCCGCCAGAACCGCGATGGCGATGGGCAGATCAAAGCCGCTACCGGTCTTGCGAATATCGCCGGGCGCCAGGTTGACCGTAATGCCCGAGCGTGGAATCTCAAAACCGGCGGAGCGCATCGCGCAGCGAATACGACCGCGTGACTCCATCACCTCCATACTCGGAATACCGAGCATCTGAATGCCCGGAACGCCACCGGCAAGCGAGACCTCGACCGTGACGGGAATCGCCTCGACGCCACGGATGCAGGCCGCGTGAACGGCAAACGTCTCGAACGCCATCACGACACCTGCCAATCGAACGCGTTGTACTGATGCTCGATCTCGGCGATATGCCCGCCGCGAATGGTGACACCCACGGCATCGAAGCGGATCGCCTTGAGCGGATAATGCTCCATAAGATAGCAGCTTGCGATGCGGCGGTAGCGGCGTTGCTTTTGGGCGTCCACGGCCTCCTCGGGAAAGACCCGCGTGTTGCAATCCATTGCGACGCGTCTGGTCTTGACCTCGGCCATCACCACGACATCGTCGAGCTCATCGAGCAGCACCAGATCAGCCTCGCCCTCGGTGCAACGATAACCCTGCTCCAGCAAGGTGTAGCCGCGCTCGTTAAAGTAGTCGATGGTGATCAGCTCGCCCAGCATACCCAGCTCGCGGGGACTGAGTCCCTTGATAAACTCGGGCGTCATCGCCCCGCAGTCGAGCTCGCCGTTTTCCCAACGCTCCTTGAGCTGCTGTGTCTTGCTCTTTTTGCTTGCGGCACTCATGGGGTCTCCTTTCCCGCACACTGCAGTGCCCCGATGATGAGGGCACCTTTCATGCGGGTAAGTACCGGAAGCTAACCAAAAGCTGACCAAATGCCGTCAAAAAACGGGCCGTACGCAACAATGGTGTTGCACACGGCCCGCTACCAGCTGGTTTACAAAACTCCAGAAGTCCCTGTCTCCACAATTGACCTAGAAAAGGCGCTCAGTCTGCAGAAAGTTTCCGCAAAAGCTCACGCGGTGCAGTGGACAAAGTCCATGCTTGCGAATGGCCTCGATGTGCTCGGGGCTCGCATAGCCCTTCGACTCGGCCAGATGGTACTCGGGATACTCGGCGTCGTACTCGACCATCATCTCGTCACGCGTGACCTTAGCCATGATGGACGCCGCGGCGATGCAGGCGATCTTGGCATCGCCCTTCACCACATCGCGCTCGTTAGGAACGGCGCCCAAGGGGTTGCCATCCATAAGCACGCAATCGGGCTCGAGCCCCGTATCGGCCACGGCGCCCGCAACGGCGGTACGGATAGCACGGGCCATGCCCATCTCATCGATATCCTTAGGCGCGATATGGCAAAAACCGATCGCCGTCGCCACCTCGGCAATCTTCACTGAGAGCAACTCGCGGCGCGCCGGCGTGAGCTTTTTGGAATCGTTGATGCCCCAGACGCGCGGCTCCATAGGAAGGCAGACAGCGCATACCGTCAAAGGACCGGCCACCGATCCGCGACCCACCTCGTCGACACCAAGGACCACCCCATCGCCGCCAAGCTCATGCATAAGCTCGTACATGTCATTGACGCGTTCGCGCTCGGCAAGCTCTTTGGCATGGCGTTTGAGAGCGCGTTCGCAAGCCTTGATCACCTGCTGGCGAGGGTCCTCGCGATAATGCTCCACGAGGGCGGGAATCTCCTCAAACGTAGCGCTCGCCAACTCACCGGCAACCTGCGATGCCGAAACCGAGCTCGTCATATTGGCCATACCAGGCCCTCCTTGCATGCAAATCAGATAAAAAGAAGGGCCACCCGAAGGTGACCCTTGTGTCCAAACGAGTGGACAGACGCTGCGATCTTCTTAGCGCTTCTCGGGGATGCGAGCAGCCTTGCCCACCTTGTCGCGGAGGTAGTACAGCTTGGCGCGACGGACGCGACCATGACGAACGACCTCGAGCTTGGCGATCTTGGGGCTGTGAAGCGGGAAGGTACGCTCAACACCGACACCGAAGGACATCTTGCGGACGGTGAAGGTCTCGCGGGCACCGGCGCCGGCCATGCGGATGACGTCGCCCTGGAAGACCTGGATGCGCTCGCGGTCGCCTTCCTTAATGCGGTAGTGAACCTTGACGTTGTCGGCGACGCGAACCTGAGGAATGTCCTCGCGGATCTGCTGACGCTCGATTGCGCGGATGTAATCCATGTGCAATTCCTTACTCTTCTAGAGGTGCCGTACCACCTTGGCCGGCACGTAGTTGAACAAACGTATTCGAGTATACACGCGCGGGTTTCTGCTGCAAGAACAATTTTTTACGCAGACAAAAAGACAAAACCCGCACATGATAACCGCCCGCCTCACGAATGAGACGGGCGGCATGAAGGGGGTTACGCTAGGCGTCTAAACCCAAAACGTTAGGCGAAACGCTTGGCCTCGAGCTTGGCCTGAGCGGCAGCCAGGCGTGCGAGGGGCACGCGGTAGGGCGAGCAGGACACGTAGTCCACGTCGGCCACGTTAAACAGGCCCTTGATGGACTTGGGGTCGCCGCCGTGCTCGCCGCACACGCCAAAGTGCATGTCGAGGTTGGTGGCGCGGCCCTTCTCGACAGCCATGCGCACGAGCTCCAGCACCGCCGTGTCGATGGTCTCGAAGGGGTTGTCCTTCAAGATCTTCTTATGCATGTACAGCGGTATGAACTTAGCCTCGGCGTCGTCGCGCGAGAAACCGAAGGTCGTCTGGGTAAGGTCGTTGGTGCCAAAGCAGAAGAAGTCTGCGTGATGGGCGATCTCGTCAGCGACCATGCAGGCGCGCGGCAGCTCGAGCATCGTGCCCACGGGAATATTGAGCTCGACGCCTTCTTCGGCGGAAACCTCGGCGATCACGCGCTCGATAACCTCGCGGGTCTGGACATGCTCCGCCGTGATGGAAACGAGCGGAACCATGATCTCGGGGCGCGGGTCGACACCCTCCTTGATAAGACGGGCAGCAGCCGTGGCGACGGCGCGAACCTGCATGAGCGGCAGATCGCTAAAGACGACGGACAGGCGCACACCGCGTAGGCCGAGCATGGGGTTCGACTCGACCATGCCGTCGATACGACGCAGGCGGGCGCGCAGGACGGCAAGCTCTTCCTCGCTGGCGCCGGCGGCTTCCTTCTTGGTAATGGCGACCTCGAGCTCGCGAGGATTATCCAGGAACTCATGAAGCGGCGGATCGAGCAGGCGGACGACCACATCGCGACCGGACATGGTCTTGAACATCGCCAGGAAGTCCTCGGTCTGAACCTTGAGCAGGTCGGCCAGGGCCTGCTGCTTCACGGCCTCATCGTCAGACAGGATAAAGCTCTGGATGATGTTCTTGCGGTCGCCCAGGAACATGTGCTCGGTGCGGCACAGGCCAATAGCCTCGGCGCCAAACTCGAGAGCGAGCTCGGCATCCTCGGGATTGTCGGCGTTGACGCGCACATGGTTGGCATGGCCACAGGTCTCGTCCAAGCGAATCTCGTCGGCCCAGGACAGGATGGTGTCCAGGTCGCCGGTGAGCTCAGCCGAAACCAGATCGACGGGACCGTCGACGACGATGCCCTGGGTGCCGTCGATGGAGATGACATCGCCCTCGTGCAGTACGCGGTCACTGCCCTCGATGCGCACGACCTTCTCGGCGGCGTCGATATGGAAGCGCTCAACGCCGCAGACGCAGGGCGTACCCATGCCGCGGGCGATAACGGCGGCATGGCTCGTCTTGCCACCGTGGCTGGTCAGAATGCCCTCGGCGGCGACCATGCCCTTCAGGTCGTCGGGGTTGGTCTCCCAACGAACCAGAATGACCTTGTGGCCCTCGTTGGCGCGCGCGACGGCGTCGTCGCTCGAGAACACGACCTCGCCCACGGCGGCACCGGGGCTGGCATTAAGACCGCTGGCGAGAGCCTCGTACTTCTTGGAGGCGTCGAACTGTGGGTGCAGGAGCTGGTCGAGCTGCGCGGGATCGATGCGGCTCACAGCCTCATCGCGGGTGATCAGACCCTCCTCGACCATCTCGATGGCGATGCGCAGGGCGGCGGTGGCAGTTCGCTTGCCCACGCGGGTCTGGAGCATCCAGAGCTTGCCCTGCTCGATGGTGAACTCAATGTCGCACATGTCGCGATAGTGATCCTCTGTCTCTTATACACATCTCCGAGCCCACGAGACCGGAGCCTATCTCGT
>URHQ01000047.1 GCA_900547655.1 uncultured Collinsella sp.
ATGCCCTGTTGTTCGATAACGCTGCCGCACTTGAGCGCGCCGGTCGCGCTGCGCTGGACCAGAAGAAGGCCTCGGGCGAGGCGCTGCTGGTGGCGCGCAGCGTGAGCGGCTCTACCGCCGCTGAGGGCGCCTCCGGTACCCGTCTGGTTGATCGTCTGTCCGTGCGCGCAGGCTACGGTCCCGTCGTTGAGGCGCTGCTCGGCGGTTATTACGTCGTGGACGATCTTGCTGCCGCGCTGTCGGCGCCGGTCGTTGACGGCGTGACTTACGTTACCCCCGATGGCGCCCGCGTCGCCTGCGGCGGCCTGGTGCGCGTGGGACTCGATGCCGGCGAGGCTTCGGGTGCCCTTGAGCGCAAGCGTCGTATTCGCGAGCTGGAGGGCCTGGAGCCCGATCTGGTTGCTGTGTTTGAGCATGTGTCGGATCAGGTCGTCGAGGCCAATGCGGCCGTCGAGGAGGCGCGTGCCGCCGAGGGTGATGCCGCCGGCGAGATCGCCCGTCTTGAGGGCGAGCGCCGCTCGCTGCTCTCCGAGATCGGCCGTCTGGAGCAAAGCGCCAACAATGCCGAGGTCGAGCGCGTGCGTATCTCCAAGCGCCGTGAGCAGGCTGCCGAGGCCGTTCGCGCCGCGCGCCCGCGCGTGGACGAGCTCACCCGTTCGCGTGACGAGGCCCGTGCACAGGCAAGCGATCTGGGCTTGCAGATTGCCGAGGCCAACGACGAGCTCGATCGCGTACGTCGTGATGATTCCGAGGCTGCCGGCAAGCTCGCCGACGCCAAGGTTCGCCTGGCCCAGACAAGCGAACGCCTGCGTTCGCTGAAGGGCCGCGTGCCCGACCTGGAGCATCGTCTTGAGGGCATCGACCGCCGTATCCGCGGAACACGCCAGGCTTCGCGCTCGCTCGAGCTGCTGCGCCTGCGCGTCGACCCCATGCACGAACGCTATTCTGCCCTGTTGGAACGCGCGTCGGATTGGGCAGCGCGTCTGCGTGACCAGGCCTCTCTGGAGGAGGCGGACTCCGCTTCGCTCAAGAAGACCATCGAGGATGCCAAGGCAGAGGTTGCCCGCGCTAAGGAGCGAGTCGATACCGCCGCCGCCACGCAAAACGAGTTTAAGGTCGCGCGTGGCAAGCTTGAGGTGCAGGTAGAGGCCGCCATTAAGGCCATTACCGCCGATGGCACCACGGTACTCGAGGAAGCGCTCATGCTTCCCGCGCCCACCGATCGCGACGCCGCGGAGCGCGAGCTCAACCAGCTTGTGCGCCAGATCAACAACCTGGGTCCTGTGAACCAAGTCGCCATGGAGGAGTACGAGCAGCTCAAGCGCCGTGCCGATTACATCGAGGAGCAACTTGCCGATCTGGAGAGCGCGCGCAAGGCGCTCACCAAGATCACCGTGGCGATCGACCGCAAGATGCGCAAGGCGTTCCTGGTGACGTTTGAGAAGGTTGATGCGAATTTCCGCGAGATCTTCGCCATGCTCTTCCCGGGCGGTCAGGCTCATCTGGAGATGACCGATCCCGAGCATCCGGCCGAGACGGGCATTGAGGTCGTGGCGCAGCCGCGCGGCAAGCGCATCACCAAGATGATGCTCATGTCGGGTGGCGAGAAGAGTCTGACGGCGCTCGCCCTGCTCTTTGCCGTGTACCGTACGCGCACGGTGCCGTTCTATGTGCTGGACGAGGTTGAGGCGGCGCTCGACGACGCCAACCTGTCCAAGCTCATCGGCGCCCTTGATGTGCTGCGTTCCGATACGCAGCTCTTGGTAATCTCGCATCAGCGCCGTACTATGGAGGATGCTGACGTTCTCTACGGCGTCTCGATGCAAGCCGACGGCGTCAGTCGCGTCGTCTCGCAAAAACTCGATCGCGAAACCGGAAAGGTCGTGAATGCATAATGGGATTCTTTGACGCTCTCTCGCGCGGACTTGAGCGCAGCCGCGAGGCACTCAACGAGGTCTTCTACTTTGGCGGCGAGGTCGACGAGGACTTTTGGGAGGACCTTGAGGACACCCTCGTCATGGGTGACATGGGTGCCGAGGTCGCCATTCAGGTCTCCGATGACCTGCGCGACGCCGCTGCCAAGAAGAACCTCAAGACCGCCCCGCAGCTTCGCCGCGCTCTGGCCGAGCAGCTCGAGGGCCATTTTGTGCCTGCTGAGCGCGACCCGTTTTCCGATACGCCGAGCTGCGTGCTGTTTGTCGGCATCAACGGTGCCGGCAAGACCACCACGGTCGGCAAGATTGCGAGCGCCATGGCTTCTCGCGGCAAGAATGTCGTGATCGGTTCGGCAGATACCTTCCGCGCCGCCGCCATCGAGCAGCTCGATGTGTGGGGCCAGCGCGCCGGTGTTCCCGTCATCAAGCGCGACCGCGGCTCCGACCCGGCGAGCGTTTGTTACGACGTGCTCGACGAGGCCGACAAGCGCGGCAGCGACCTGGTGCTTATCGATACCGCCGGACGTCTGCACACGAGCCCCGAGCTCATGCGCGAGCTCGCCAAGGTGGTCAACGTGACGCGTAAGCGCGCCGCCAATATGGCCGCCGGTCCCATGCCGGTCTCGGTCGTGCTTGTGATCGATGCCGCCACTGGCCAGAACGGTCTGAACCAGGCGCTCGAGTTTAACGAGGCGCTGGGCCTGGACGGTATTATCATGACTAAGCTCGACGGCACGGCTAAGGGCGGTATCGCCATGGCCGTGGCCGAGAAGCTCAAGCTCCCGATCCTGCGCGTGGGCGTGGGCGAGCAGGTCGATGACCTGCAGGAGTTTAACGCCAAAGATTTCTGCCGCGCCCTGGTGGGCGAGTCCAACTAAGGAGTGACTAGTGTTTGATTCTCTGAGCGATCGCCTCAACGACACATTTGACCGCCTGCGCGGCAAGGGTAAGCTGACCGAGGCCGATATCACCTCGGCCATGCGCGATATTCGCATGGCACTGCTCGAGGCCGACGTTAACTTTAAGGTCGTCAAGGAGTTCGTTGCCAAGACCAAGGAGCGCTGCATGACCGCCGAGGTCATGGAGTCGCTGTCGCCGGCGCAAAACGTCGTCAAGATCGTGCTCGACGAGCTCACCGAGATGCTCGGCTCAACCGAGAGCAAGCTCGTCTTTAGCAATCGCATTCCCAATGTCATCATGCTCGTGGGCCTGCAGGGCTCCGGTAAGACCACGGCGGCCGTAAAGCTGGCTTACCTGCTCAAGAAGCAGGGCCGCTCGCCGTTGCTCGCCGCGTGCGACGTCTACCGTCCCGCCGCTGCCGACCAGCTGGCCACGCTCGGTGGCGAGATCGGCGTACCGGTCTTCCGTGGCGATGGTGCGCACCCGGTTGTCATCGCCAAGGGCGCCATCCAGGAGGCCGTCGACCACCTGCGTGACGTGGTCATCGTCGATACCGCCGGTCGTCTTCAGATCGATGAGCAGATGATGCAGGAGGCCGTGGACATCAAGAAGGCCGTCAAGCCCGACCAGGTGCTGATGGTCGTCGATGCCATGACCGGCCAGGACATCGTCAACGTGGTCTCGACGTTTGCCGAGCGCACCGACTTTGATGGTGTGATTATCTCCAAGCTCGACGGTGACGCCCGTGGCGGCGGCGCGCTTTCCGTGCGTCAGGTGACCGGCAAGCCCATCAAGTTTGTGAGCATGGGCGAGAAACCCGATTCGCTTGAGCCGTTCTATCCCGATCGCATGGCCAAGCGCATTCTGGGCATGGGCGATGTCGTCGGTATTATCGAGAAGGCCCAGGAGGCAGCCGATGCAGAGCAGCTCGAGGCTGCCGAGCGTATGCTGCGCGAGGGCTTCACCATGAACGACATGCTCGACCAGATGAAGGCCGTCAAAAAGATGGGCGGCATGAAGGGCATCCTTGGCATGCTCCCCGGCGGTCAGCGCGCGCTCAACCAGATGGGCGGCAACCTGGATGAGGGTATTTTCGATAAGAACGAGGCCATCATCATGTCGATGACCAAGGAGGAGCGCCTTCGTCCCTCCATCATCAACGGTCAGCGTCGCGCCCGCATCGCCAAGGGCGCCGGCGTGACCCCCACTGAGGTCAATAGCCTTATGAAGCAGTGGGGCGAGATGAATAAGATGATGGGCCGCATGCGCTCGATGGCCAATCAGGCGCAGGCCGGCGGCAAGAAGGGCAAGAAGGGTAAGAAGGGCAAAAAGATGCGCATGCCCAATATTCCCGGTCTGGATGCCATGGGCCTGGGCGGCATGGGCGGACTTGGGACGGGCGGTCCTAAGTCCGATATGGACCTGCTGCGCCAGATGGAAGCACAGATGCGCAACAAGAAGTAACGACTAGTTGAGTCGTGTATGGCGAAGGCCGCCTGGATGGTATTCCAGGCGGCCTTCGTCGTTATTTCGCTGGTTGTCGCACGCGTGGAAGCGCGTTCTCGACGAGGTGCTTGCCGCTAGTGGCAGCCGCAGCCTTCGTGGCCCTCGTGCTCGTGATGGCCGTGGCAACCACAGGATTCGCTGTGCTCATGGGCGTGCTCGTGGTCATGGCCGTGGCAGCTGCACGTGGCCTCGCCGTTCTGTGCGAGCGTGCCGGCGATAAGTGCCTCGACGCAAGCGTCGCAGCTGCCCTGGGCACCTGCGTATACCGTGATGCCGGCTTGGGCAAGCGCGTTGATAGCGCCGCCGCCGATACCGCCGCAAATGAGCGTGTCAACGCCACCGTTGGCAAGCAGGCCCGCCAAGGCGCCGTGGCCGGTGCCATCGGTGCCCACGACCTGCTCGTTGAGCACCTTGCCATCCTGTATGTCGTAGATCTTGAACTGCTCGCTGCGGCCAAAGTGCATATAGATGTTGCCGTTGTCGTACGTCGTTGCCACCCTCATGGTGCCGACCTCCTTTGCTGGCCATGCGGCCGTCGTCGTGGCGAGGGGGGAGTACGCGATATTGCCGCCCTCGATGACGAGCGCTCGTCCGTTGACCAGCGCATCGGCCACCTTGCGATGCGCGCGGCTGCAAATGGCCGCCACCGTTGCGCGGGCGATGCCCATCTGCTGGGCGACCGCCTCTTGGTTGAGACCTTCCAGGTCGCACAGGCGCAGCACCTCAAGCTCGTCGACGGTCATGTCGATGGCGTCTCCGCTGGCAAGGCCGTCGGGGGTAAAGCCGCGATATTCGGGGATGATCCCAACGCGGCGCAATTTTTCGCGTCTTCCTGCCATACACTCTCCAAATCTGACATATGTCAACAATAGAATAACGAACGTGTGGATTTGCGCAAGGAATTTCTGACATATGTCATAAAGTGAGGGCTTATGTTTTGGCTGTGGGGCCGCGTGCGCCTGGGCTACAATGAATCTCGCTTGTAGGCGACTGACAGGAGGGTCAATGAGCAAGGCTGATCAACAGTTTGTAACCATGTGCCGCGATATCTTGGACCATGGCACCACCACCGAGGGCCAAAAGGTCCGCCCGGTGTGGGAGGACGGCACCCCTGCCTATACCATTAAAAACTTTGGCGTCACGGCGCGCTACGACCTGCGCGAGGAGTTCCCTGCGCTTACGCTACGTCGTACGGCGCTCAAGTCCGCCATGGACGAGATCCTGTGGATCTATCAAAAGAAGTCCAATAATGTCCATGACCTCAACAGTCATATTTGGGATGAGTGGGCCGACGAGACCGGCTCCATCGGCAAGGCCTACGGGTACCAGATTGGGCAGAAAAGCCATTATTCCGAGGGTGACTTCGACCAGATGGATCGCGTGTTATACGAACTTAAGCATACGCCGTACAGCCGCCGCATCATGACGAACACCTATGTGTTTAGCGACCTGTCCGAGATGCACCTGTATCCGTGCGCCTACAGCGTGACCTATAACGTCACGCAGCGCCCGCAGGACGACAAGCCCACGCTCAACATGATTCTCAACCAGCGCAGTCAGGACATTTTGGCCGCGAATAACTGGAACGTGTGCCAGTACGCCATTCTGCTCATGATGGTCGCGCAGTCGGTCAATATGATTCCCGGCGAGCTGCTGCACGTGATCGCCGATGCTCACATTTACGACCGTCACGTCGATATCGTCCGCGAACTTATCGAGCGTCCGCAGTTTGCGGCGCCCAAGGTAACGCTGAACCCCGACGTGCACGATTTCTATGCGTTTACGACCGATGACCTGATCGTGGAGGGCTACGAGCACGGTCCACAGGTCAAGAACATTCCCATCGCGGTGTAGGTGGTGGGCATGACGTGTAAGCTTTCTGCCATCGTCGCTGTGTGTGAAGACTGGGGCATTGGCTGCGAGGGCGATATGGTTGTGTCCAATCGCGCCGACATGCGCCATTTTGTGGCGTGCACCAAAGGTTGCCCCGTTATTATGGGGAGCAAGACCCTGCTGAGTTTTCCCGGCGGGCGTCCGCTCAAGAACCGCCGCAATATCGTGCTCACCCGCGACGAGAGCTTTGCCCCCGAGGGCGTCGACGTGGTGCATAGTATCGACGAGGCGCTCGCCGCGGTTGCCGATGAGCCCGTTGCCTGGGTGATCGGTGGCGGCGATGTCTATCGGCAGTTTTTGCCGTATTGCGTCGAGGCCGAGGTCACGCATAACCACTGCGTCCATGTCGTGGATACGTACTTTCCCGATTTGGAAGCCGATCCTGCGTGGGAGATTGCGCAGCGTAGCGAGGTCGCGACGATTGCCGCCGGTGAGGGTGACGAGGGCGTCGATTATGAGTTCGTGACGTATCGTCGCATCGAGGCTTAAAACCGATTATCCCTTCGGTATTATCGGGTTGAAATGAATGACGGGGCGGCGCATGGCGTTGCCCCGATATTTGTATAGGTGCTGCAAAGAAAGGTGCGGGCTGGCTGCTATGACTGATGCCGTTGAGGTTCTGCGAATTGATTCGCTCGAGGACGAGCGGCTCGATGCCTATGTGCGACTGACCGAGCGCGAGCTTCGCTGCGTGTTGGAGCCGCAAAAGGGCATCTTTATCGCCGAGAGCGCCAAGGTTATCGAGCGCGCGGTGCGTGCCGGATATCAGCCGGTGAGCTTTCTTTTGGGCGAACGTTGGCTCGACCAGATGATGCCGCTGTTTGAGCGCCTGGTTGTGCGTGAGGGCGCGGATCCGGTTCCTGTGTTCGTGGCCTCCATGGAGCTCATGAAGCAGTTGACAGGCTTTAACGTGACGCGCGGCGCGCTCGCGGCGTTCCGTCGGCCGCGTCAGATTCCGGTTAATGAGTTCTTGGGCGGCGTCGTCGAGGCGGCGGGGGATCGTCCGGTGCGCGTGTGCGTGCTTGAGGGTATTGTCGATCACACCAATGTCGGCGCGATTTTCCGCTCGGCTGCCGCATTGAACGTTGACGGTATTTTGGTCAGCCCGACGTGCTGCGACCCGCTGTACCGTCGCTCGGCCCGCGTGAGCATGGGCACCGTGTTTCAGGTGCCGTGGACGCGCATTGGCAGCGAGGCTCGTGTGTGGCCGCATGATGGTCTGAGCGCGTTGCACGACGCCGGTTTTTCGTGTGCCGCTATGGCGTTGACGGACGACTCTGTTTCGCTTGATGATCCTGTACTGCAGAAGATTGATCGCTTGGCGATTTTTATGGGCACCGAGGGTGCCGGCTTGGGCGCCAAGACCATTGCCGGCTGTGACCACGCGGTGCGCATTCCGATGGCGCACGGGGTCGATTCGCTCAACGTGGCCGCGGCGAGCGCCGTCGCCTTTTGGCAGCTATGCCCGCACGTGAGCAATGAGTATCACTACCAGCCGGGGCTGTATCACTAGGCAGATAGTTTGCACCGGGCTCTGACTCGGGGTGTTTCGGTCGACGTCGGTCGGTGCTAAGCTGCTATTAGCTTAGGTCTTTAATTACTGTTTTGTCGGTTGACGTACGCTTTTGGGGAGGGCGTGTGGCTAAGAAATCTACGGCTATCGATGTAACGCAGGGTGTTATTTGGCAGCAGCTGCTTTCGCTGTGCGTTCCCATCTTTTTTAGTTCGTTTTTTCAGCAGGCCTACACGCTTATCGGTACCTATATCGTCGGCCAGTTTGGCGGCAAGCTCGCGCTAGGTGGCATTCAAGCTACGATGGTGCTCACCGAGCTCTGCATTGGCTTTTGCGTTGGCGTCGGCGCCGGCTGCGCGGTCATTACCGGTCAGTATTTTGGTCAGCACGATGATGAGCGACTGAGCCGTTCGGTCCATACGGCCATGACGCTCGCGCTGGTGGGCGGTATCGTTTTCTCGATTCTTGGCATAGTGTTCGTTGAGCCCATGCTGGTGCTTATGAACACGCCGCATGAATTATTGGCCGAGGGCGTGGCCTATGCTCGCTGTTATTTTGCCGCGATGGTTGCGGCACTGCTGCTTAATATGGGAACCGCACTGCTGCGTGCCGTGGGCGACACGCGCGGCCCCGCTGTGATCATTGCCTCTGGCTGCCTGGTTAACGTGGTGCTGGATATCATCTTTGTCGCTGTGTTGCATATGGAGGCGCTGGGCTGCGGCATCGCAGTGGCGCTGACCATTTGCTCCAATGCAACGATGATCGTGTTGCGCATGATGCACGCTCCGGGCGCATGGCGTCTTTCGCTGTCTAAGCTCGGCATCGATCGCGGTATTTGCAAGAGTATGATCTCGTGTGGTCTGCCACTCGGTTTTCAATCGGCTGCCTATTCGATCTCGAACGTGCTGATCCAGGTGTCGGTTAATTCGTTTGGCGCCGATGTCACGACTGCTTGGGGTCTATCTGGGCGCCTGGATGGCATTATCTGGATGGTGACCGAGGCGCTCGGCGTATCGATCACTACGTTCTCGGCGCAGAACTTTGGCGCGCGCAATTACGAGCGCATGCGCAAGGGATATCACACGTCGCTCGTGCTTTCGTTTATGCTCATTGGTGGCCTGTCTGCCGTACTCCTGGTGTTCTCGGGTCCTCTGTCGCGTTTGTTTGTCGACGATGCTTCGATTTCGGCGTACACCACGACGATTCTTCATTTCATCGCGCCGTTCTACGCGATCTTCTCGATTATCGAGAACGCGTCGGGCTCCATTCGCGGCGCTGGCGTGAGCTTGCAGCCTATGATGCTCACCATCTTTGGCACCGTTGTCTTGAGGGTGATCTGGGTGTTTGCGATTATGCCGTTCGATCCGTCTCTTGAGCACCTGCTGTTGGTTTACCCCGTAACCTGGCTCATCACGGCCACGATGTTCACCATCTACCACCACAGTGGCAACTGGCTAGGCCGCGCCACCGCCTAGCCATTCGGGACGTCCCCAATGGCTAGTATTCGATGCCTTGGCGGGCTAGGAGTCCTTCGTCGAAGTAGTGTTTGATGGGGCGCATTTCGGTGACAAGGTCGGCGAGGTTCGCGAGGGGCAGCAAGCCCCGGCCGGTGAGCACGAGCTCCGTGGTGGTGGGCTTTATCGCGATCAGCGCTTCGACATCCTCGCGCGTCACGAAGCCGCGGCGCATGGCCTCGCCGAGTTCATCCAAAATCAGAACGTCGACCTGTGATATCTGCTCGCATGCGAGCTCCATGATCTGCGCGGCGCAAGCCTCGGGTGTGTCGCGGTCGGCTTGTACGATGCGTAGCCCTAAACGAGGTGCTGCATCATGTTCGGCGCAGTGCAGCTTCTTGGCAAACTGAAGCATGAGCACGTTAAGTCCATAGCCCGTGGCACGCAGCGCGAGCCTCAGCGCAGCCGTCGTCTTGCCCTTGCCGTCGCCCGTATAGATTTGAACCTTGCCGACTTCTAGTGATGCCATCTCTGTCTTTTCGTGCCCGGCGTCGGTTTATCGCCGTCCGGGTTGGGTATTCTAGAAAGCATTATTAACCCCAGTAGATGGAGTTCAAGCAGATGGAGATGGATGACAACAAGCGTAGACGGAATATGATCCTCTACGTGCTCATCGCCTTCGTCGTCTACCTCGTGCTCTCGACCGTTCTGTTCCCCAACATCGGTCACACGCAGCAGATTACGAAGACCGATTACTCGACGTTTGTCAAAGCGCTCGATAAGAAGAGTGTCGACAAGGTCGAGTACAACACGGACGATTACTCGATTTATTACACCAAGAAGGGCGAGGACGAGAACATCGCCTATAAGACGACCGGTGTGCCGAACGATGCGGGCTTTACCGATCGCGTGCTTGAGTCTGGCGCTTCGCTGGAGTCGGTCGTTCCCGATAAAAACTCGGGTTTGATGACCTACTACCTGCTTACGCTCATCCTTCCCATGGCGATTTTCTTCCTGATCGGCTGGTGGCTCAACCGCCGCATGAAGAAGGCCATGGGTGATGACGGTCCTTCGATGAACTTTGGCGGCGGTGGCTTTGGCGGCGGCGGACTGGGTAAGTCCGGCGCGCGCGTGATCGCCTCCAAGGACGTGGGCGTGACCTTTAAGGATGTCGCTGGCCAGGAAGAGGCCAAGGAGTCTCTCAAGGAGGTCGTCGACTTTCTGGAGAAGCCGCAGCGCTATGAGGAGATCGGCGCCAAGTTGCCGCGCGGTGCTCTCCTTGTTGGCCCTCCGGGTACCGGTAAGACCCTGCTTGCCAAGGCTGTTGCCGGCGAGGCGGGCGTTCCGTTCTTTAGCATTTCGGGCTCTGAGTTCGTTGAGATGTTTGTCGGTCGCGGCGCTGCTAAGGTTCGTGACCTGTTTAAGCAGGCCAAGGAAAAGGCGCCGTGTATCGTCTTTATCGATGAGATCGATACCATCGGTAAGAAGCGCGACGGCGGCGGCTTTAGCGGCAACGACGAGCGCGAGCAGACGCTCAATCAGTTGCTGACCGAGATGGATGGATTCGACAACCACAAGGGTATCGTTGTCCTTGCCGCAACAAACCGCCCCGACAGTCTCGATCCGGCGCTGCTGCGCCCTGGTCGTTTTGACCGCCGCATCCCCGTCGAGTTGCCCGATCTGACCGGCCGTAAGAACATCCTCGAGCTCCACGCCAAGAGCGTGAAGACCCAACCGCCGATCGATCTGACCGCGATTGCCCGCGCCACGCCCGGTGCCTCGGGCGCCGACCTGGCCAATATCATCAACGAGGGCGCCCTGCGCGCCGTTCGCGAGGGTCGCAAGCGTGCAACCCAGGACGACTTCGAGGAGTCGGTGGAGGTCGTCATTGCCGGCCAACAGCGTAAGTCCACGGTGCTTTCCGACCACGAGAAGCAGGTCGTTTCCTACCACGAGATCGGCCATGCCATCGTCGCTGCCCGCCAAAAGGGTTCCGCGCCAGTTACCAAGATCACCATCGTGCCGCGCACGAGCGGTGCTCTTGGCTATACCATGCAGGTCGAGGAGGACGAGCGCTTCCTGACGACACGCCAGGAGGTCTTGGACAAGCTTGCCGTCTACTGCGGCGGCCGTGCGGCCGAGGAACTCATCTTTGGCGAGATGACGACCGGTGCCGCCAACGATATCGAACAGGCCACCAAGCTCGCCCGCAACATGGTGACGCGCTTTGGTATGTCCGACGAGTTTGGCATGATGGCGCTCGGTACCGTGCAGAATGCGTACCTCAACCAGGACACGTCGCTTACCTGCGCTCCCGGTACGGCCGAGCGCGTGGACGCGATTGTCGCTAAGCTGATCGAGGACGCGCACGATCGCGCCCTGCAGATCCTCAAGGAGAACAAGTTTAAGCTCCATGAGCTGGCTCGTTATCTGTACAAGAAGGAGACCATTACGGGTGAGGAGTTCATGAACCTCCTCACGCGCGAGAATCCGCTGATGCCCAAGCAGCAGTAAAGCCGCGGCCGAGCCAGTAAACGCCGACGCCCCATTTGAGCAGCTTACTCAAATGGGGCGTTTTGCTTGAGAGGGATGGAAATGAAGATCGTGGTGAGTGCCTGTTTGATGGGCGAGAGCTGCAAGTATAATGGGCTCGACAACTATCATCGCGAGTTGATTGAGGCCTGCGAGCGTACAGGGACCGAGGTCCTCTTGGTGTGCCCTGAGGTCTTTGGGGGCCTGCCCACGCCGCGCAAGCCGTCCGAGATTGTGAACGGCGAGGTCTGTACCTGCGAGGGCGTGTCCGTTGACCTGGAATTTCGCCTAGGCGCCCAACGTGCGCTCGACATGTGCGAGCAGGCGGGTGGGCCGGAAGAGATCGCCGCGTGCATCCTGCAGGACCGTAGTCCCTCGTGCGGCGCGAGCCTCATCTACGACGGAACATTCAGTGGCACCCTCACGGCGGGCAACGGCGTCTTCGTTGATTTACTGCTCCGCCACGGTTATCGCGTGATCCCGGTTAGCGAGTTCGACCCCAGCATGCTGGAGCAATAAAAAACCACCACAAGGGCACTGCTCCCTTGTGGTGGTTTTGGGCTAGGCCTAGAGCGTGTGTCCGTAGGCGTTGGCGGCCTTGATGGCGGCGGCGAACTTCTCGTCGGTGAAGGGCTCGGGGTTTCCCTGCTTCCACTCGTTGGTGGCGTGCGCGTACTCGCACAGGGCCGGGATGTCGGCCACGGAAAGCCCGACCTGCTCCAGCGTCACGGGCAGCCCCATCTGCTTGTTAAAGGCGGCATAGCGCTCAAGGTTCTCGGTGTCGCCCGTGTAGGCGAACAACACGAGCACGCCCAGGCTCACAACCTCGCCGTGCAGGTAGGTGCCCTCACGCGGAATGCTGCAGGTGGCGTTGTAGAACGCGTGCGCCACGCTCGAGTTGTAGTAGTAATCGTTCTGGTTGGTCAGGTTCGAGACATAGCCCGTGTTGACCACGATATCGAGCGCGATCTGCTTGACGGCCTCGCTCGACAGGTCCTGGCGCACGTCCTCAAGACCCTGGACGCCATAGGTAAACAGCGGCTCGGAGCAGGTGTGGGCGAGTGCCAGGCCAAGACCTGCCGTGTGCTCCAGGTTGCCGGCGCTCGTGGCATACTCGACCTCGGGCTGCTTAGACAGGGCATCGCCCACGCCGGCCCAGAAGTACTCTGCCGGTGCCTCGGCGATGATCTTGGGGTTAATGAAGATGTGCGCCGGTCGGTTGGGGTACGAATAGCCCTCGAGCGAGCCATCGTCGTTGTACACGACGGCAATGGCGGTCGCGGCGGAGCAGTTGGAACAGATCGTGGGGACCGTAAAGACGATCTTCTTGAGCTCGATAGCTGCGGTCTTCACGGTGTCGAGCGCCTTGCCGCCGCCGCATGCGATAAGCACGTCAGCTTCCTGGCAGGCAGGGGAGTTCACGACCTTGGCGATATTGGCCCGCGTGCTGTTGGTGCCGTAGACGCGCGTCTCTAGAATCTCGACGCCGGTGTCTGCCAGCGCGGCTTCGATACCGGGAAGGGCTGCGGCCAGTGCTCGCTTGCCGCCAATGATGGCGACCTTGGTCGCTCCGTATTCGGCCAGCGCGCCGGGCAGCTCGTCAAAGCAATCCTCGCCGACGGTGTAGTCGCTCATTCCAATCGTGCGCATAGGTGCCTTCTTTCGTTCGATAGAGTGCTTTCAGGTATTTTGCTCCTAGAGAAGGGCTGTAATAGCGAGAAATTTCGAACGTATAAAACCAGTGTTGAGGGTTTTTCGCCGGCGCGGAACGTGCTAGCATACTCCGCATAAGCGTTGATGGGGACGAGTAGTCGGCCGTCCGCATGCTACAGAGAGCGGGGAGCGCTGAGAACCCGTGCATGCGACCGATGAAAATCACCCCGGAGCTGCGGTCCCAACGGACGTACCGTGCAGGTTCGTCTTAGTAGACATCGCCGAGATGGTCGTCGATACAGGCCAGCCGAGTAACGGATGCGAGCGCGCGAATACGCGGGCGAGGGCATCTGAGCTGGGTGGTTAAGCGAAGAGCTTTTACGGGCAGACTGCCTGTTTTGTGGCGCTTCGTCCCAGCTTGTAGGGACGGGCGCTTTTTTGGTGCCCAGAGGGCGTGCGCGCCCACGACATGAAAGGGGTACCGTGGCAAACGAGTACAAGCAGACGATGAATCTGCCCAAAACCGGATTTCCCATGCGTGCCGGTCTTTCCAAGTCCGAGCCCAAGCGACTCAAGGACTGGCAGGACAACAAGGTCTACGAGCAAGTTCTAAAGAAGAACGAGGGTCACAAGAAGTTCGTGCTGCACGACGGTCCTCCGTACGCCAACGGCCCGATCCATATCGGCCACGCCATGAACAAGATCTCCAAGGACATGATCAACCGCTACTGGATGATGCAGGGCTATGAGGTTCCCTATGTCCCCGGTTGGGACTGTCATGGCCAGCCGATCGAGCATAAGGTCGAGGAGAAGCTTGGCACCGAGAAGTTCAACCAGACCTCCACGGCTAAGATCCGCGAGCTTTGCAACAAGTTCGCTGTCGAGAACATCGAGCTCCAGAAGGCCGGCTTCCGTCGCCTGGGCGTGCTCGGCGACTGGGACAACCCGTATCTGACGCTCTATCACCAGCACGACGCCGCCGACATCGAGGTCTTCAAGGCCATGTTCGATAAGGGCATGATCTATCGCGGCCACAAGCCGGTTCACTGGTGCAAGCACTGCCACACCGCGCTGGCCGAGGCCGAGATCGAGTACTCCGACGAGACGAGCCCGTCCATTTTCGTGCGCTTCGAGATGACCTCCAAGCCCGCCGGCCTCGAGAACTTCGACGGCCCGGTTGACTTTATCATCTGGACGACCACGCCGTGGACCATCCCCTCTGACCAGGCAGTTTCCCTCAAGCCCGGCGCCGCCTACGTCGCCGTTGAGCACGACGGCCGTGCCGAGGTCATGCTTGAGGACCTGGCTCCCAAGTGCTGCGAGGAGTTTGGCTGGGAGTACACCCCGGTTATGGTCGACGGCAAGCCCTATGTGGTTCCCGCCGAGACCTTCCACCACATCCACTACAAGCAGCCGATCTTTGACGGTGTCGAGGGTGTGGCGCTGCTGGCCGATTACGTCGGTGTCGATGACGGTACCGGTATCGTCCACAACTCGCCCGGCCACGGCGTCGACGACTATTTTGCCTGCCTCAAGGAGGGCATCACCGACATCTGCATGCCGGTCGATGACGACGGCAAGTTCTACACCGGTGAGGAGTTTGGCACCGGTGGCCCCTTCAGCGGTATGGATACCGATGAGGCCAACCCGCACATCATCGAGTTCCTGCGCGAGCGCGGCACCCTGGTCCTCGAGAAGAAGATCACGCACAGCTATCCGCACTGCTGGCGCTGCAAGCACCCGGTGCTCTTCCGTGCTACTGACCAGTGGTTCGTCTCGATGGACAAGACCGGTTTGCGTGAGCAGGCAGGCAAGGAGGTGCGCGAGAACGTCAAGTGGTATCCGGCCCACGCTGCCAACCGCATCGGTGCCATGGTCGAGCAGCGTCCCGACTGGTGCATCAGCCGTCAGCGCAACTGGGGCGTGCCTATCCCCAGCTACACCTGCGCCGACTGCGGCGAGAAGGTCA
The DNA here is from genome assembly GCA_900547655.1 of uncultured Collinsella sp. Taxonomy (GTDB): domain Bacteria; phylum Actinomycetota; class Coriobacteriia; order Coriobacteriales; family Coriobacteriaceae; genus Collinsella. The sequence continues at coordinate 15,355 of URHQ01000047.1, forward strand.
TGAACGACGCCACGCTCGACGCCGTCATCAAGCTCTTCCACGAGAAGGGCTCTGACGCCTGGTTCACCGACGCTCCCGAGAGCTACCTGGGCGAGGCTTGCGTCTGCCCCAAGTGCGGCGGCCATCACCTCAAGGCCGATAAGGACATCCTCGACGTGTGGTGGGACTCCGGCGTGTCTTGGAAGGCCGTCTGCGAGTATCGCCCTGAGCTTGAGTACCCGGCGGACGTGTATCTTGAGGGCTCCGACCAGCATCGTGGTTGGTTCCAGAGCTCGCTGCTCACTTCGGTGGGTGCCAACGGCCACGCTCCGTACAAGGCTGTCGTCTCGCAGGGCTTCACGCTCGACGGCCAGGGCCGCAAGATGTCCAAGTCGCTCGGCAATGTCATCGACCCCAATAAGGTCTGCGACGAGATGGGCGCTGACATCATCCGTCTGTGGGTTGCCTCCGTCGACACCAGCTCCGACGTCTCCATCGACCACGAGATCCTTGCTCGTACGTCCGATGCCTACCGTCGTTTCCGTAACACGCTGCGCTTCCTGCTCTCCGAGCTCGAGGGTCAGTTTGAGCCCGAGACCGACGGCGTCGCCTTTGCCGACCTGCTGCCGCTCGACAAGCTCATGGTTGCCCGTCTGACCCAGGTCCAGGCCGAGGTCGACGATGCCTACGCCAGCTACGAGTTCCCGCGCGCCTACCGCGCACTCTACGACTTTGTGGTTACCGAGCTTTCCAACGTGTATCTCGACGCCCTGAAGGACCGTCTGTACTGCGACAAGCCCGGCTCTCTCGAGCGCCGCAGCGCTCAGACCGTGCTGGCCGAGCTCTTCTCGATGCTCATGCGCTGTCTCTTATACACATC
>URHQ01000048.1 GCA_900547655.1 uncultured Collinsella sp.
CAGCCTGCGGCGCGGCGATATTGCCGGTACCGCCCTCGACCACAGAAAAGCCTGCTGCGTGCGGATCGACCGCATCGGCGCCAATCGTGGGGTGCTCGAGCTGCAGAAACGAGGGCATGGTGCTGCCCTGGTCGGCAACCGGAGTCTCGCCGGGCACAAAGGTCGAGGCCGCCTCGGCGGCCTCTTCTTCCTCGGCATCAATATCGGCATCGGCGACGGCGTCTTTCATCGCTTTGACAGCATCCATCATGGAGTCCATGACGGCATCGAGCTCTTCTTCCGAAGACACCTCGATGGGGCCCGCTGCTTGCGGGACGTCGTCCTGTACAGGGGCGTCGTCCTGTGCGGGCGCATCGTCGTTTTGCTCATCGGCGTTTTCTGTTTCGGGGGTTTCCGCCGTAGCGCTTTCGTCCAAGATGGGGTCGTCGATGTCGATACCATCGCAGGTCACAGCGTCAGTATCTGCGGTGACGTCTGCGGGATCATCAATATGCTGTTGAGTCTGGGGGTCCAGCTCGTCTGTCATAGGCATGTGCTCCTCATCGTTGTTTGTCACCCTATGATAAAGTCTCGCGCCGACATCCCGCGCGCCGCAGCAAAGTTTCAAAACGTGTTCGATGGCTCGATCTGATAACAATAACTCGGCCGCTTTATCCGGCTTGTACTTGACAATCCCTTCGCCGAACGACGTGGTGCCGTTCGCCTGCTGCGGTCTTTATTTTTCACTTGAACCCGCTAAAGTTGCATTTCAGCTTTTGGCGCGTGAAGTTGGATACGCGCAGTCGGCGGGCGTGCCCGTCGCGATTTGAAAGGACTTTGTATGGGACTTTTCACTGGTAAGACCGTGATCGTCACCGGCGGCGGCAAGGCCACGCTTAAGGACGGCTCCGCTGGCTCCATCGGCTACGGCATCGATATCGCTTTTGCCAAGGAGGGCGCAAACCTCGTCATTACCGGCCGCAACGTTGCCAAGCTCGAGGCTGCCAAGGAATCCCTCGAGGCCGAGTACGGCGTCAAGGTTCTGCCTGTTCAGGCCGATGTCTCGGCTGGTCAGGACAACGAGGCCGTCGTTCAGAACGTCATCGACAAGGCCATTGAGGAGTTCGGCCGCATCGACGCCGTCGTCAACAATGCTCAGGCCAGCGCCTCGGGCGTGACCATCGCCGACCACACCATGGATCAGTTTAACCTGGCCATTTACTCCGGTCTGTATGCTACCTATCTGTACATGCAGAAGGCCTATCCGCACCTGAAGGAGACCAAGGGCTCCGTGGTCAACTTCGCTTCGGGCGCCGGCCTGTTTGGCAACTATGGCCAGTGCAGCTATGCTGCCGCCAAGGAGGGCATCCGCGGCCTGACCCGCGTTGCCGCCAACGAGTGGGGCAAGGACGGCATCAACGTCAATATCGTTTGCCCGCTTGCTTGGACCGCTGCGCTCGAGAACTTCCAGGATGCCTATCCCGAGGCGTTTAAGGCCAACGTCCACATGCCGCCGGCTGGTCACTACGGCGACGTCGAGAAGGAGATCGGCCGCGTGGTCGTTCAGCTCTGCGGTCCCGACTTTAAGTACATGAACGGCGAGACCGTCACCCTCGAGGGTGGCATGGGCCAGCGGCCTTAGGGGTTACGCGGTTTTACCAAACCGCGTAACCAGTTGACGCTGCAAACCCGCCAGAGCGGCAATCTGCCTTTCAACTTCGGCGGCATGATCAAAAGATCAATGCCGCCTCGTTTCAAGGCACCTTGCTCGCTCTGGCGGGTTTTCGCTCATATGACCCAATCCGCTGTCAAGAGCCACAATGGCCCCGCCGACCGCTTGCAATCGGTCGGCGGGGCCTGCCGTTAACCCGTCCCGGTCCGCCCCCGGCATGTCGTCGACGCCTTCGGCTCAGTCTCATATCCGCGGATACCGTTCTGTCGGCCCGCACTCCATTCCTTCGGCGGGGTTCCCCAAGTCTGTCGAGGCGCATGCGGAGGGCTCCGCGCGCACAGCGAAATAGGGGGTATCCCCGAAGGCCGCCCGGCTCGCCGGGACGGGGGCTATGTCTATTCCGCGCCCTCCCGGCACATCATGCCGAGGGCCCAGAGCCACCTCACGAGCTCGGCCGCGGTGGCCGCGTTGGCCTTCGCCGCGGGCACGCCGCGGGCGAGCATCTCCTCGCGCCGCCGCAGGAGCCGCTCGGACCCCTTCCTCCCGTGCATCCTTATCTCGAGGGGCACGCCCGTGTCCCTCGGCATGAGCTTCGGCTGGTGCCGTGCCGCGGCGTAGCACCATGAACCCTCAACGGCCAGCTTCCTCACGAGCGCGTTGCCCGCACCGCTGATGCCTCCGAGCCGCACGGAGTCGCCACTCGACCTCTGACTCGGCGCGAGGCCGAAATAGGCCGTGACCTGCCTTCCGGAACGGAACCTCGTGAAGTCGCCGACCTCGGCCGAGAAGGCCGCGGCCAGCGCGAAGGCGCAGCCCTTGATCGACTGGAGGGCGGCCACCTCCGCGGCGATCGGGCTGGCATCCACGGCGGCCCTGTACTCGGAGAGCAGGTCCGCCCGGGCCTCCGCCGCGGCCTCGACCTCGTTCCTCAGGGCGGCGAGCGTCCGAATCCCGCCATCGTCCTCCGGCCTGACCTTGTCGAGCCACCTCAGGAAGTCGTAGGTCCAGTACTTCCTCGGGTTGCCGGCGGGCGTGGTGCCGCCGTAGGCGTACCCGCGCTTTCCGAGGAAGGCGAGCAGCCGCTGCTTGGCGGTCGCCAGGCGCGCGGTCGCCCCGTCGTAGGCGCCGGCGAGGTCCCTGATGCCTTCGATCTCGGGGGAGGGGACCCATACGGGGGAGATGTCGTGGGCGAGTATCGCCTTGGCCATCCTGGCGGCGTCGTTCCTGTCGTTCTTGGAGGCCGAGTCGGCGGCCGACCTGGGGATCTTCGAGACCGCGGCGACGACGCACTCGACGCCGAGGCCGGCGAGCTCCCGCTGCGGGGCGAAGCCGAGGTAGCCGCTCTCGTAGGCCGCGAGCGAAGGCCCCGGGAACCCATCCATCCACCCGGCGATCTCGCCCCAGGGGTTGCCGGGGAACCTCCTCGTCACGGCCTCGCCGGTGTCCGCGTCGAGGGCGCAGACGGTGGTCGACCTCAGGTGGACGTCCATCCCGAACGCGGTAGAATACTTTGGCATGGGAGCCTCCCAAACTCGTTGCGGCGCGGCTGCGCCTATGGCACTTCGACATCATTGTCGCAGCCCCGACCCGCGGTCACGAGCGGGGGCTCCTGCCTTTTCAGTGCCCTCGGATTGGGTCATAGTGTCTGTCGGTGCCATAACATCGGCGTTGCCTTGGCTGTCGGAAATGATCCGTTGGGGACGGAGGAAAACGGATCATTTTTATCCTGGTGCATTGGTGCATTGGTGCATTGGTGCAAGGGGGCAGGTTTCCTTTGCACCAGTTTCTGTCGAGTCGGTGCTTCTTGCGGGTTGCCCGTATAATGGTTTGCGTATGAACCGCAACCAAGGAGTTCCAGTTTATGGACCAGAGCCTTTTTAAATTCGACCTGATCGCAGAGGACCCGACGACGCATGCGCGTGCCGGCGTGCTGCACACCCCGCACGGCGACATCGAGACGCCGATCTTTATGCCCGTGGGCACCAAGGCAAACGTCAAGGGTATTCCCACCGAGACCGTCAAGCAGCTCGGCGCCCAGATCGTGCTTGCCAATACCTATCACCTGTCCATGCGCCCCGGCGAGGACACCATCGCCGAGCTGGGCGGCCTGCACAAGTTTATGAACTGGCACGGCCCTATCCTCACCGACTCGGGCGGTTTCCAGGTGTTCAGCCACAACGACGCGGTCAAGCTCACCGACGAGGGCGTGCGCTTTATCGTCAACGACTACGACGGCCGCCACGTGTTCTGGACACCCGAGGACAACATGGAAATCGCCATGAAGCTCGGCTCCGACATCTGCATGCAGCTCGATCAGTGCCCCGGCTATCCCGCCACGCGCGCCTACGTTGAGCGCGCCGTTGAGCTGTCGAGTATGTGGGCCGAGCGCTGCTATAAGGCGCATACCCGCGACGACCAGGCGCTCTTTGGCATCGTTCAGGGCGGCATGCACCTAGATCTGCGCCTGCGCTCGCTGCGCCATCTGGAGGAGTGCGGTGACTTCCCCGGTTACGGCATCGGCGGCTACTCGGTGGGCGAGGACCACGAGACCATGTTCGAGACCCTGGCACCGCTCGTAAGCGAGTACATGCCCAAGCACAAGCCGCGCTACCTGATGGGCGTCGGCAACCCCACCACCCTCGTGCGCGGTGTGGGCGTGGGCATCGACATGTTCGACTGCGTGCTGCCGACGCGCACTGGCCGCATGGGTACGGCGTTCTCCAGTGAAGGTCGCCTTAACTTCCGCAACGCGCGCTTTGCGCACGACGATGGTCCCATCGACCCCACCTGCACCTGCCCGGTGTGCACGGGCGGCTACAGCCGCGCGCTCATCCGTCACATGGTCACGCAGAAGGAGATGCTCGGCGGCATTCTGCTGTCGATGCACAACATCTACTACTTGCTCAACCTTATGCAGCGTGCTCGCCAGGCCATTATCGAGGGCCGTTACGGCGCGTTCGTGAATGACTGGATGAACAGCCCTGCGGCGGTGGACTACTAAGGGCGACAGACACGCTTGCAGAGCGTGGGCAACGGCAAAGGCTGAGCGGCAGCCGCTCGTCACATCCGCGGACGCCGGCTGCGCGACCGCTGACCGATGCCTTGCAAGCGCATGATGCATCGTGGGTACCATACCGAATAGTTGATGTTCGGGCGGGTGTTTGACGCATGGCGTCGACCCCACCCGCTTCTATTTTCGATAGGAGTGCCCCATGATTAAGAATGAGAACGTCGAGGGCGAGCCTGCCTACGACGAGACGTACCGCCGTGGTCCCGTGGTCATGCGCGGCCCCATGATTCCTAAGGACAACACCTACGCCAACCTGCTGGCGCCCGAGGAGTCGACCGACTGGTTGCATGCCGATCCGTGGCGCGTACTGCGCATCCAGGCCGAGTTTGTCGATGGCTTTGGCGCACTTGCCGAGCTCGGGCCTGCGGTGATCATCTTCGGTAGCGCCCGTACGCCCAAGACCGATCCGCTCTACAAGGCGGCGCGCACGGTCGGTCGCAAGATCGCCCAGCGCGGCGTGGCGGTTATTACCGGTGGCGGCCCCGGCATCATGGAGGCGGCCAACAGGGGAGCGGCGAGCGTCAACGGCAAGTCAGTTGGTTTGGGCATTGAGCTGCCGCACGAGCAGGGGCTCAACAAATACGTGAACCTCGGTATGGACTTCCGCTACTTCTTTGTGCGCAAGACCATGTTCGTCAAATACAGCTCGGGCGCTATTGTGTTTCCCGGCGGGTTTGGCACGCTCGACGAGATGTTCGAGGTGCTCACGCTGGTGCAAACGCACAAGGTCAAGCGCATGCCGCTCGTGCTGGTGGGCAGCGAGTACTGGCAGGGCCTGTTCGGCTGGCTCAACGGCCCGGTGATGGACGCCGGTATGATCAGCCCACTCGATCCGGATCTGGTGCACATTACCGATAACCTCAACGAAGCCGTCGACATCGCCCTGAGCGGGCTGATGTAGAGTAGCTAAAATGGGACGGGGCTAAAAAGACTGGTCTGAAACGTTTGATACCAGTCTTTTTAGCCCCGTCCCAAATGAACTGCTTCTAGGTTGCGGTGGAATAGGGATTGATTTGCGGCTGATAAGCCAAAAACAGTCCCTATTTCACCGCAACTGATGTGGGCGTCCCTAGCGAGTTGGCTGGTAGCGGGGGCAGTAGCTGATGGCGATGGCGTCGACGCCTACGTGGGTTGCGATGGTGCAGCCGATGGGGCCGGTGCCAGCGTCTACGTAGTCCTGGCCTGCGAGTGCCTCGTTGACAAGCTCCTGCTCCTCGGCGGCGCCGGTCGTGAGCACGCGCACACTGGAGCCCGGATGCTCGGCCAAAAACGCGAGGCAGTCGGCCATGGTGTTGGCGACGATGCGCTTGGCGCCGCGGCCCTTCTTGATGGCCTTGATCTCGCCCGACTGCCACTCCGGCGAAACGGCCAGGCGAATGTTGAGCATCTGCGTCAGCTGGCCAGCGAGCTTGGGCGCGCGGCCGTTCTTGACCAGGTTCTCGAGCGTGCGCGGAATCAGCAGCAGGTGGGCATCGGGCAGCGTCGCGCGGATCTGAGCCTCGGTCTCGTCCAGGCTGCGGCCGTCCTCGCGCATGGCCAGCGCGTACTCCACCAGCAGGCCCTCGGCACCCGAGCCGGTGCGCGAGTCGATGCAGCGCACGTCGAGTTCGTGCGTTTCGGCCGTCAGGCTGGCGTTGGCATAGCAGGCGGACCACTCGCTGCACAGTGAGATAAAGATGGCGCTGTCGTGGCCATCGGCGAGCACGCGGTCAAAGAGTGCCTTGAACTCGCCGGCGCTCGGCTGCGAGGTGTGTGGCAGCTGCTCGGAGCCGGCCATGCGGGCGACGTATTCCTCGGCGGTAATCTGCACCTGGTCGAGCAGGTCCTCGCCCTCGATAATCACATGTAGCGGAATCACGTAAATGCCGAGCTCTTGGGCGCGGGCGGGGGAGATGTCCGACGTGGAGTCGGTTATGATGGCAAAAGACATAATTGCACCTTTCGTTGGGGCGCCTGCGCGCCGCCTTCTGAGAGCAAAGTGCGACAAGTATAGTGGAGTTGCTCTACATTGCTAGGTTCAATTGTTGAATAGTCAACAGTTTGAAGTGTCGGTGTGGAAATCATCAACTGGGGAAGAGGAGTGCCGATGGAGGCGTTGGAGATAGGCAAGCGGCCGGTTGTGCTGTTTGATTTTGACGGCACGGTGGCAGATACGGGTCGGGCGGTGATGACCTCGACGCGCAAGACGCTTGCCACGCGCGGGTTTTCGGAGGCGCAGATGGGTGACCTGCGCCGCATGATCGGGCCGCCCCTGTGGAAGAGCTTTCGCGACTTTTATGGCTTCTCCCGCGAGGAGTCGCTTGTGGTGGCTGACGAGTACCGTGCCTTTTTTGATGAGCTGGGACCGGAAAAGTATCCCGTGTTCGATGGAATCCCCGAGCTGCTCGATGGCCTTGTCGCGCAGGGGCATCGCTTGGCCGTGGCGACGTCACGCATGGAGGCAAAGTGCATTGACATGGTGGGCGAGCTGGGGCTTTCACAGTTTGAGGCGGTGGTTGGCATGAATCCACCGCAGGGGCGCGAGACCAAGGCCGATTCGGTTCGCGACGCGTTGGCGGCCTTGGGTGCGGCCGCGGACGATGCCGTGATGATCGGCGATCGCTTTAACGACGTCGAGGGCGCGCACGCGATGAGCGTGCCGTGCATTGGTATCTATTCGGGCGCGGCGGCGCCGGGCGAGCACGAGGCGGCGGGTGCCGATGCAGTGGTGCACTCGGTGGCCGAGCTTGCTAAACTTTTCGCTATATAAGTATGTGATGTGAGGGACGGGCGTACCCGTCGCTCATTGGTAAGGAGGTCGTCCATGAATCAGGTGGAGCAGAGCGTTACCGAGTATGTCGACGAGGTCTGGGAAGATGTTGTCGCCGATATCGAACAACTGGTGAGCTATCCGTCCGTGGCCGTTGCTGCCAATGCAGAGCCCGGTGCGCCGTTTGGCCGCCCGGTCCGTGATGCGCTCGATTGCGCGCTCGGCATTGCGCAAAAACTCGGCTACCAGACGAGCGACGACGAGGGCTATGTGGGCATTGCCGATATCCCGGGTCGCGGCGACAAGCAGCTCGCGACCATCTGCCACGTGGACGTGGTGCCCGCCGGCCCCGGCTGGAACACCGACCCGTTTGCGATGGAGCGTCGCGAGGGCTGGCTGCTCGGCCGTGGCGTGATCGACGACAAGGGCCCGGCGGTGTTGTCGCTTTATGCCGGCGCGTACCTGCTCAAGCACGGCATTGTGCCGCGCTATACCTTCCGCGCGCTGCTGGGCTGCGATGAGGAAGTGGGCATGTCCGACGTTCACCATTATCTGGAGAACCACGCAGACCCCGACTTTCTGTTTACGCCCGATGCCGAGTTCCCGGTCTGCAATGCCGAGAAGGGCCAGTTTGGGGCGACGTTTGTGAGCCCCAAGATCGATGGAGGGCGCATCGTGTCGTGGGGCGGCTCCGAGGCGAGCAATGCCATTCCGTCGCAGTCCATCTGCGAGCTCGCGATTGCCGCCGATGAGCTGCCGGCGCCGGTCGAGAACGCCGATCGCCTTGAGATCACGACACTCGATAACGGGCATGCGCAGATTTTTGCCCACGGCATTGGCGGTCATGCCTCGATGCCCGAGGGGACGATCAATGCCGTCGGCCTGATCGTGGCGTATCTGCGCGAGGCCGAGGACGCGTTTGGTGCACGCGACGAGCGCCTGCTGACGCCTGCCGAGCACGAGTTCGTCAAGTTCCTGGCCTTTGTGCATGCGGATGCCTATGGCCGCGGCCTGGGTATCGATGCGACGAGTCCGGCGTTTGGCCAGCTTACCTGCAACGCTGGCGTCATCCGCGTGGCGGATGGCCATATTGAGCAGGTCATCGACGTCCGCTTCCCCGATAGCACCAGTGCCGATACCATCCGCGAGCAGCTCGAGCCGCTCGTGGGCCGTTTTGGCGTGACGTGCCAGCTGGGTCGCGCTAAGGTGCCGTTCTCGGTGTCTGCCGACGATCCGGCCGTGAAGGCGCTTATCGATACCTATAACGAGTTTACGGGCAAGCATGCTGAGCCCTTTGCCATGGGCGGCGGCACGTACGCACGCAACTTTGCCCGCGCCGTCTCGTTTGGCCCCGAGGAGACTGGCCTGGAGTTGCCCGCATGGGGCGGCCAGATGCACGGCCCCAACGAGTGTGCCAGCGAAGAACAGCTCAAGCAGGCGCTCAAGATTTACATCGTGGCGATCCTTCGTCTCAACGAACTGGAACTGTAGGGCTTCCCCAGGCACCCGACCTTGCCCCTCAAACCGTCGCTTGCGTACCAAAGTACGCGGCGCTCCTCTTTCGGGGCAATCTCGGGCACCTGGGAAACCCCTATATCCTGCTTGGATACAAACTTGCATTACGAGCCCGGTGCTTCGGCCCGGGCTTTTTCTGTTGCGGTGGGGTAGTCATTGGGGACGTTCCTTTGGTGTAAAAGGTGCGCCATGTTCGGCGCTGGATTGTTATCCGTTTGTAAAGGCTGGGCAGAGCTTGCGGTAAGGGTCTATCAATAGCCCGTAAGAAACCGCAGATAAGGCGGTCGTCGCCCGCTCGAGGCCGTATCTTTCCAAACAGCAAAGCGGGCAGGGTGCCCGCGAGTCGCATGTATGAAAGGAAGATCATGCTCGATCAGGCTTATTCTCGTCGTCAGTTCCTCGGCCTCGCTGGTGGTCTTGCCAGCTTTGTGGGCCTCGGCCTCGTTGGCTGCGGCGGCGCAGGCGCTTCCAACGCTGCCGACAAGGGCAGCGCCGCTGCCGCTGCCGAGTCCGTCGCCGGCGAGGTGACCTACGACGGCGCCTCCTCGTTCCAGGCTCTCGTCGAGGCTGCTGCCGAGAAGTTCATGGACGCCAACCCGGACGTCTCCATCTCCGGTTCGGGCAACGGTTCGGGTAAGGGCCTGACCGCCGTTGCCGCCGGCACCGTCACCATCGGTAACTCCGACGTCTTTGCCGAGACCAAGCTCGAGGCCGACCAGGTCAAGAACCTCGTCGATCACGAGGTCGCCGTCGTGGGCATGGGCCCCGTCGTCTCCAAGAACGTGACAGTCGACGACCTGACCCTCGAGCAGCTCAAGGGCATCTTCTCCGGCCAGATCACCAACTGGAAGGAGGTCGGCGGCGACGACGCCACCATCGTCGTCCTCAACCGTAAGGCCGGCTCCGGCACCCGCGCCACCTTCGAGGCTGCCGTCTTTGGCGACGAGGCAGTCGACTTTAAGGGCGATGCCGAACTCGACAAGTCCGGCGATGTCCAGACTCAGATGTCCAGCACCGACAACGCCATCTCTTACCTCGACTTCTCGCACTTCGATGACTCCAAGTTCAACGCCATCATGGTCGAGGGCGTCGAGCCCAAGAGCACAAACGTCACCGACGACTCCTTCAAGATCTGGGCGACCGAGCACATGTACTGCGCTAAGGACGCCGACGAGGCCACCAAGGCCTTCCTGGAGTTCATGCTTTCCGACGACGTCCAGGGCAAGCTCGTCGAGGAGCAGGGCTTTATTCCCGTCTCTGCCATGAAGGTCGTCAAGGACGCCAGTGGCAAGGTCTCCGCTAAATAAGTAATCGCCCCCGGAAAGGTTTGCAATGGCAAAACAGCTGCCAAAGCGCGAGCTTGAGAACGTGGGCCTGGGCGTCACGGGTGCGTGCGTAGCGCTCGTGACGCTTGTCGTTGCCGCGCTCATCTTTATGGTCGCCCAAAAGGGCCTCTCGGCTTTTCTCAAGGACGGCGTCTCGATCGTCGAGTTTTTTACCGGTACCAAGTGGGACCTGGCCAACACGGCCGAAAACGGCCTGCCCTACACTGGCGCCCTGCCCCTGATCGTCACCTCGTTTGCGGTCATGGTGCTCTCCACACTCATCGCACTGCCCATCGCCATCGGCTCTGCCATCTTTGCAGTCGAGATTCAGCCTAAGTTTGGCTCCAAGGTTTTTCAGCCGCTCATTGAGCTTTTGACCGGTATTCCCTCGGTCGTCTTTGGCCTGATCGGCTTTCACGTGGTCGTCGGCCTTATGAAGAGCGTTTTCCACGTGAGCACGGGTCTGGGTATCCTTCCCGGCGCCATCGTGCTGGCCGTCATGATTCTGCCGACCATGACCACGCTTTCGGTCGATGGTCTGCGCGCCGTGCCCGACAGCTACCGTCAGGGCTCGCTCGCGCTGGGCTACACCCGCTGGCAGACCATCTGGCACGTGGTGCTCAAGTCCGCCATGCCGTCGCTCATGACCGCAGTCATCCTTGGCATGACCCGCGCCTTTGGCGAAACGCTCGCCGTGCGCATGGTTATCGGCGGCATCGAGGCCATGCCGACGTCGCTGCTGTCGCCGGCGTCCACCATTACCACCACGCTCACCACATCCATGGCGGTCTATGCCGAGGGCTCGGCCCAGGACGATGTTCTGTGGGCGCTCGGTCTGCTGCTGATGGGCATGAGCCTCATCTTTATCCTGATCATCCACCTTATCGGCCGCAAGGGGGCGAAGGCTCGTGGCTAGCACGCGCATCCATATCGACGAGGCGAGACTCGGGCGTGTCCAAAAGCAGGACCGCATCGCCACGGGCGTGCTGACGGTGATTGTCGCCATCGTCATGCTCATCGTCGTCTCCATGGTGGCCTACATCCTGTTCGAGGGCATCTCGACGCTGTTCCAGCCGGGCTTTCTCACGCAACCCGCACGCGCCAACGGAATGCAGGGCGGCGTGCTCTACCAGCTGTTCGATTCGTTCTATCTGCTGCTGATCACCTTAGGTATCTCGGTGCCTATCAGCCTGGGCGGCGCGGTCTTCCTGGTTGAGTATGCGCCGGACGGCCCCATCCGCGACATCGCCTCCACCGCCATCGAGACGCGGTCCTCGCTGCCTTCCATCGTCGTCGGCATGTTCGGCTTTCTAGTGTTCTCGGTGCAGCTGGGCTGGAAGTACTCCATCATCTCCGGCGCCGTCGCGCTCACCATGTTCAACATCCCCATCCTGGTGCGCGTGATTCAGCAGGCGCTCGAGGACGTGCCGCAGGCCCAGCGCGATGCGTGCCTGGCCATGGGCCTCACTCGCTGGGAGGCCACGCTGCACATCCTGATCCCCGAGGCCATGCCTGCCATCGTGACGGGCATCGTGCTTTCGGCCGGCCGCGTGTTTGGCGAGGCCGCAGCATTGCTCTTTACCTCGGGCATGAGCTCGCCGGTCCGCCTCAACTTCTTGAGCTTTAACCTGTCGAGCCCCACCTGCGCCTGGAACGTGTTCCGTCCCGGTGAGTCGCTCGCCGTGCACATCTACAAGATCTATGGCGAGGGCAGCCCCGAGGCCCAACAGATCGTTTGGGGCACCGCGGCACTGCTGATGATCTGCGTACTGCTGTTTAACGTAGTCGCCCGTATCGTGGGCAAGCAACTGGCAAGGAAGATGACGGCCGAATGAGCGAGATGAATGCAACGCCCGCAACCGAGGCGGCCACGTCCGAGACCCAGGACTTTCTGTCGAGCGTGGGGGAGAGCGAGAAGCGCGTGCGCGTGAGCGGCAAGGCCGTGAGCGACGAGGTCGTGCTCTCCGCCAAGGACGTCAACGTGTACTATGGCGACCACCATGCGCTGCGCAATACGTCGCTCGACTTCCATAAGGGTGAGATCACGGCGCTCATCGGGCCTTCGGGCTGCGGCAAGTCGACCTTCTTGCGTAGCCTCAATCTCATGAACCGCGAGATTCGCGGCTGTCGCGTGGAGGGCGAGATTAACTACCGCGGCCGCAACGTGAACACCAAGACCGAGAACACCTACGAGCTGCGTCGTTCCATCGGCATGGTGTTCCAGCAGCCCAATCCGTTCCGCAAGTCCATTCGCGACAACATCACGTTTGCGCCCAAGCGCCACGGCATCACCGACCGCGACGAGCTCGATCGCATGGTCGAGGAAAGCTTGCGTGGTGCCGCGCTGTGGGACGAGGTCAAGGACAAGCTCGACAAGAGCGCCTACGCGCTTTCGGGCGGCCAACAGCAGCGCCTGTGCATCGCGCGCACGCTCGCGCTCAACCCCGACGTGATCCTGTTTGACGAGCCCTGCTCGGCGCTCGACCCCATCTCGACGTTGGCGATCGAGGACCTGATGTCGTCGATCGTTGCCGACCGTGCCATCGTCATCGTGACGCACAACATGGAGCAGGCGTCGCGCGTGTCCAACCGCACGGCGTTCTTCTACATGGGCGATATGGTCGAGTACGACGAGACCGACGAGATTTTCCAACGGCCCAAGGATAAGCGGCTGAATGATTACCTCACCGGCATGTTCTCCTAGTCCGGGACATGCTTGAGGCCCGCGGCGGCCACGGTTGCCGCGGGACTGATTGGAGAGGCGGGTCATCTCTTGCGGGGGATGGCCCGCCTTTTTGCTCTGTGACCGAAACGACCACCACAAAGGGGACAGGCACCTTCGTGGTGGTTTGGGGTGGGGCTCGCTGCTATCATGGACAACGTTGAATATCTACGAAGGAGCAGGGCATATGGCGATTCTTTTGGGATGCGATTCCGTCAGCCTAGAGTTTCCCACCAAGCATATTTTCGATAGCGTGACGCTCGGCGTGGGCGAGGGCGACCGCATTGGTATTGTCGGTAAAAACGGCGACGGCAAGTCGACGCTGCTGAGCGTGCTCGCCGGCACGCTGGAGCCCGATGACGGACGCGTGACGCACCGCCGCGGCACCACGATCGGTCTACTCGGCCAAAAGGATCAGCTTGTCGACACCGATACCGTGCATCATGCCGTTGTGGGCGACACGCCCGAGTATGAGTGGGCGTCGAGTCCGCGTACGCGCCAGATTCTGGCCGGCCTCATCAGCGATGTGCCCTGGGAGGGCACGGTAGGCGAGCTTTCGGGCGGCCAACGCCGTCGCGTGGACCTCGCGCGCCTGCTGATCGGCGACTACGATGTGCTCATGCTCGACGAGCCCACCAATCACCTGGACATGCGCACCATCAACTGGCTCGCGCGTCACTTAAAGGCCCGCTGGCAGCGCGGTCAGGGCGCCATGCTCGTGGTCACGCACGACCGCTGGTTCTTGGACGAGGTCTGTACCAGTATGTGGGAGGTCCACGACGGCCAGGTCGATCCCTTCGAGGGCGGTTACTCGGCCTACATCCTGCAGCGCGTGGAACGCGACCGCATGGCCGCGGTTACCGAGGAGCGCCGTCGCAACATGGCACGTAAGGAGCTCGCGTGGCTGAGCCGCGGTGCCCAGGCTCGTTCCACCAAGCCCAAGTTTCGCGTGGATGCCGCCCGCGAGCTGATCGCCGACGTGCCGCCTGTGCGTGACGAGCTGGAGCTCAAACGCCTCGCCGTGAGCCGCTTGGGCAAGCAGGTTATCGATGTGGTCGACGTGGATGCCGGCTATGCGGATACCGATGGCGCGCCCAAGCAGGTGCTCACCGATGTGACCTGGCTCATTGGTGCGGGCGACCGCTATGGTCTTTTGGGCGAGAACGGCGCCGGCAAGTCGACCTTGCTCGACGTGATCCAGGGCAAGATTGAACCCACGCGCGGCCGTGTAAAGATCGGCCAGACAGTGCGCTTTGGCGTGCTGTCGCAGCAGCTCGAGGAGCTCGAGCCCTACATGGGCGACACGATTCGCGAGGTGCTCAGCAACTATAAGAAGTACTACGTCATCGACGGCAAGGAAACTTCGCCCGAGAAGCTCTGCGAGCGCCTGGGATTTACGACGCAGCAGCTCTGGAGCCGCATCGGCGATCTTTCGGGCGGCCAGCGCCGTCGCCTGTCGCTGCTGCTGACGATTCTGGACGAGCCCAACGTGCTCATCCTGGACGAGCCTGGCAACGACCTGGATACCGACATGCTCGCGATTGTCGAGGACCTGCTCGACGGCTGGCCCGGCACGCTGATTCTGGTGACGCACGACCGCTTTTTGATGGAGCGCGTGACCGACCAGCAGTGGGCGCTGATCGACGGTCACCTGACGCATATGCCCGGCGGCGTCGACCAGTACCTGCGCCTGTGCAACGCCACCGCCGAGGGCGAGCCCGTGGGTGCGCCGAGTGCCAAGACCGGCACGTTTGACACCGGTGCCGCGGCGGCTGCGGCCGAAAAGCCCAAGTCGAGCGGCCAGCCCAATGGCCTTTCCAACGCCGAACGCCAGAAGCTCCGCCGCGAGGTGAGCTCGCTCGAGCGCAAAATGGAGACGCAGCGCGCACGCGTGGAGGAGGCCGAGGCCGCGATGACCCAGGTCGACCCCACCAATTACACGGCGCTGGGCGAGCAGCAGGCAAAGATCGACGAGGCCCACGCCGCCATGGACGAGTTGGAGATGGCGTGGCTCGAGGCGAGCGAGAAGCTCGAGGGCGAGGAGTAGGCGAGGATGATTAAGGCTGCGTTTTTCGATATCGACGGCACGTTGCTGAGCTTTAAGACCCATCGGATTCCGGCGTCGGCGCAGCGGGTGCTCGATAGCTTTCACGAGCAGGGGATTGCGTGCGTAATCGCCACGGGTCGCCCGACCTACCAGATGCCGGATTGGCTGTTCGACTTGGGTTGGGATGCGTACATTACGCTTTCGGGCCAGCACTGTTTTGATGCCAAGGGCGTCTACCGCAGCTGCCCGATCGATCCGGACGACGTTGCGGTGATTGTGGACCAGGTGGCGCAGGGGCGCTACGACTCACTGTGCATGCAGGGCGAGAACTCGTTTGTGAACCGCCTGTCCGAGCGCGTGGTGACGGCTGGCAGCAACGCGGGAATCGTCTATCACGAGGAGCCGTTTGAGCACGCCTTTGACGCACCGGTCTACCAGTTTTGCGCCTTTGTTGATCCGGCCGACGAGCATGTCGTGACCGATGCCGTGTCGCATTCGCTCACCACGCGCTGGTGCGACCTGTTCTGCGACATTATTCCCGCTAACGGCGGCAAGGACCTGGGTGTGGCGGCGACGCTGGAGCGTCTGGATATCGACGCGAGCGAGGCGATCGCCTTTGGCGACGGCGAGAACGACCTATCGATGTTTTCCGCCGTGGGCACGAGCGTGGCCATGGGTAACGCGCAGGACACGGTGAAAGCTGCGGCGACCTATGTGACGACCGCCGTGGACGACGACGGAATCTACAACGCCGCGAAGCACTTTGGACTGTTATAACTGCGGCTCGGCACTTAGGGATGCTCCTTTTCTGCCGGCAGCTGGGGGACACTCCTTGCGGGGCGTCCCCATTTTGTTTGGCTCTGTTAGACCAGGATTGACATACATGTGTCCCCACGGTGCCATATCGTTAG
>URHQ01000049.1 GCA_900547655.1 uncultured Collinsella sp.
GATCCGGTTCCACCGGGCCGCGCGGCAAGGAGATATATTGCCAGACCGGAGGGGCGCCGTGGGCGGGAATTCCACTCTTCACAAGTCCTACACAATACATCGCTTCCTATATAAGTCATAGAAAGGCTGGTGCAGAAATACTGCACGTATCAGATGATGACCCTTCGGTTAAGAGATATATAAAGATCGGTCACCTGTAAGTGTTTATCTACCCGCGCTTTTAGCAATGTAAACCAGCGCTTTCGATAAAAAAGGGGAGCGCCGCGCACAACGCGACACTCCCCTAGCGATTCAAGAGAATCTATTAGGCCTCGAGAGCCTTCTTGGCAATGGTAGCCAGCTCGTTGAAGGACTCGATGTCCTCGTAAGCCATCTGAGCCAGGACCTTGCGGTCGAGCTCGATGCCGGCAACCTTCAGGCCGTGCATGAACTGAGAGTAAGAGATGTCGTTCAGACGAGCAGCAGCGTTGATACGAGTGATCCAGAGAGAACGGATCTCGCGCTTCTTGTTGCGGCGATCACGATACTGATACTGCAGGGAGTGCTGGACCTGCTCTTTAGCATGCTTGTAAGTACGCGAAGCGGCACCGTAGTAACCCTTCGCACGGTGCATAACGGTACGGCGCTTCTTCTTGGCGGCAACAGCGCGCTTAATACGTGCCATGTTCTATCAACTCCTAGACGGTAAAACGAAAAACGGGAAAACGAACTTAGGCGAGACGCGACTTGATGACCTTGCGGTCGGCAGCGGCGATCTCGGTCTCCTGACGGAAGCCACGCTTACGCTTGGTGGACTTCTTGCTCAGGATGTGGCTCTTGAAAGCCTTGGCGCGCATAAGCTTGCCGGTACCAGTCTTGCGGAAACGCTTCTTGGTGCCGCTGTGGGACTTCATCTTAGGCATGAAATACTCCTTAATCGGTTACAGAACACTAGTTACTTGGTATCGCTTGCCGCTTTATCCTCATCGAAGGCGCCCTTAATCGGGGCGAGCAGCATAAGCATGTTACGGCCTTCCATCTTAGGCTTGGACTCGACCGTAGCGTAAGGCTTGAGATCCTCGGCGAGGCGCTCGAGAACGTTAAGGCCCTGCTCCGGGTGAGCCATCTCACGGCCGCGGAACATGATGGTGATCTTAACGCGTGCGCCCTTCTTGAGGAAACGCAGAACGTGGCCCTTCTTGGTCTCGTAGTCGCCAACGTCGATCTTGGGTCGGAACTTCATTTCCTTGACCTCGACCTTGGACTGGTTCTTACGAGCAGCCTTGGCCTTCATGGCCTGCTGGTACTTGAACTTACCGTAGTCCATGACCTTGCAGACCGGCGGCTCCGCGTTGGGAGCGATCTCGACCAGGTCGAGACCCTGATCGTCGGCGACGCGCTGGGCATCGCGGATGGCGAACAGGCCGAGCTGAGAGCCATCGACGCCAATCAAACGGCACGAAGATGCAGTGATCTCGTCGTTGATGCGGGTGTCATCAGACTTAGCTATTTTCCCTACCTCCATTCATAAAAAAATAACCCGGCGCTTCTCAGCAACCAGGTCGTACACATAGACTTCCTCGATTTGAGGAAGGTAATCTAAGTTGTATGACCAGTCAGCTGCTCATTAGCGCCAAAAGGTGGGAACCCTCGGGTTCCTCTTTAGGGCATTGCGGGAACAACGCCTTGCGAATAATAACACGTACAGCGCGTTATCACATTACGTACACGAAAAAGGGGGCCGCAACCCCCTTGAACGCTCACTTGCATGTATGGTGCCCGAGGCGAGACTCGAAGGGCCTTCGCTTCGCGAAGCCCCGGGCTTCGGACGCGCGGCGCCCTCGCCACGCGCCGCTACAAACAGGCCGCAGGCCTGTTTGCTTAACGCTTCGCGCGCTCACGCGAGTTCGGCACGAAAAAGGGGGCCGCAACCCCCTTGAACGCTCACTTGCATGTATGGTGCCCGAGGCGAGACTCGAACTCGCACGTTGTTGCCAACGGTGGATTTTGAGTCCACTGCGTCTGCCAATTCCGCCACTCGGGCACGCAATGCGTGAGTTAGTTTATCACAGCTTTCTACCGATTAGTCCGAAAATGGAACTTCGAGCATTTCGATGAGTTCGACCGTGCGGAGCATCTCGCGCTGACGGCATCCGCGACCGTCGACCGAAGCCTCACCCATCTGGTTATCGTAAGGGTCCTCGCGCATGCCGTCGAAAGAGGGCTCAAACTCTGCCTGGAATCGATTGTTGGCCACCATACGCCACGGGTCGAGATTGCCAAAGTAGTGACGGCGGCGCCACTCCTCCCCCATCCTGCGAGCAGAAGATCCAAATGACACGTCGGCGTTGAGCCAACCGGTCTGCGGCGTATAGAACTCTGCCCAGTCGTGCGACCCCACCGAATCGGGCGCAACGTACAGGCCGCTCTGCCAACGGGCAGGCACGCCCGCGATACGGCACATGGTGATAAACGTGAGCGCCATAACGCCGCAATCGCCGCGGAGCGAATGCGCGCAGTCATCGGCAATAGATCCCAAAAGCAAGTACGGCGGCTGATAGCGATAGTCGACATACTGCGTCAGATAATCATAGATAGCACGGGCGCGATCGAGCGGATCCTCGAGTCCGTCAACAACACCGGCCGTCAGCTGCAGCAGATACGGCGTGAATGCAATGTGCGGACGGTCCTCGGAAATATCCTCGGGCAGAGGCGCGTCCATACGCGGATGAACCGGAAGTGCGCCACCGTAGACATCACAATAAGCAGCATCGATGTGATAACGATAGGTCACCGAGAATGAGCGTTCACTCGAAGAAGACCACGAGGCGGTACGTGCCGAAGCGTTCGCGGGAGCAACAGCACCCTCCGGCGTCATGTCGAGAATCTCGACCCGAGACTGCTGGCGGCAGGTGGCGGCAACGGGAAGCCAAGCGCAAACGGTCTCCCCCTCCAGAGCGCCGGGGACAGACACGGACGCTTTAAGCGTAATGACGCGAGCCAATCCGTTTTGCGACTCCATCTCCTTGAGCATTTCGTTGCGCAGTGCAATTCCGTCCGTAGGATCGGGACGCATGCCGGGAACCTCTTTGGGATATACGCGAAGCGAATCGAGGAAGTTGTCGAGAACGAACAGTTCGCCATCGATAAAGCGCCAGTCAATACGTTTACGATTAATCAGGTCATCAAACTGCTCTTCGGTAAACTCTGGCCACTCCTCGCGAATCATCGCAATAGCTCGATCACGCGACACCGAAAAATGAAGCGGCGTCTCGAGTATGCGATACCGCTCGGCACGAACACAAGCAGCCAGCGAAGGCTCGGGGTTCTGCTCCAAAAGGCGATCGCAGGCAGCAACAGCCTGCGTCAAATACCCCGCATCCTTAAGACGAAGAATCTCGGGCGGCAGTCCAACATCGAGATGACGAAAGTCATCACAGCAAACATCAACAGAGCAACCAACAGGACCCTCGTCAATAACCTTCCCATCCGAAGGCAGTACATTAATAACAGCCATACCAAAACTCCAAGTCACTAGAACGCTTGAAGCCCATTGTAGCGAGATAAAAAGAAAGCCCCAATAAAGGAACTCTCAACACCGATAAACGGTACCTAGAAAAAATGAATTCAGCCCAGTAACCCTGTAGCGAGTTAACGAAGGAGGCCCCGTTTCCCCAGAGCTGATTCCGTCGCGCGACTTCTGGTGAAGCCAGTAGCCACCTTAATTCAGACTCGTAACCCTGCGGCGTTAAACGAAGGAAGCCCCGTCCCCCGGAACTGTTTCCTTGGCGCGACTTCTGGCGAAGCCAGGTGAGCGCAAAGGAAACAGTGTAGGGAGACGGGGCTTCCGGCGGGAAGTTTAGCGACGCTTACGCCTTGTTGACGGAGCCAAACTCCTCCATGAGCTCCTTGGTGCGGGCAACGATGTTGTCGCGACCAGGCTTGAGGAGCTTGCGGGGGTCAAAGCCCTTGCCCTGCTGATCCTTGCCAGCCTCGATGTACTCGCGAACGCCCTTGGCAAAGACGAGCTGCAGATCGGTGTTGACGTTGATCTTGGAGATACCCAGGGAGATGGCCTTCTTGATCTGATCCTCGGGGATGCCGGTGCCACCGTGCAGAACGAGGGGCAGGTCGCCGGTCTGAGCCTTGATCTCGCCCAGACGCTCGAAGGAAAGGCCAGCCCAGTCGGCAGGGTACACGCCGTGGATGTTGCCGATACCGCAAGCGAGGAAGTCGACGCCCAGGTCAGCAATCTGCTTGCACTCAGCAGGATCAGCGAGCTCGCCGCTGGAGGTCACGCCGTCCTCGGTGCCGCCGATGCCGCCGACCTCGGCCTCGATGGACATGCCCTTGGAGTGGGCAAGCTCAACGAGCTCCTTGGTGCGGTCGAGGTTAAGCTGGAAGGTCTCCTCGTGAGAGCCGTCATACATGATGGACGTAAAGCCGGCCTCGATGCACTTGAAGCAGTCCTCGTAAGAACCGTGATCGAGGTGAAGGGCGACGGGAACGGTAACGCCCGTGGCCTCGACGGCAGCCTTGACCATGTCGGCGCAGACCTTGAAACCGCCCATCCACTTAGCGGCACCAGCGGTGCACTGAAGGATCAGCGGAGACTTGGCCTCCTCGGCGGCCTGGAGAATAGCCAGGGTCCACTCGAGGTTGTTGGTGTTGAAGGCACCGAGACCGTACTTGCCGGCCTCGGCCTTCTTGAGCATGTCTGCTGCGTTGACGAGCATAAAAGAAACCTCCTATAAGGTTGCTCCGATAACGCCTGAGATTTTACCACGACATACCCGAGCATAAACGTTCGTTTGTTCACGAATACCATCCGATTGGACAAATTTTGACCGTTTGCCCCACAGAATCGACCCACTGGGGAAAATAGCTTGACGATTGACCGGTCTTCGTGGTTCGAAAGACGGCTTCGAGCCTACATCTGCATAAACGGGTTCTGCATAAGTTCGCGCGCCATCGTGGTCGAATCGCCATGGCCCGTCAAGCAAACGGTATCGGGCGGAAGCATCTTGGCAAGTTTGGAGAGCGAGCACATAATCGCCGCCTCGTCACCGCCGGAAAGATCGGTACGACCGTGGCTGCCCGGGAAAAGCGTGTCGCCCACAAAGGCGATGTTCCCCTGCTCGGTCGCGGCGAACAGGACGATGCCGCCCGGCGTATGCCCCGGCGCCTCGATCACCTGCAGGCAGACGTCGCCCACCTCGATTGTATCGCCCTCGGCAAGCAAACGCGTCGGCTCACCCGGATCGGGCGTCTCGATACCCCACATGGCGCGCTGCTCCTCGATATTTGCGCGAGGTACCGTCACGTCCTTAGCGCACAACTCATATAGTGCGCTGTCGCCAACGACAGCTCGAACCCCGGCAACCCCGCCAACATGGTCGGCATGACCGTGCGTGCAGACAGAGCCGAGTACGCGCACCTCGGGATGCGCGGTGTGGATATGCTCCACAAGACGCTCGCCCTCCCACGCCGGATCGACGATTAAGCACTCGTCATTCGAAATCACGGCGTAGCTGTTGGTCTGAATCGGGCCGTTGACGAGCGCCTCAATCGAAGCCGCGCCTCGGGGTGTCAGGTCCAAAGTCATATCGTCCACGCGCATACCCTCCTTCTAAAATACGTTCGAGGCACCAAGCGATGCCTCGAACGTAACCAATATCTATGATGCTGAGAGGCTCTCGCACCTACACACGGCGCTTAAGCTGGGCTCCACCCTCACCGGGCATCAGGCGGCGCGCGTCGTAGACCGAGTCAACGCTGCTGATGGAGGCCAGCAGCGGATCCAGACCACTCGCGTCCGAGATCTCGACCATAAAGCGCAGGGTTGCAATACCCTCGCGGTTGGTCGACGTGGCGGCAGAAAGGATATTGCCGCCCGCATCGCCAATGGCAATGGTGACATCCTTGAGAAGGCCCATGCGGTCCAGGCACTCGACCACGATCTCGACCTGGAAGAGGGTGTCGGCAGCGCCGTCCCACTCCACTTCGATCATGCGCTCGGGATGCTCCATAAGACCTTTGACGTTGGGACAGTTGGCGCGATGCACCGAAACGCCACGACCGCGCGTGATGAAGCCGACGATGTCGTCGCCCGTCACGGGGTTGCAGCAATGCGCCAAACGGACCAACAGACCGCTGTTACTCTCGCCCTTGACGATAATGCCGTTGCTGGCGCTCTTGCCGCGCTTTTGCGGCTTGCGGTTGGAGCCACGGGCAGGCTGCTTCACGACCTCGGCGATAGCCTCGGCCTTGGTGAGCTGCTCCTCGGGCTTGGGGTCCAAAATCTGCTCGACCTTGTTACCCACGGCGCGCGGGGCAACCTTACCGGCGCCCACGGCGGCAAACAGGTCCTCGAGCTGCTTGAAGTTCAACTGCTCCGCCACGGCGTTGAGCGCACGCGTGGATCGCGGCGTAGAGATGCCATACCCGCGCTTGCGCAGGTCCTTGGCCAGTATATCGCGGCCGGCAGCAGCGTCATCGTCTTTGGTCGCGGCAGCGAAGTAACGGCGGATCTTTGACTTGGCGGAAGGCGTCTTAACGATCTTGAGCCAATCACGCGACGGCTTGGAACTCTTGTTGGTCAGGATTTCAACGCGATCGCCCGTCTTAATCTCGTGCGTGAGCGGGGCCACCGCACCGTTGATCTTAGCGCCGACGCAGTGGTTTCCCACCTCGGTGTGAACGGCGTAGGCAAAGTCGAGCGGCGTGGAGCCGGCACGAAGCGCCATGACCTCGCCCTTGGGCGTAAAGACAAAGATCTCCTGATCGAAGAGGTCGACCTTCAGCGAATGCAGGTATTCCTTGGCATCGGTGATCTCGTCAGACGCAGCCCAATCGAGCGAATGTTTGAGCCAGTTAATCTGGTCGTCCAGACGCTGGGCATCATTGGTCTTAGACGCAGACGATCCGCCCGACTTCTTATATAGCCAGTGGGCGGCAATGCCGTACTCGGCCTGCTCATGCATCTCGTAGGTTCGAATCTGAATCTCGAGCGGGCGAGCCGTGGGGCCGATGACCGTCGTGTGGAGCGACTGGTAGTTATTGACCTTGGGCATGGCGATATAGTCTTTAAAGCGACCGGGCATGGGGTGCCACAGCGTGTGCACCGCGCCGAGCGTGGAGTAGCAATCGCGCACCGAATGCGTGATGACGCGCAGTGCCACCAGGTCGTAGATCTCGGAGAATTCCTTGCCCTTGCGCTTCATCTTTTGGTAGATGGACCAATAGTGCTTGGAACGGCCGTTGATCTGGAAGTCTTCCAGGCCAATGCGGTTGAGCTCGTCGGTGAGCGTCTTGATGGTCTCGGCCAGATAGCGCTCACGGACCTCGCGCGACTCCGCCACCATGCGTGCGATGCGCTGGTAGGCATCGGGCTCCAGGTAGAAGAAGGACAGGTCCTCGAGCTCCCATTTAATGGAGCTCATGCCCAGGCGGTCGGCCAAGGGCGCGTACACGTCCATGGTCTCGCGAGCCTTAAACAGGCGACGATCCTCGCGCAGGGCGGCAAGGGTGCGCATGTTGTGCAGACGATCGGCAAGCTTAACGATAATGACGCGGATGTCCTTGGACATGGCGAGGAACATCTTGCGCAGCGTGAGGGCCTGCTTCTCGTCCATGCTGTCGACTTCGATGTTGGTGAGCTTGGTCACGCCATCGACGAGCTCGGCCACCGTATCGCCAAACAGGCCGGAAACATCGGCAAGCGAGGTCTCGGTATCCTCGACGGTATCGTGCAGCAGCGCGGCGCACACCACGTCACAGTCCATCTTGAGGTCGGCCAAAATGATGGCCACCTCGACGGGATGGTTAATGTACATCTCGCCCGAGCGGCGCTTTTGGTTGCAGTGCTTCTCGGCGGCAAAGCAGTAGGCCTGTTCAACCTTAGAGAAGTCGTCCTCATTCATATATTTGAGGCACAGGCGCTCCAGCTTGTCGTAGCTGTCCGCCATAATCTCGGGCGGCAGCTCATCGGCATGCTTATAGTGCTCCATCTCCGAGAACGGCTGGAGGGTGGAATCATGGGCGGTACGGGCTGCGGCATCCATCGAGGTCCCCTTCCCCTAGGCCCGCGGTACGATCGGGCGGTTGACTTTGGCTAGCATATCAGATGCGCACGAATCGAGCGCCCAACTCCGGAAAGCCGAGAACTCCATGCGCGAGCGCAAGCCCTCCAAATAGCGAATTGACCTGCTCAATTGCACGCGGCCGGGGTTTTCGGCCATCGCGATGCGACGGGTGTCGTCAAGCCCCGAAACGCGGCAGAAACCAAGCTCTTCGAAGATTCCCAGGCCGCTTGCCACCGAACGTTCGTCGACCGGGGTGCGGGCATCGATGGCAAGGCACATCTGCGCGATGTCGATATCGCTTGCGCAGAATGAATCATCCCCGGTCTTACCGCGGTTGGAGCGCCACATGGTCTGCAGCGCGCGATAGAGTGTGACGAGTTCGTCACGCTCGGGTGCGTAGCAGTCGAGCAGGCGCTCGTTGATGCGGGCGTCGCGCGACGAATAGAGCAAGTAGATCACGGCGGGCCGGCCATCGCGACCGGCGCGGCCGCTCATCTGGTTGAACTCAATGGCGCCAAACGGCATGTGGTAGAGCACGACATGGCGGATATCGGGCAGGTTGACACCCTCGCCAAAGGCGGAGGTCGAAACGATGCAGCTGAGGCTTCCGTCTCGGAATGCTTCCTCCACGCGATGGCGATCGGAACGCGCAAGCCCCGCATTATAGAACGCGATATGGGTTGCGCAATCGGGCACACGCTTGCGCAACGTCTTGGCGAGCGCCACGGACTGGTCGCGCGAATTGACGTAAATGACGGTCTTCTCCCCCGTCGCCACGATCGACACCAAACGGTTCTCGCGGCTCGCAAGGTCGCGGTCGTCCTCGAGCTGCAGGTTCTCGCGCACCGTCTCGTCGACCACCGTGCGAGTGATCGGCAACATGCGGGCAAGCTCGGCCACGACCGGAGCCGTCGCGGTGGCCGTCGCAGCCATAACGACCGGGTCGCCCAGGGCTTTGAGGATATCGGGCATGTCAAGATAGGCGCTACGGTCGCCGCCCTTGGCAAGGCCGGCGTGGTGCGCCTCATCGATAACGACAAAGCCGATGCGGCCCGAACGCGTGAAACGGTCACGGTGGATAGACAGGAACTCGGGCGTCGTGAGCACGATACCGGTACGGCCCGAAGCTAGACCGGCGAACACGTCATCGCGTGCGGCCTCCACGGTCTCGCCGGTCAGCACGCCAACGCCAATGCCAAGCGCTGCCATCGTCGACGAGAGGTGATAGGCCTGGTCGGCAACGAGCGCGCGCAGCGGATAGACAAAGATGCTCGCACGCCCGCGAAGGACCGCCTCGCGCGCGGCATGCACATGGAAGATGAGCGACTTGCCGCGCCCCGTTCCCATAACGGCCAGAACACTTTGGTGATCGGCCAGGGCATCGAGCGCCTCGACCTGCGCGCGGTGCGGCTGGTTCGAGCCGATAAAGCTATGGATAAG
Source organism: uncultured Collinsella sp. (assembly GCA_900547655.1). Classification (GTDB taxonomy): domain Bacteria; phylum Actinomycetota; class Coriobacteriia; order Coriobacteriales; family Coriobacteriaceae; genus Collinsella. Next base: position 9,504 of record URHQ01000049.1, read on the forward strand.
CGAGCGCGTGAGCTCGGTATAGGAAAGCTGGGCGAGCGTCTCGCGTTTACGCGACTCCAGGCGCAGGCCGGAATCCGCCGGTTGCACGCCGCGGCGAAGTTCACATGCCGGATCGTCGACGCTGGGCAGCGTGGTATCGCGGACCAGAACATCCTTGATCATGAGCTTGGGCTTCACACGCCCCTGCCAATGCTCGGCAACGGCCTCGAACACCAAGTCGACAGCGCTATCGCAGTTGATGAGCTTATCGATTTGCGGCACGCGGAACATAATGGCCGGCACACTCGCGGCGCCATCGGTCGCCACAAAGCGCATGTGCTCGCCGGTTTTGCCCACCACGGCGCGGTCGCACATCGTCACGCCCTCGGCAGCCAGCAGCGGCACCTTGTTGCCCTGGCCAAACGGCTCAAGACGGGAGATCTGCTCGATGGTCTCGATATTCAGCTCGGAAAGGTCGACGGTGGCGGCGACCTCGTCGGTGTCTTCAAAGTCCTCGGCGGGAAGCTCCGATAGCACGGCGGAAAGGCGGCGGCGGAACTCATCGAGCTTGGATGCCTCGATGGTCACACCCACCGCACCGGCATGTCCGCCGCGACGAATCAGCAGGTCGGAACAGCGCTCGACGGCGTCAAACAGGTTAACTTTGCCCACCGAGCGACCAGAGCCGCGCGCGATACCGTCCCCGATCGAGAACAGCAGCGCCGGCACGTGATAGCGGTTGGTCAGACGGCTTGCCACGATGCCCTTGACGCCCTCGTGCCAGCCCTCGCCACCCACGACGATTGCGCGTCCGCCGTCATAGGTCTTCTCGACCTTTGCCATGGCATCGCGCGTGAGCTCCGCCTCGATCTCACGGCGCTGGCGGTTGATTTCCTCGAGCTCAGCCGCCAGTGCGCTTGCTTCGATGGGATCGCGGGCAAGCAGCAGGTCGAGCGCCAGCTTGGGATCGGCCATGCGACCGGCAGCGTTTAAGCGGGGAATGAGCGAGAACGATAGGCCATCCGCCGTAATGCTCGAAAGGTCCGCCTTGGCGAGCGCAGCAAGCGCGATATAGCCGGGACGAGCGGTTACGCGCATCTGCTGGATGCCCTCGGCAACCAGCGCGCGGTTCTCGGGCGTGAGCGGCATCATGTCGGACACGGTGCCCAGCGCCGCGACCTCGATTAGCGAACGCCAATACGACGGCTTGCCCAGGCGCTCACCCAGGACTTGCACCAGCTTGAGCGCCACACCAGCACCGGCAAGTTCACGCGAGGGCCCCTCATCCTCGAGCTTGGGGTCGGTCAGGGGCACACCCTGCGGCACCTGGTCGGAGGGCTCGTGATGGTCCGTGACCACCAAATCGATCCCCAGGCTCTCCAGATAGGAAACCTCTTCCTTGGCGGCAATGCCGTTATCGACGGTCACGATCAGCTGGGGGCGAGCGAGCTCGTTAACGCGGTCGAGTGCCGCGCGCGAAAGACCGTAGCCCTCGTCAAAGCGATGCGGAATAAACGGCGTGACATCGGCGCCAAACGTGCGCAGCGCCTCGGTCAACAGGCAAGTCGACGTAATACCGTCAACGTCAAAATCGCCAAAGACTGCAATGTGCTCGTGGTTGCGAATAGCACGCTCGACGCGGTCGGCAACGACTGACATGCCCGGGATAATGAGTGGGTCGGCCCAGTCGCGATCGAGCGAAGGCGTCAAAAACAATTGGCCCTCTTTGATGGAGCCAATGCCGTGCGCGACCATAATGCGCGCCACCAGTCCGGGAATGCCCAGACCAGCCGAAAGCTCCTTTTCGAGCTCGGGGTTTTGCTGAGCGACCGCCCAGCGATGCGTCGTCTTAAGCGATGACATAGGCACCCACCCCTGATAGGGGCAGGTCGCCGCGATACCTCTCACGGTTCATAGCGATGAGTCCTCTGTGTATGCCCGCTTCGGCAGGCAGATCTGTTGAACGGATTTATTATACCGTGCAGCGCGGACGCAAAACGCCGCGGTGCGCCGCGGTTTCGGCAAACGATGGCGGTAATGGCCTCGAAATAATCGAGCGTTTCAGCCGCACGGACGCATACGAGCGTCTAGCATATCCATACAAACGAGTTCGCGGATAAAGGGAGTCACGGGACATATGAAGCAATGGACTGGACTGGGAAAGTTCCTCGCGGGGCATATGCAGATCATCGTTCCGATTTGCGTGGCGCTCGGTGTGCTCTTTCCCCAGCAGATCGGCGTGCTCAAGCCCATTGTTCCCGCCCTCTTCGCCTTTATGACGTTTCAGGGCGCGCTCAGCAACACCTTTCACCAGGTAGCCGAGGTGTTCCACCGTCCGCTGCACCTGATTCTGGCGCTGCTGGTCTCGGCAGTGCTTATTCCCATCGCGGCGTATGCCATAGGGTCACTCTTCTTTGGCTCCAACCCCAACCTTGTCTGCGGCATCGTGCTCGAGTACAGCGTGCCCGTGGCCGTCACCGCTTTTATGTGGATCAGCATGTTCGGCGGCAACGGCCCGCTCGCGCTCACCATCATCCTGACGTCCTCGGTTATCTCCCCTGTGACGATTCCGCTCACGCTTAAGCTCTTGTTGGGTGCCACCGTCTCGATCGATGTGCCGAGCATGATGCAGGACATGGCCTTTATGATCGCCATCCCCGCCGTGCTCGGCATCATGATCAACGAGCTCACGCGTGGATGGGGACACGAGAAGCTCTCCCCCGCGCTCTCGCCCGCCTGCAAGTTCATGATGATGGGCGTTATCGCCTCCAACTCCACCGCCATGAGCGAGTACGTGCTGCACATGAACGCGGTGCGCCTGGAAGTCGCCCTCTTTATTTTGACCTTCGCCATCAGCGGCTTTGTCGTCGGTTTTCTGGTCGCCCGTGCGCTGCATCTGCCATATAGCGAGACGACTACCATGTGCTTTACCTGCGGCATGCGTAACATCTCTTCGGGCGCCGTCATCGCCACGCAATACTTTCCGGGCGAAGTTGTGTTTCCCGTCATGTGTGGAACGTTGTTTCAGCAGGTGCTCGCCTCGCTTATCGGGCACCTCTTTGAGCGTCTGACCGGCGAGGAGCGCGCCGCCCAGCGCAAGCGTGTCGAGGCCGGCCGCAACGCCATGGCACGCTAGACTGCCCGCAGTGTGCGGGCGCTCACTTTACGATGTGAGCGCCTCCAGATGTGCGCGGAGTCGCTCTGCATCGACATCGAGCGTGGTCTCAGCATTGACCTGAGCCAGCCGATACCCGACAAAGTAGGGCGAAACCACCCAACGCGGCAGCGCCTTGGCAATGGTCCGACCGCCCAGGTGATAGAAGAACAGGTTGTACGACTCTGCGCGACCACCGTGGTGCTCGTTCAGGATATAGCGCAGAGCCACCTGGATCGCATCGGCGAAGAGATCCGCCTCGGCTTGGTCTCTCGTGTCATCGCTGGCAGCGATTCCCTGCGGGGCTGAAACGTTGATCTCAAAGAACCCCATGATGGGTTCGGTTGAGATGTTGACCGAGATCCTCCCCTGTTGCCAGACATTGATGCCTTCGAAATTGGCAGAAGTCAGCGAAGTGTAGCCGTCTTCCTGCTCCAAACCCACAATCTGCATGTGCGGATGAACGAGACTACCGCCCGAGAGCGGACCCTTGTTCTTGTACATGAGTACGCTTCGATACTGCTGTGAATCGATCATCTGCTGCCAGCAATCCAGAGCAAACCGCATAACATGATGCAGCTCGTCCGGCGCATAGGTCACCAGGTCGGCATCGTGATCGGCCGACTCGATCAGCACGGTTTGACGGGTGTCGCGCAGGGTATTGAACTTATTCTCGAGCCAGATGCAATCGCCACCACGGCGAATGATGTCGGTGAGCCCTTCTGTATCGCAAAAGGGGCACGTGGTGCCGGGGCGGCGGTTGTCGTCGGGCTTACCGTTCGCCTGCTGAACGTCAAATACCAGCGCCACGGGTTATACCTCCAGCGGCACGATCTTGGTGCCATGGAGCTCGGAGACGCCCAGTGCCGCCGCCACGGTATCGCGGTTGACCGTGGAAATGCCGCCGCCGGGAAGGATGGTCAGGCGGTCTCCCGCACACTCGATAAGACGCGACAGATGCTCCAGGTTGTCCTCGATCGGCGTGCCGGCGGCACCGCCGTGCGTCAGGATGCGCGTAACGCCGCAATCGGCGAGTGTGTCGACGGCATCGAGTTGAGCCTCGGGCGAGAGCTGGTCAAATGCCATGTGGAAGGTGATGTCGATGGGCTCACGCTTGCATTCCTCGGTCGCGCAGCCCGCGGCCATCACGAGGGCGCCCAACGTAAGCTCGTCGAGCGCCCATCCGCCAGCGCAGGGCTTGCAGCAGCCAAAGACCAAGCCGTCAACGCCGGCGCTTACGGCAAGGCCCAGGTCCATCTCCATCATGCGCAGCTCGTCTTGGTTGTAATGAAAGTCACCGCCACGCGGGCGAATCATGCACATCACTCGCGCGTCATGCTCGTGAGCATAGCTGACTGTAGCGCTGATAACGCCGGCAGAAGGCGTGGTGCCACCAACGGCAAGGTTGTCGCACAGCTCGATACGCCTTGCACCGGCATCGATAGCCGCCGGCACCCGCTCAAAGTTCTCGGCACAAAACTCGTACAGCATAGATAGACCCCCAAAGACAGCAGATGTTTTCCGACGGGCATTGTCACACATCCCCATGAAGTTGCGGTGGAATAGGGGCTGTTTTGGCGTCTAGAGCCCCCATTTAGTCCCTATTTCACCGCAACTTAAAGGGGTGCCGACCGAAATGGTCAGCACCCCTTTTTGCTGTATAGAAGTAGTCGTTGGGGACGTTCTTAAACGACTAGTCATTCAAGAACGTCCCCAACGACTACGACAACTGTTGACATCATATACTATGTGTCATATAGTAGGTGTTACACAGTATACTACGAAAGGAGGTGTGCGGATGGAGGCACAGATGAAGCGCGGCTTCCTCGAGGCCTGCGTACTCGCGGCCGTCTCGGGTGAGGAATCCTACGGCTATCAGATCGTGAAGGACGTGCCCGCGAGCATGGGGCTCACGGAGTCCACGCTCTATCCGTTGCTCAAGCGCCTGGAGAAGGCGGGGTGCATCACGGCGCGCTCCGCCGAGCACAACGGGCTGCTGCGAAGGTACTACCGCATCACGGACACCGGGCATGAGCGTATCGCCGAGTTCCTCGCCGAATGGCCATCCGTGCAGGAGATCTACCGTTACGTGAAGGGAGCGCACCATGACGCGCGATGAGTTCTTGAACCGGCTGGGCGAGCTTCTGGCCTGCCTGCCGGCAGATCAGGTAAAGGAAACGCAGGAGTTCTACGCGGAGGTCATCGCCGACCGTATGGAGGACGGCATGACGGAGGCCGAGGCTGTGGCCGCCATGGGCACGCTCGGTGAGGTCGCCGAGGCAACGCTCGACGAACTGCCCGCCGTGCCGCGCGCAATTGCGAGGACCAAGCGCAAGAGCACGGCGCTTCTATGGGCGCTCGCCATCGTGGGCTCTCCGGTATGGATTCCGCTGCTGCTCGCGTTCGTCGCCGTTGCCGCTACGGTCTACATCTGCATTTGGGTTCTTGCGCTCTGCGTGTGGATCGTGGCCGCGGCATTCGGGGGCGCGGGCGTGGTGGGGCTCCTGTTCGCCGTGGACGGCATCATTATCGTGCATGTTCCGTACGTTTTAACCTCGATGGGAATGGGATTCGCTTCCATCGGTGTGGCGCTTCTCGCGGGAGCCGGCGCCTGGACGGCGTCCAAGCAAATCGCGCGCCTCTCTGCCCTTTGGGCGAAGAAAGCCGTTTCGCCCTTCTGGAAAGATCGAGGCAATAAGAGCCGCAGGGTCGCTGAAGCGGCGCCGCTCACGGCATAGGAAGGAGTGCAAACATGTCCAGCGTAAAAAAGATTTACCTTGCCGTAGCGGGTGGGCTTGTTGCCACGGGGCTCGTCCTGGCTGCTATCGGATTTGTAGCCTCCGGCTTTAACCTCGCTGTGTTCAACACACAGATCGACCTGCGCGATGACACCATCATTCTGGGTGGTGTTGAAATAGACGACCCGACAGGACTTCCACTCATCGAGCAGCTTGCCGAGGTTGGCGAGATCCATATTGGATCTGCAACGACTGGTTCGTCTTCTCCTCGCACATGATCGAGCTCGTAGCAGCCATCCCCCTTCGGGCGCACCACGACGGGCGTGAGCACGCCGCGCTCGGAGCCTTTTTGCGAGACCTTCCGTCACGCTCTTCCTGCGTGGTGAACCGGTCATCGACCGGCGGGAAGCTGATGGAAATCTCTCGACTTCGGGCCAATCCCGAAAGGCTGAGGAGATGTCGAGCATGACCTCATGACGAGGGCGGCCCGGCGGCAATCTGTCTC
>URHQ01000050.1 GCA_900547655.1 uncultured Collinsella sp.
CCGGTCTCGTGGGCTCGGAGATGTGTATAAGAGACAGGGGAATTACCGGCTCCCAGGCGGCATGCGCCTTGAGCGGGAGTCGCTTGCTACCGTCTGCCTCGGCCAACACATAGTCAAAGCGCTGTGCCAGCTCGCCGAGTGGCTCGGCGGGGGCGGAGAGCTTGCCTGTCTCCGGGTCCAAGACGCCTGCCTGGCAGATGCCTCCGCGTGCAAGGCCCGCGCAGGCCTCGCAGGTGCAACCGGGGACATGCGAGGCGCCCGGCTTCCAAGGCGCGGCGTCCAGGCGACGATTCGACCCGTCCCATGGCACGCCGGCAACGGGAAGCATATGCGTGGTGGTGCAGAGGAGCACGCGGCCGCCAGCGCGCATGAGCTCAAGACCCAGCGTTTTGAGCAACGTCGACTTGCCGCCGCTGCCGATAATCGCGGTAATGCCCGGCTCGATCCTGAGCGCCGAGGCAAGATTGCCGCTAACCGTTTCCATCTGTTCACCGCCGTATAATACTGTGATAAGAAATAATCATCAGAGTAGCGGTCGAACCGCTTTTGCTCTGCTCAAACCGTAGCACAGGGAGGTGCCCCGGGAATGCTCGTTTATGTTCGCGGCGCCGGCGATATCGCCACGGGTGTCGCCGCTCGCTTGGTGCGTGCCGGCGTGTCGGTCGTTATGGCCGATATCGCGGTTCCCACGTGCATCCGCCGCACAATCAGTTTTTGCGAGGCCATTCGCTTGGGCGAGGTCCAGGTCGAGGGCATTCGCGCTCGCTTGGCGCAGACGCCGGCAGAGGCGCTCGAGATTACCCAAGCGGGGGATGTCGCCGTGGTGGTGGACCCTCAGGCCAAGATGCTCGATGAGCTTAAACCCGCGGCTGTGGTCGACGCGATTTTGGCCAAGCGCAACCTGGGCACCACGCGCGACATGGCGCCTACCGTCATCGCCGTGGGGCCGGGCTTTACCGCGCCGGTCGATTGCGACGCCGTGGTCGAGACCATGCGCGGGCATTTCCTGGGCCGTGTCATTACCCAAGGTTCACCCCAGCCCAACACGGGCGTGCCGGGCATTATCGCTGGCTATGGCAAAGAGCGTGTTATCCACAGCCCCGCCGCCGGCGTGTTTCGGTCCGACCGCGCAATCGGCGACATCGTGCGCGCCGGAGACGTGATTGGCTACGCGGGCGATACGCCCATGCGCACGCAGATCGATGGCTGTCTGCGCGGGCTTTTGGCGAACGGCGTGCAGGTGACCGAGGGCTTTAAATGCGCCGATGTCGATCCGCGCGGCGATGCCAGCTATATCAACTACATTTCGGACAAGGCGACGTCGGTCGGCGGCGGCGTGCTCGAGGCACTCGCTATGCTCACCGATATCTTTAGAGGATAGAAGGCGGCAATGGAAAAGCTCGATGTTGTGAATGCGGCGCTTGCCGCCCTGCGTGCTGGCGAGACGTGCGAGCTCGTGGTCGTGGCCGGCACGGCGGGGTCGTCGCCGCGCGGCGTGGGCGCCTGGATGGCCGTCTTTGCCGACGGCAGCCAGGCGGGCACTATCGGCGGCGGCAAGATTGAGCTCTTTGCGCTGGATGAGGCGCGCGAACTCCTGAGCGCGGGACAGTCGCGTCTGGTCCGCTACACCATGGGCGGCGAGAACTCCGATACCGGCATGATCTGCGGCGGAGCCATCTGCCTGTGCTATCTGCATCTGGATGCGACCCAGGCACCGTTGTTCCAGGAAATTGCCGACGTCTTGGTCTATCGGCGCATCGGCGACTTCGTCATTGACTTTGATCCGTTTATCGCGAGCGCACTCGAGGGCGATGTGGCCGAGTACCATGGCGAGGAATCGCGCCGCACCATTGCGGGCTGCCCCGGGCTTTCACTGGTGGAGGAGGGGAGTAACGTCACCTACACCAACGCTGCCTCTGAGATTCCCGCGGCGCACATCGAGACGCTCTGCCCCGAGGGCATGACCTATATCTTTGGCTGCGGCCACGTGGGCGCCGCGACGGCGCGCGTGCTCACGGCGGCGGGCTTTGCCGTCGTGGCCTGCGATGACCGCCCCGGCACGTTGACGCCCGAATGGGTGCCCGGTGTCTACGATCGTCGCCTGGTCGATTACAAGAACCTGAGCGAGCTGTGTCCCATCGGTCCGCGCGACTTGGTGGTCGTCGCCACGGCGGGTCACAAGTCCGATATCGACGTGGTGATTCAGGCCATGCGTGCCAAGCCTGCCTACCTGGGCTGTCTGGGTTCGCGCCGCAAGACGGCCTTTGTGCGTGCCCGCCTGGAGCAGGAAGGTTTTACGCAGGACCAGATCGACGAGCTGCACCTTCCGATCGGCGTTGCCATCGAGGCCGAGGACCCCGAGGAGATCGCCATCTCCATCGCCGCCGAGATGATCCACCTGCGCCGCACCAAACTCGTCCCCCGCAAGCGCTAGTCGCATCCCCACCAATTAAGTTGCGGTGAAATACGGATTGTTTAAGCCTGTTAGGCCGCCAAACAATCCCTATTTCACCGCAACTGCTTTTTGGGACCCATTTGTGCGGGGGAGTTGTGGAGTTGTGCAGGCAGACGAGGTTTTTCTGGAAATACGCTCCCGATGCGCGTATAGTACCGATTGTTTTGTCGGCTCCTGCTGCGTCGAGTCCAAACCGCGAAATGCCATGAGCGGCGCGGATGCAGCCAGGAGGCACGAGGACAACCCATCGTGGCCACGCCCCGTGCTTAAAACCCCAAGAAGGAGTGAACAATGGCAGAAGAGAAGTATGTGCCGCGTCTGAAGACCAAGTACAACAACGAGGTCAAGCAGCAGCTTCAGGACAAGTTCCAGTACGAGAACGTCATGATGATCCCCAAGTTTGAGAAGATCGTCGTGAACATGGGTGTCGGCGAGGCCGCTACCGATTCCAAGGCCATCGACGGTGCCGTGCGCGACCTGCGCGCCATCACCGGCCAGCAGCCGATGATCACCCGTGCCCGCAAGTCCATCGCTACCTTCCGCCTGCGCGCTGGTATGCCGATCGGCTGCAAGGTTACCCTGCGTGGCGACCGTATGTGGGAGTTCTTCGATCGTCTGACCTCCGTCGCGATCCCCCGTATCCGCGACTTCCGCGGCATTTCCGCCAAGAGCTTCGACGGCCGTGGTAACTTCTCCATGGGCGTCACCGAGCAGCTCATCTTCCCCGAGATCGACTTCGACTCCGTCGATCACCAGCGCGGTATGGACATCACTTTCGTGACCACCGCCAATACCGATGAGGAGGCCAAGGCCCTTCTGGACGCCTTCGGTTTCCCGTTCAAGAAATAGGTTCACCTGCCCTATAAGCGCCGTTCCCACAAGGGGGCGGCGCTTGGGGCGAACAATACTCTATGTGAGGAGGATATAAGTGGCTAAGACATCGATGATCGTCAAGTGCAATCGCAAGCAGAAGTTCTCTACTCGTGAGTACACGCGCTGCCAGCGCTGCGGCCGTCCGCACTCTGTGTACCGCAAGTTCGGCCTGTGCCGTGTCTGCTTCCGCGAGCTTGCACTCAAGGGCGAGCTTCCCGGCGTTAAGAAGGCCAGCTGGTAAGTCACTACCAGCGTTTCAAGCATCAGTTTGGAACAGGGAAAACGCGCTAAAAAGGCTTTGCCGTTAAGGGCGGCGAAGAACCAAGAGCACGTGTTCATCAAGAACGAAGGAGAATCTGTATGAACCTTACAGACCCGATCGCAGATATGCTTACGCGCATCCGTAACGCTAACTCTGTGAACAAGGCCACGGTCTCCATGCCGAGCAGCAAGAAGCTCGTCGAGATCGCTCGTGTTCTGCACGAGGAGGGCTACATCGAGGGCTACGATGTCGAGGACACCGTTCCCCAGAAGACTCTGCACATCACGCTTAAGTATGGTCCCAAGAAGGCTAAGGTCATCAACGGCATCCGCCGCATTTCCAAGCCGGGCCTGCGTAAGTACACCGGCGTTGCCGACATGCCCCGCGTCCGCGGTGGCCTTGGTACCGCCATTATTTCCACCAGCCATGGCGTCATGACCGACCGCGATGCTCGCAAGCACAACGTCGGCGGCGAGATCATCGCTTACGTCTGGTAATTCGCTCGGTAGGTAGAAGGAAAGGAGATCACCGTGTCTCGTATCGGTAATAAGCCTGTCCAGATTCCCGCCGGAGTCGAAGTGGCAGTCAACGGCAACAACGTTGTCGTCAAGGGCCCCAAGGGCCAGCTCGAGCTCGATGTCTTTGAGAAGCTCGCTATCAACGTCGAGGACAACGTCCTCACCGTTTCCCGTCCCGACGACGAGCGTGAGACCCGTGCCCGCCACGGCCTCACCCGCGCCCTCATCCATAACATGGTTGTTGGCGTTTCCGAGGGCTTCGAGAAGAAGCTCGAGCTCGCCGGCGTCGGTTACCGCGTGCAGCAGAAGGGTAAGAACCTCGAGTTCTCCCTGGGCTTCTCGCACCCCGTGATCGTCGAGGCTCCCGAGGGCATCACCTTCGAGGTTCCCGACAACACCCACGTGAACGTCAAGGGTATCAACAAGCAGCAGGTCGGTCAGATCGCCGCTGAGATCCGCGGCCATCGTCCTCCCGAGCCTTACAAGGGCAAGGGTATCCACTACGTTGGCGAGCACATCCGCCGCAAGCTGGGTAAGGCCGCCAAGTAGTCGTAACCGACTCACTCGCATAAGACCAGCACCCCGTCAGGTGCTGGCAAGATCAACCTTTTTAGGAGTTTACGTATGAACAAGCATAAGGCGAAGCTGGAAGGCCTCAAGCGTCGTCAGCGTCGTGTTCGCGGCAAGGTCTCGGGTACCTCCGAGCGTCCGCGTCTTCGCGTGACCCGTACTAACGCCAACATCTATGCCCAGATCATCGACGACAGCAAGGGCTCCAGCCTGACGCTCGTCTCTGCCTCGACCCTCGAGGCCGAGTTCAAGGGCACCCACACCTCGAACAAGGAGGCTGCGGAGAAGGTCGGTCAGCTCGTTGGCAAGCGCGCCATCGAGGCCGGCATCACCAAGGTCGCCTTCGATCGCGGTGGCCGTATCTACCATGGCCGCGTCAAGGCCCTCGCCGACGGTGCTCGTGCCGCCGGTCTCGAGTTCTAGGAGGTATGTAGCACATGGCTCGTAATCAGAAGCAGCAGCGCGAGGCCTCCGAGTTCGAGGAGCGCGTCGTTTACATCAACCGCGTGTCGAAGACCGTCAAGGGCGGTCGTCGCATGAGCCTCGTCGCTCTCGTCGTCGTTGGCGACGGCAAGGGCAACGTCGGCGTTGGCATGGGCAAGTCCGCTGAGGTGCCCCTGGCCATCTCCAAGGCATCTCTCGATGCCAAGAAGAACATGTTCCACGTGCCGGTGACCGAGCAGGGCACCATCCCGCACGAGGTTCTCGGCCACTTTGGTGCCGGCCGCATCATCATTAAGCCCGCTGTCGAGGGTACCGGCGTTATCGCCGGCGGCGCTGTGCGTCCCCTCTTTGAGCTTGCTGGCATCAAGAACGTCCTGTCCAAGTCCCTCGGTACCGACAACGGCCTCAACATCATCAAGGCTGCCGTCGAGGGCCTCAAGGAGCTCTCCAGACCTGAGGACGTCGCGGCTCGCCGTGGCCTGACGGTCTCCGAGATGTTCGTCGGTAAGGAGAACTAAGCATGGCTGACACCATCAAGATCAAGCAGGTCCGCAGCACCAACGGTTGCAAGCAGGACCAGGTCCGTACTGTCCGTGCCCTCGGTCTCCACAGGATCCGCGAGGTTCGCGAGATTGCTGACAACGAGTCCGTCCGCGGCATGATCTTCAAGGTCAAGCACCTTGTCGAGATTGTAGAGGAGTAGCAAATGCAGCTTCACGATCTTACTCCCGCGCCCGGTTCCACCAAGAACCGCAAGCGCGTCGGCCGTGGCAATTCTTCGGGTCACGGCACCACTTCTGGCCGCGGTCAGAAGGGCCAGGGTTCCCGCTCTGGCGGCACCAAGGGTGCCGGCTTCGAGGGTGGCCAGACTCCGCTGGCTATGCGCCTGCCCAAGCTTCCGGGCTTCCGTAACCCCCGTCGTATCGAGTACACCGCTGTTAACGTTGAGCGTCTCGAGCGTAAGTTCGAGGACGGCGCTGTGATCGACGGTGCCGCTCTTAAGGCCGCTCGCATCACCAAGAGCGAGTTCGAGCCCGTCAAGGTGCTCGGCAATGGTGAGCTCACCAAGAAGTTCACGGTCAAGGTCGACAAGGTCAGCGCTTCTGCGCAGGCCAAGATCGAGGCCGCCGGCGGAAAGGTCGAGCTGCCGTGCTAAATGGTCTTAAGAATGCTTTCCGCATCAAAGAATTGCGCGAAAAGATTCTTTTTACCATAGCTATGCTCGTCGTGTACCGCATTGGTGCGCACGTCCCTGTGCCCGGCATTCCCTTCCAGGGGATGCTGGGCCTTTTCTCGACCGATAACAATTCGGTCGCCGCAGGTGCTATGGCCCTCCTGAATCTTTTCTCTGGCGGCGCGTTGAGCTATGTGTCGGTGTTTTCTCTGGGCATCATGCCTTACATCACCAGCTCGATCATCCTCCAGATGCTCCAGGCCGTCGTGCCTTCCCTGCATGAGCTTGCCCGCGAGGGCGAGGTCGGTCAGACCAAGATTACGCAGTATTCGCGTTACCTCACCCTGGCTCTGGCAATCCTCAACTCCGTGGGTTACCTCTTCCTCTTTAAGAGCTTCGGCATCAGCTTTAATGGCGCCGGCGCTCCCGAGATCATCTTCGACCTCATGATCGTCGGTACGCTCACCGCGGGCGCTATGCTGATCATGTGGATTGGTGAGCTCATCACCCAGCGCGGTATCGGCAATGGCATGTCGCTGATCATCTTCGCGAACATCATGGCCGGTCTGCCGCAGGCTATCTTCTCCAGCACCGAGGGCAACGCCGGTGGCATCATCACCATGGTGATCATCTGCGCCATCATCCTGCTGGTTATCCCGCTGATTGTTTTCCTTGAGCGCGGCCAGCGCCGCATCCCGGTCTCCTACGCTAAGCGCGTCGTGGGCCGTCGCATGATGGGTGGCCAGACCACCTACCTGCCCATCAAGGTCAACACCGCGGGTGTCGTGCCGATCATCTTCGCTTCGGCGCTGCTGTACTTCCCGGCTCAGATTGCCGTGTTCTTCCCCGGCATCGGCTGGATTCAGGCAGTTGCCTCCGCGCTTTCGACCGGTTGGCTCAACTGGGTGCTTAACGTTGTCCTCATCGTGTTCTTCGCGTACTTCTACACCTCCATGGTGTTCAACCCCGATGACACGGCCGATAACCTTAAGAAGCAGGGCGGCTTTATTCCGGGCGTCCGTCCGGGTAGGGCTACCGCGGCCTACATCAAGAACGCGCTCAACAAGATCACGCTTCCCAGCGCTGTCTTTTTGGCGCTCATCGCCATCGTGCCTTCGATCATCTTCTCCTTCACGGGTAACCATCTGATCCAGGCATTTGGCGGCACGTCCATCCTCATCATGGTCGGCGTCGTGCTCGACACGGTCGATAAGCTCGAAGGCCAGATCAAGATGTATGATTACGATGGATTCTTTAAATAGGCTAGAGGAGGATTGCTCATGAACCTCGTATTGCTCGGAGCTCCGGGTGCCGGTAAGGGCACCGTCGCACAGGAGCTCGTCGCCGAGTTTGGCGTCGCCCATATTTCCACGGGCGACCTGCTGCGTGCTGCCGTCAAGGGTGGCACCGAGCTTGGTATTCAGGCTAAGAAGTACATGGACGCTGGCGAGCTCGTTCCCGATCAGCTCGTGATCGACCTTGTCAAGGAGCGCCTTGCCGCCGATGACGCCCAGCAGGGCTTCATCCTCGACGGCTTCCCGCGCAACACCGCCCAGGCCGTGACGCTCGATTCCGAGCTCTCCGCCATGGGTCGCGAGATCGACTGTGCCCTTCTGGTCGATGTGGCCCCCGAGGTCATTATCGATCGTCTGTCTTCGCGTCGCACCTGCCGCGCCTGCGGTTACACCGGCACCGCTGCCGATGCTACCTGCCCCAAGTGTGGCGGCGAGATGTATCAGCGCGACGACGACAAGCCCGAGACCATCAAGAACCGTCTCGACGTCTACGAGAAGTCCACGAGCCCGCTCGTGGACTACTATCGTGGCCAGGGTCTGCTCAAGTCGGTCAACGGTGACCAGGCTCGCGAGACCGTGTACGGGGATGTCAAAGAGGCTCTCGGTCTATGATCAAGATTAAGTCTGCAACGCAAATCGAGCAGATGAAGAAGGCAGGAGCGCTATCTAAGATGGCGCTCCGCCACGTTGGAGCCATGGTGCGCCCCGGCGTTTCGACTTTTGAGCTCGATCAGCTCGCGGAGCAGATTATCCGCATGCATGGCGGCACCCCGGCCTTTAAGGGTTACGGCGGGTTCCCGGGGACCATTTGCGCATCGATCAACGATGCCGTGGTCCACGGTATTCCCAATCCCGACATGATCCTGCGCGATGGCGATATCATTTCCATCGATACGGGAGCCGTTGTCGACGGTTGGGTCGGCGATAACGCTTGGACGTTTTTCGTCGGTACCCCCACGCCCGAAGCCAAGGCTTTGTGCGAGGTCACGCGCGATTGCCTTAAGGCTGCCATCGAGCAGGCTGTTCCCGGTAACCATATCGGGGACGTCGGTTATGCCGTTCAGTCCCTCGCCGAGTCTCACGGTTACGGCGTGCTTCGTGATTATGTGGGCCATGGCATTGGCCGCGTGATGCACGAGGACCCCAATGTTCCTAACTATGGAAAGAAGGGGAGGGGTGTTCGCCTCCAGGCCGGCATGGTCATTGCCATCGAGCCGATGGTTACGATGGGTTCCAACCATGTGAGCACGGGCTCCGACGGTTGGATTGTTACGACCAACGACCACCTGCCCGCCGCGCACTACGAGAACACCGTCGCCATTACCAATGACGGTCCGGTGATTCTCACCACGGATGCCCAAGGTGCTTGGTGTTCCTTGCAAGGCGGTGAAATGTAAAAGTCGCCGCCCCCTGATGCCCAACCTCGCCTTTCAATTTCGAAGGCATGACCCCAAGGTCTATGCCTTCTCATTTCAAGGCGATCTTGGGCATCAGGGAACGGCTTTGTTTTACATTTCAAATGTAACAAGTTCCACTTAGTTGTGGAGCCATTACGAAGTTATTACGATGCGTGCATACGTGTTGTAGAATACTCAATCGCTGTCGTTTTCTAGAGAAAGATGATTGCTTGTGAAGAAGGAAGACGCAATTGAGCTCGAGGGTACGGTAAAGGAACCGTTGCCCAACGCCATGTTTAAGGTCGAGCTCGAGAACGGTCATTCGGTTCTGTGCAACATTTCTGGCAAGATCCGAATGAATTACATCCGTATTCTCCCCGGTGACAGGGTTGTCGTGGAGCTTTCCCCGTACGACCTGACCCGCGGCCGCATCACCTATCGCTACAAATAGCGGCACGCATACACGCACTCCATTTCCGACTGCAGGCTTAGCTCAACCTACGGTCGGATTGTGTGTGAAGACCAGCCATAGTTTTAAACGCCTGCGGCTGGGCGAGTAGATAGTAGGGAAGTAGTTTGAGCGCTACCGAAAGGAAGAACGATGAAGGTACGTCCTTCGGTCAAGAAGATGTGCGATAAGTGCAAAATCATTAGGCGCCATGGCAAGGTCCTCGTCATTTGCGAGAACCCCCGTCATAAGCAGCGTCAGGGTTAAGAGAGGAGACTACGTTGGCCCGTATTAATGGTGTCGACCTCCCGCGTGAGAAGCGCGTTGAGATCGGTCTGACCTACATTTACGGCATCGGCCGCACCACTGCGACGAAGATTTGCGTCGAGTGCAACGTTAACGTGGATACGCGCGTTAAGGACCTCACCGAGGATGAGGTTAACGCCATCCGCGATTATATCGACAAGAACCAGATCATGGTTGAGGGCGACCTCCGCCGTGAGCGCAACCAGAACGTCAAGCGCCTTATGGACATCGGCTGCAACCGCGGCCTTCGTCACCGCAAGGGCCTCCCGGTCCGCGGCCAGCGCACCCACACTAACGCTCGTACCCGCAAGGGCCCGAAGCGTCAGATCGGTGCTAAGAAGAAGAAATAAGGAGCGCTAGATAGATGGCTACTGCTAAGAAGAACGTTCGCGCTGCCCGTCTGAAGCGCGCGGACCGTAAGAACATTTCCGTGGGCCAGGCTCACATCCGTTCTACGTTCAACAACACGATCGTTTCGATCACCGATCCCCAGGGCAACGTCATTTCCTGGAAGTCGGCTGGCCAGGTGGGCTTCAAGGGCTCCCGTAAGTCCACGCCGTTCGCTGCCCAGATGGCTGCCGAGGCTGCTGCCAAGCAGGCCATGGAGCACGGTATGAAGAAGGTTTCCGTCTTCGTCAAGGGCCCCGGCTCCGGTCGTGAGACCGCCATCCGCTCCCTCCAGGCTGCTGGCCTCGAGGTCTCGAGCATCCAGGACAAGACCCCCATTCCGCACAACGGCTGCCGCCCCAAGAAGCGTCGCCGCGTGTAACTGAAAGGATCGTATCAATATGGCAATCGACAGGACTCCTGTTCTTAAGCGCTGCCGTCAGCTCGGGATCGATCCCGCTGAGCTCGGTTACAGCAGCAAGAAGGAATCTATCCGTCAGCCCAAGCGCCGTCGCAAGGAATCTGAGTACGGCATGCAGCTGCGCGAGAAGCAGAAGGTCAAGTTCATCTATGGCGTTCTGGAGAAGCAGTTCCACGGCTACTTCAACAAGGCCCGTAAGATGAACGGCGTCACCGGTGAGAACCTCATGATCATCCTTGAGTCTCGCCTCGACAACGTCGTCTTCCGTCTTGGCTTCGCCCGCACCCGCAAAGAGGCTCGTCAGTCCGTCCGTCACGGTCACTTCACCGTGAACGGCAAGCGCGTGGACATCCCGTCCTACCGCGTCAAGGCCGGCGACGTCGTCGCTGTCGGCGAGAAGTTCCGTGACCTCCTCCCCATCAAGGAGGCCCTGATTTCCTCCGAGCGCTTTGAGGTCCCTGGCTGGCTCGAGGTCGATATCGAGAAGCTGTCTGGTAACGTGCTCGCTCTGCCGACGCGTGAGCAGATCAGCGGTGATATCAACGAGCAGCTCATCGTCGAGCTCTACTCTAAGTAGTCCATCCGGGCTGCTGAGGCTGGAGGTAATACATGTCAGAATTCATTAGGCCTCAGGTTCAGGTCGAAGAGATCAACGAGACGTCTGCTCGTGTCTCCGTCGAGCCGCTCGAGCGTGGTTACGGCGACACGCTGGGTAACTCCCTTCGTCGCGTTCTTCTGTCCTCGCTCGAGGGTGCCGCCGTCGAGGCTATTCAGATCGATGGTGCGCAGCACGAGTTCATGACCATCCCTAACATGGTCGAGGATGTCACCGACATCGTCCTGAATGTCAAGGGTCTTGTCTTCAGGGCTCTCGGCACGACCGACGAGGCGACCGCCACCATCTCGGTTGACGGCCCCTGCGAGGTCACCGGTGCGGACTTCTTTATTCCGTCCGAGTTTGAGCTGGTCAACCCCGAGCAGCACATCGCTACGCTCACCGAGGGTGGCCATCTCACCATGAGCATGCGCATCGGCTATGGCCGCGGCTATGTTTCTGGCGAGGCCAACAAGCGCGACAACGATCCCATCGGTGTGATCCACGTCGACTCGCTGTACTCGCCGGTTTCCCGTTGCGCCAAGCTCGTTGAGGCTTGCCGTGTCGGTCAGCACACCGACTACGACCGCCTTGTCCTCGAGATCGAGACCAACGGCTCCATCGCCCCGCGCGACGCCGTGGTCCAGGCTGCCAATATCATCAACCAGCATATGGCTGCCTTTATGAACCTTGCCGAGACCCCCGAGGTCGAGGAGGAGGCTTCGATCTTCGCTCCCGAGGTCACCAACGACAACGCCGAGCTGGACAAGCAGATTGAGGATCTGGACCTTTCCGTCCGTTCCTACAACTGCCTTAAGCGCGCCAGCATTCACTCGGTCCGTCAGCTCGTTGAGTTCTCGGAGAACGATCTGCTCAACATCCGTAACTTCGGTGTTAAGTCGATCGAGGAAGTGAAGGACAAGCTTGAGTCCATGGGCCTGAGCCTGAAGGCTTAATGCTTCGCATATTTGAGGAGAAACTAGACCATGCGTCACAACGTTAAGAAGGGCCTGAAGCTCGGCACCGATGCGAGCCACACCAAGGCCATGAAGAAGAGCCTTGCTAAGGCCCTCTTCGAGAACGACCGCATCAAGACCACCGAGACCCGCGCTAAGGCGCTGCGTTCGGTCGTCGATCCGATCATCACCTGGGCCAAGAAGGGCGACCTGCACTCTCGTCGTCTGGCTATCGCCAAGCTCGGCGATAAGCAGCTCGTTGCCGAGATCTTCGACAAGGCTGCTCAGGGCATGTGGCAGGACCGCAACGGCGGTTACACCCGCATCATGAAGCTCGGTAACCGCAAGGGCGACAACGCTCCCATCGTTATCATGGAGCTCGTCACCGAGCCTTGCACGCCTAAGGCTAAGAAGGCTGCTCCGGCCCCCAAGAAGGCCGCTGCTCCCAAGAAGGTCGAGGCTGTCGAGGAGACTGCTGCTGAGGAGACCGCTGAGTAGACATTCCGTCTGCATAGGCTATATTCGAGGGGTACGTTCGCGTACCCCTCTTTTTTTGTCGAAATGCCATTGCCTGTTTGTTGGGAGCGTCCATGACCGCGCCGTCTGATTTCAATTCGATTCCTGAGCTCGATGCCACGCTCGTTTTCCGCGTGGCCTACGATGGCTCGTCCTACAGCGGCTTTGCCGAGCAGCCCGGTCAGACGACGGTTGCGGGCGAGTTGCGCCGCGCTATCGAGACGCTCCTGCGCCGCCCGATCGACCTGACGTGTGCGGGGCGTACCGATGCCGGCGTGCATGCGGTGGCACAGTTCATCAGCGTGCCCGTAACGGACGCTGAGTTGGCTTTGACGCGCCGTAGGTGGCTGAGGGCTATGGATGCCCTCCTGCCCAAAGATATCGCCATAAACGAGGTCTACAAGGCCCGTAAAGGCTTTTCTGCACGCTTTGATGCGCGTTCCCGTGCGTATACGTACCGTATTGCCGATCGCGACGCGCGCCCTGTGCTTTCGCGCGGTGCGGTGTGGTGGCATCGCTACCCATTGGATGTTGAGGCGATGTCTGCGGCCTGTCCCGCGCTGCTGGGCGAGCAGGACTTCAAGAGCTTTTGCAAGGTGGCGTCTGCTGTGGGCAAGCCCACGCACCGCTGCGTGATGCGTGCCGAGTTTGGCCATGAGGTTGCGTTTGGCGAGGACATCCTGACGTTTACCATCGAGGGCAATGCGTTTCTGCATTCGATGGTCCGCACGATCGTGGGCACGCTTGTCGAGATTGGCATGCATCGCCGTGAACCCGAGTGGATGCGCGAGGTCATCGATGCTTGCGACCGTACCGCTGCGGGCCCCACGGCTCCTGCCTGCGGCCTTACGTTTATGGGCGTGGATTACGATCCCGCCGAGCTTGTCGTGCTCGACTAGGGGAGGGCTCGACGCATCGTGCGTCGAAACCCGTCATCTGTGGGCTGCGCGTGTGCAACATCTGTTCTTGGCGTGCAATACAACCGGTGTCTCATTGCTTTTATTGCCGGGGTGTACCATGAACCACGGTTTGATTCATTGCTGTCGAGAGGACGGATAACTTGGTTCGACGTGGCTCGCATCCGCGACTTTCGGTGATCCTTGTGGTAGAAGGTTCGCCCAGCTATGCGATGCGTGCGCTCGAGAGTATCCAGAACCAAGACCTCTACGATTTGCAGATTGTCGTTGTCTGCCGCGATGCTGCGCCCGGTGTGCGCCATTCGCTTCAAGTTGCTGCCGACAGGGACATTCATATTGATTTGATTGACGTCGAGGACGCGAAGCGCGGTGCTTGTCTTCGTGCCGGTTTTGCTGCCTCGCGCGGCTCTCAAATCATCGCTATGAACGCCGATGAGTGGTTTGCTCCGCAGTCCCTTTCCAAGATGGTCGATATCGCGTGCGATACTGCGGCAGACATAGTGCTCCCCACGGTGTCGCTCGACCGCTATGATGCACATCGAGAGCGCCATTCGCGCGTCTTGGATGCTGCTCATATTTCCATTGATAGCAAATCTTCGATGGTGGCCGGGCTGCCTCAGTTGATTTTAGGCGGCCTAGTCGTTCAGACCTCTGGCGTGATGTACAGCCGCTCGCTGTTTGAGGCATGCCTTTTGTGCGACAAAGCGTTTCGCACAGTTGGGTTTATGGCTTGTGCGCTCTCGCGGGCGCAGCGCGTCTCCGGCTGCGGCGACGCTTGTTTCCACGCGGCGGCACCTAAGCTTACAGATGCCTTTGATCCCACCATGTATGCCAAGGTATCCGATGACACCCGAGCGCTCGACGAGCTTGCGGACTCACTCTCGGAAGCAGATAGCGGTGGTCGGCTCAAGCTGGCAAGCCAAAAGTTCTACTTTGCCGGACTGGTCGCCTGCATCGAGAATTTGTGTCTGAGCCCGCACGGGTTGTCGTCAATCGAGCGTTCCGCCCGCATGCGTGATATGCTCGATGCGCCTCGAACCCGTCAGATGGTCGCCGCGCTCAAGGACAACCATCGGGGACTCGGTCTGTTGTTTGGGCCGATTGCCAGCGCCAAGCCCGCGCGCTGCGTGATGTGTACGCATCTGGCAGCTTTTCTTAACCGGACGGGCGCAAAAACCGCCTAAACGGCTCATTACGAAACAAACTTGCATAGAATTGTTTCGAAATGCGTTCTTATACACAAAAGCCTTCAAATAGCGTTAAACTATTCAATCACTGATTGATTGTCTCCGCCATCTTTTGGAGAGAGGGTTTGTATGGCTAAAAAACGCAATGGGCGCCAGGATGCCATTAGAGATATTGTGCGCAATAAGGACGTCCGTACGCAGCGCGTGCTGGTCGATGAGCTCCGTGCCATGGGCTTTGATTGCACGCAGGCGACTGTCTCTCGCGATATTGCCGACATGGGGCTGCGTAAGCTCCCTGAGGGCATCTATGTTCTGGCAGAGGACCTGCATCTGCAGCGTATGGTTTCCGAGCTCGTAACGGGCGTTCTACGTACCGATAATCTGGTCATGATCAAGGCTCAGCCTGGCACGGCTTCCGGCATCGCCGCCGCCGTTGATGCGGCAGAGTTGCCCGATGTGCTTGGCTCGCTTGCCGGCAACGATACGATTTTGGTTATTGCCCAGACGGCCGAGGACGGTGAGCGTCTCGAGGCGCTGATCAATAAGCTGAGCAATTCTCGCAAGTAGGCGTGCGGGCCGTGCGCTCGGCACTGTGTGCGTGACATGGTGGCTTGTAAGGGGGTATCGACGTTGGTCGGTACCCCCTATATTGTTTGCCGGTATAAAGACCGTCCACCAGGTCGCTTTAAACTAAAAGGCCCCCGAGCAGTTTAATAAGCTGCTCGGGGGCCTTGTTGCTAATGGCCGGATGAATTTCTAGCCGACCGTATCGTCAGGCGTGGGCGAGGGGTCGGGAGTGGGCGTAGGCGTGGGCGTAGGCGTGCCGCCATC
>URHQ01000051.1 GCA_900547655.1 uncultured Collinsella sp.
CCGGTCTCGTGGGCTCGGAGATGTGTATAAGAGACAGGGTGTGCCGCTGGCCAAGTGCGCGGCACGTATCATGGCGGGCGATTCCATCGCCAGCCTGGGCCTGCCGAGCGATGAGCGCCAGCTGGACTGGTTCTGCATGAAGGAAGCCGTAATGCCCTGGGGCCGTTTCCCCGGGGCCGACGTTATCCTGGGGCCCGAGATGAAGTCGACGGGCGAGGTCATGGGTATCGCCAAGAGCTATCCCGAGGCATATGCCAAGACGCAGCTGGCGATCGACTACAAGCTGCCCGATCCGAGCTGCGGCAAGGTGTTCATCAGCGTGTGCGACCGCGACAAGCGCCATATCCTTTCGGTCGCCCGCATCCTGCGCTACCTTGGCTTTGATATCTGCTCTACCGAGGGCACGGCGCGCGTGCTGCGCGGCGGCAACGTGACGTGTGAGGTCGTGGAGAAGATCAGCGGCCCGCACGACGGCGAGTGCCCCAACATCGGCGACCTCATCGCCGATGGCAAGATCGCGGTGATCATCAACACACCGTACGGCCCGGGCTCGCGTGGCGACGGCTATCTGTTGCGCACCGAGGCGGTGCGCCGCGGCGTGACTTGCGTGACCGCGATGTCTGCCGCCAACACGTACGTGAGTGCCATCGAGGCGGTGCGTGAGGACCAGCAGGGTCACGGCAGCGCCAACGACATGGGCATGGACGTCATCGCCCTGCAGGACCTGCCGCAGCACACGGTGTAATGTGACCTGGTCGGCCGGGGCGGAGGGGGCCGAATTTCCCCTTTCGCTCCGGCTGCAAGCAGAGTCGCTCAGTGGCAAATTCGGCCCCTCCCGCCCCGACGCACTGTGTCTAGACGGATTGCACCTTCCCCTGTTTCTAGAGATAAATACCATTTAACGGTGATATCCAACCGTTCAAGATATTATGTAATGGCATATTACGTCATATGACGTAATATGCCATTAGCAGTCAAGGATGATTGTCTGTGTTCAAGTCGAGAAAGGGGCAAAATGATTAAACTGTGTCGCGTCGATAGCCGGTTAGTGCATGGGCAGACCGTGTTCTCTTGGTATCCAACGCTTAAAGCAAACGCTATTCTTGTAGTTTCAGATGAGTACGCCGCAAGCAAAGAGCGAATTCAAGCGCTGCGAATTGCAAAACCTGCTGATGCCAAATTGGTTGTCAAAAGTGTAGAAGATTCCATCGTGGCCCTTAACGGAAGCGCGGTGGATAAATACGAGCTAATTGTTGTTGCGGGAAATGTACATGACGCCTGTGAAGTTGCGCGCGCGTGTCCAAAAATAACGTCTGTGAATTTAGGCGGCGCTCGACCGTTGGGGGATAGCGTAAAGGAGCTTGGCCCTGCTGTGCGCCTTTCCCAATCCGATATTAATGAAATTAAGAAAGCCATGGCTGATGGAATTGAGTTCGAGGTAAGGCAGGTTGCTAGCGAGAAAAAACGCATCGTAACAAGTTTTGATTTGTAGGAAGAGGGAGAAATATGCTGCTTCAGGCTTTTCTGGTTGGTCTTGCCGCTGCGATAGGTCAATCGGATTATTTACTCGGTACTGCGATGGTCGAGCGTCCGATTGTCCTCGGAGCGATTGTCGGTATTTTTTTGGGTGATATTCCGACTGGCGTTATTGTTGGTTTCCAGCTCGAACTCGCGTTCATGGGGGTCTGGCAGGTTGGTGCTGCCGTGCCACCCAACGTAATTGTTGGTTCAGTTTTGGGAACAGCCTTTGCGATTACTATGGGTGCGGGTCCCGAGACCGCTCTGACTATTGCTATGCCCACTGCGGTGCTTGCCGGCATGTTTGACAGCCTTATGTATAGTGTTGTTACGCCTCCTATGGCTGTCTGGGCTGATCGTGGTGCCGAAAAAGACGACCCCAAAACGATTGCAACCGCTATGTGGACCAATGGAATTCTCTACATCATTGCGCTTGGCTTGATTTGTGGCGTGGCTTTTTATGTCGGAAATGATGCTGTTCAGGCGCTGATTGACGCCATTCCTGATTGGCTTACGAATGGGCTTACGATCGCAACGGGTATTCTGCCCGCGCTTGGATTTGCGCAGCTTATGTCAATCCTGTCCACCAAGGAGCTGAGCTTCCTATTCTTTGGAGGCTTCTTGCTGAGTGCCTATCTAAACATTCCGACGATCGGTATCGTGGCGTTTTCGCTGATCCTGATTGGGATTCTCAATATGGCTCACATTTTTATGCCTGCCAGTGCGGCGGTCGCTAAGGAGGTTGACGATGACAACGAATTCTAATGATGTTCTTGAGCTCTCGCCGGAGTCAAATAAATCGACCGATAAGAGAATAACCAAGAAAGACTTAAAGGCGTTATTTTGGCGTAGCTTTCCACTCAACATCATGTGGAGCTTTGACCGACAAATGAACGTTGGTTTCTGCTACGACATGATTCCGGTAATCAAGCGGTTATACGATAAGCCTGAAGACCGGATCGAGGCATATAAGCGTCATCTTGAGTTCTACAATATTCAAGTTACGTTTAATCCTCTGGTTGCCGGCATTGTGGCCTCCATGGAGGAGGAGAACGCCAACAATCAGGACTTTGACACCGCCTCAATTAACGCCATGAAAGCATCGCTTATGGCTCCGCTTTCCGGTATTGGAGATTCACTGATTGCCAGTACGCTTCGCATGATTGCGACGGGCGTTGTGACAGGACTTTGCCTTTCGGGCAGTCTGCTCGGCCCAATCCTGTTCCTGCTTCTTTATAATGTCCCAACGATCCTGATCCGCTGGTTTGGGCTTCAGTATGGTTATTCGCTTGGCAGTGGCATGATTTCGAAGCTGAACGATTCTGATGTAATGCACAAAGTTACGTCCGGCCTGGCGATTGTGGGACTAATGGTAGTTGGTGGAATGGTGGCGACCACCGTTGCGGTTACCACTCCGCTCGCTCTTAACTTCGGCGACACCGCGTTTAAGTTGCAGGAAACGCTCGATGGGATATTCCCGGCTCTTTTGCCGCTCTGCGCGTTCGGGATCATGTGTCTTTGCAATAAGAAACAGGTCAAAATTATTTGGCAGATTGTGGGCATTCTCGCTGCGGGTATTGTGCTCGGCGTCCTGGGGATTTTGGGCTAGAGAAGGCGTCCATCTTTTGAGATGCTGAACTCGAAGGACGATGCGTCTGCTCGCCAAACGGTTTTTGAATAGTGGAGCGGCATTTCATCGCAGGCATATGTGACGTGCTCGACAACGCTCACGGGGGCTCCAACGATATAACCGAGAAGGTTTGCTTCTTGGAGCCCCGCTATTCCTGCGGTGATTTTGAGCTTCTCAATACCGGTTGCGATGCTGTAATGGTTGGCGATCAGGTCGAAAAGACTGGCATTGTCTGTGAGAAGCTCCAGTAGTCCGGGTAGAGTGCCCTGCGTTGCATAAACGGTGTCGATGGCGCAGGGGGCATTTTCGATATAAACCAAGCGCGCAACTCGTTGCACTACGGTTCCGTTGTCAATTTTGAGCTCCCGTGCAATGTGGGCATCAGCCTTGATCAAGCCTGTTTCCAAGATGGACTTGGTTGTTTTATCGCCGTATTGGGGGTCGGAGCTCAAATTGAAAATGGTGCTTGTTCCTCGTTTCAGGGTGAGCTTCGATGGGTTTACAAATGTTCCCTTGCCTCGCAGGCGGTAGAGCAAGTTTTGGTCAATGAGATTCTGTACGGCGCGTCTTACGGTGATCCTGCTTACTTTGTATTGCTTGCAAAGCTCGGTTTCGGTGGGAATCTGACTGCCGCCGGGGAGTTCGCCAGAAACTATTTTCTTGAGGATATCGTTTTCAACGGTCTGATAGAGAAGCTCTGGCTGAGTGAGCTCGTCTTTTGCTGCAGGCATGGTGGACCCCTTGGTCTTCAGTTTCTTTAGTACATAGATATACGACAACTGAGGACATCATAAGCCGTTATCTCAAAAGTTATGGAAATATCGATTTGGCGTTATCGCCGAGAGGGGATTTAAGATGGGCAGACAATACGACGAGGCGTTGATTGGCGCCATCTCCGGTCGCTCGTTTATAACCGAGAAGAGGGGGCTCGAGGTTCAAATTCGTCCGGTTCCTGATGATGAAAGAGAGCATGTGCTTGACCCACGAATTCTCGAGGTATCTCGCAAGAAGATGCGGAATGTTAGCATGTCTCCGAGCTGGACGAGCCTTATTG
This sequence comes from uncultured Collinsella sp., assembly GCA_900547655.1. Classification (GTDB taxonomy): domain Bacteria; phylum Actinomycetota; class Coriobacteriia; order Coriobacteriales; family Coriobacteriaceae; genus Collinsella. The sequence goes on from URHQ01000051.1 coordinate 4,203, forward strand.
GAATGCGTCATCGCCCGGACAAGCCGACATACCGCCTACTCGATGGTGAGGTTCAGCGCGATGAGATCCTCATGGAGGCGGCCGATCGCTATATAGATTTATTCGTCTGGACGCCACCAAATCATAAGGAGGCAAGTCCAGCGCTTGTTTACCTGCATGGCGGCGCGTTTATGGCGGGGAATGTTCTGCAATTTGAACATCAGCTCGAGTTCATCGCCGAAAAGTCTGGTGCAGTGGTGGTTTATCCAGAATACCGCTTGGCGCCGGAGACGGCATTTCCCGGGCAGATCGAGGATTGCGTTCTTGCTCTTGATTATGTGCGCGAGCATGCCAGGAATCTCGGAATCGATCCTCATAAAATAATGGTCGCCGGCGACTCCGCGGGAGGAAGCCTTACTAATGCGTGTGTTCAGCTCAGGGGTGCTGGAGCTGTAGCCCATGCCTTCGAAATCTATCCTGAAGTCGACCTTGCGGGCGAACAGGGCGAGGGATATGAGGATTTTCCTGCGATAGCCGATCAAGAGGACGTTGCGCGTTTTCGCATCGACCATCTTCGCGATTCGGACGGCCCGATGGTCGAACTTTGTGCACACGGAAAAATGTCTCCTCATGACCCGTTGATTTCTGCGCTAATGCTTGAGGACTGCACTGATTTCCCCCCGGTGACTATCGTGACATCCGAATACGATCCGCTTCGTATCCCCGATGAAAAATGGGCTACAAAATTACGGTCTTCAGGAATCGATGTCGAGGTCATCGAGTATGCCGGATGTGACCATGGTTTCTTCGATCATTTTGGCGTGTACCCGCAATCGGAAGACGTGTGTTTGTTGATGGCCGAGAAGCTTAAAGAAATGGCTGCACAATAACGTCTCTCGGCGATAAGGGACTGAAGTCGCCTGTGTTTCTGCATTCGTGGTTCTCAGTCTGATTATAAAAATGAGGCTTGCTCCTTGCCCGAGTGGGTGGGGAGCAGTTTGTTTTTTGTAGCGATGCGAGGCGAGTGCCGCGCACTTTAGATCGCCATTTTGATTCGCTGTATACCACTTGACGTAATAAAAGAGGCAAGGGCGGTGCGAGGGCCAACAGTCATTCTAAGCTCGGATTCGCATCCTAAAAGGTTGTTTCGGTTGCGCGGTACAATATAGCAAAAAAGAATGATAAAATGAATTCGAAAAGGAATTCTTTTTAGGAGGTATGTATGCCTGCTTTGCAGATGCTCGACAACCTTGTTCCAATTAGCGATTTCAGCCACGGTAAGGGCTCGGCTGCATTTTCGAAGGTTGGGGACGACAATCCTGTTGTGGTTCTCAAACACAACAAGCCGGCGTTTGTGATTGTGACACCCGATGAATATAGGGAAGCGAAGCAAGCGGAGGAGGACCTCGCCTTGTTAACGTTGGCACTTAAGAGAGTGGCTGCGGCAAGTGACGATGCGCTTGTTTCCCTGTCTGATGTTATGGAAGAGCTGGGTGTGAATCAGGACGAACTCGATCAGATGGATGAGGTCGAGTTTGAATGAGTGGGTACGAAGTCGCTTTCTACCCGGATGCTCTCAAGGATATTAAGCGTCTGGACGGCTCTCAACGAAAGATCGTCCTTAAGGCTATAGAAAAAATCAGAACGAATCCATTGCCGCAGAACGAAGGTGGATTCGGCAAGCCTCTTGGAAACAAGGCAGGTACGGATTTGACTGGCTTTATGAAAATCAAGCTCAGGGGAAGTGGCATTCGAATCGTGTACCGCCTTATCAGAATTAAAGAAAAGATGGCCATCGTAGTGGTAGGCGCTCGCGAAGACATGGAAGTCTACCGAACTGCTCAGAGACGAGAACTCGATTTCGAGAAATGGGCGGAAGAGAATATCTAGCTTTAACGATGAACGACGAGTGAGCGTTGGTGGGGCCCTGACGAATTAGATTCGTTAGGGTTTTTCGCTGAACCAATTGCCTTTCAGCCTCCGTTGACCTTTCCTTCCAATTCATCAGCCAACGTACGTCATGGCAATCCCCGGTCAGCCGCCACCACAAAGACCGCAGGGACGGGAGCAGCTATACTACTCTCAGTAGTTAAGGGTCGCGGATCCGCCGCGTCGCCGCTCTCAACAGGAGGTCTTTGTTTATGGCAGATCAAAAGCCGGTTGTCGGGATCATCATGGGTTCCAAGTCCGATCTGGGCGTTATGGAAGGCTGCACCGCCGAGCTCGAGGCGCTTGGTGTGCCCTATGAGCTCGTCATTGCGAGCGCACACCGCACGCCGGCGAAGGTCCACGAGTGGGCCTCGACTGCTGCCGATCGCGGTATCAAAGTAATTATCGCCGCCGCCGGCAAGGCCGCTCACCTGGGTGGTGTCGTGGCTGCCTTTACGCCGCTGCCGGTTATCGGCGTGCCTATGAAGACGAGTGACCTGGGCGGTATGGACTCGCTGCTGTCGATGGTGCAGATGCCTTCGGGCGTGCCCGTGGCCTGCGTTGCCATCAACGGCGCCAAGAACGCCGCCATCTATGCCACGCAGATTCTGGGTGCTTGCGACCCCGAGTACCGCAAGGTTATCGAGAAAATGAAGCAGGAGATGGCCGACGCCTAAGCGGCTTGCCATTCCGCTGTAATCATAGGGAGAGTCATGTCCGACTATCAGGGAAAACGTTTCTCGGCTTCTCAGATCCCCGATCCATCCAAGGCGGGATCGGCCCGCTCCATGCAGCAGGGTCGGGCATCCTCTCCTCAACAGGCTCGTGCGCCGCGCCCCGTAACGCCGACGTCCCATCGCCGTCAGGATACGCCGGCTGCGTATCGCCCCTCGTCATATGGCACGGCAAAGAAGCAGACCCGGACGACGAGGCAACCGAGCGGCGCTCCGTCCAGCTACACCGAGCCGCCGCGCAAGAAACGCCGCTCCATCATCCCCATTCTGCTCATCATCGTGGGCATCGGTCTGATTGTCGCCGCCGCCGCCATCTTTATCAATGCTCAGATTGGCTATAAGCAGGCGAGCGATTCATACCAGAAAATCGAGAAGCAATATGTAAGCGATAAGGACGCTAGCGGCGTGCCGATTATCGACTTCGATGCGCTTGCTCAGACAAACCCCGAGATTGTGGGTTGGATTTACGTGCCGGGAACCAACATCAACTATCCCGTGGTGCAGACCAACAACAACTCCAAATACCTCAACACGCTGTTCGACGGTACGGCCAATGCGTCCGGGGCCATTTTCCTGGATAGCGATGACACCGCGCCGGGAATGGTTGACCAGCAGACCACGATCTACGGCCACCACATGAATGACGGGTCGATGTTCAACGTGATTTCGGACACCACCGACCAAGCGACATTCGATAGCATCGAGTACGTGTATTACATCACGCGCGATGCAACGTATAAGCTGCGACCGCTGGCGACCAAGGTCGTCGAGGACACGTATGCCAAGGCGCGCACGCCCAACTTTGAAGGCGATGACGGACTGAAGAGCTATCTGTCCGAGATGCTCGACGGTGCTTCTGCCGTGGCGAGCGACGCCACCGAGCGTGCCGCTTCGGCAACCAAGGTCGTAACGCTTGTGACCTGCCGTTCGCTGTCATTTAGCAATACGCGCGCCGTCATGGTGCTCACGCCGGTCGAGGAATAAAGTGTCCGGGCCCCGTCCCAAAAAGACTACCCTGGAAATCAAAAGGAGAAATGATGCTTGAAAGTGGCAAATCGATGCCTTCGGTTGATGCTTGGCTGCGCGAAGCCAAGGCCGATGTTTCGGCGGCTGATTGTGGGATGTACCTGACACACAACGGCGTGGTGCGTGCGACGCCTAAGTCCGAGGTGCGTGGGGTCGAGACAGATGGTGTGGCGCCTGGACATAAGGTGGGCGGCATGGTGTTCGGCTTCGATGCCGATAAGGTGCAGGCCGCTATCGAGGCGACGCGCACGATGCCGGGTATCGGCTATGTGCGTGTGTGGCTGGCGAGTGGCGAGCTTACCGTGGGCGACGACATCATGCTCGTGCTCATTGGCGGGGACATTCGCCCGCATGTCGTCGATGCGCTGCAGGCGCTCGTCGGTACCATCAAAAATGAGTGTGTGAGCGAGGTCGAGCGCGAGGCGTAAGGCCGGCAGCAGCACTCGCCAACAAAAAGCCCGCTGGCAGTTCAATCAGTCTGCCAGTGGGCTTTTCTGTGCGTTGAAAAATCTCGGCATTGCGTGGCGCTACACGCGCGTCGCATCCTTGGGGCTCATGGTCATGCTCTGGAAGCGATTTTCCATGTATTCATTATCGAAATACTTGCCGTAGAACTGCGCGACGGGAATATCCGGCTCCGTGCCGTTGACGCGCTGGTACCAGTAGTCGAGCGACTGCAGCGTCATGACGCCGTCGACCAGCATAATGACGGTAAAGATGACGGTAGCCGAGTAGCGGCTCTTCCACGGAATCATGTTGATGAGCTTGAGCAGCCTCGGCAGCAGCAACTTGATCCAGATAAGGCCACCCAGGCCCCACAGGCAGGCAAAGCCCGTGCAGGTGCGTCCGCCCGTAAGGACGGCGAGTGGGTCGGGCATGCCGAACAGCTTCATGTGCGAGTAGCTCCACGAGACCACGCCAAATGAGGTCTGCATAAACCAGCCTACAAACACCTCGAAAGCGCCGCCGATCAGGGCACTTACCAGGAAAATGATCAGAGGATTCTTTTTATAGAAGCGGTTGAGCGCCATGGTCATGAGCACCGCGCCAAATCCGTAGATGGGGCTAAAGGGGCCAAATAGCATACCGGCCCGGTCCTGATAGACGCCGGGATCGACGACGACCATATGCCAGACTTCCTCGAGAATGAGACCTAACACGCTGCAGACGAAGAATACCCAGAACAGGTTGAAGTAGTTGAGCTTGATGTAGCCCTCGCCGGTTTCGTCGCGGCCGAGCATCCCCTCGGCGGCGGCATCGCGGTCGAGCATCTCTTGCAGACGGCGCTGCAGTTCGCGCTCCTGGCGTAGCGTGGGGTCGACGGTGGCCGACAGCGCAATGAGGATGCCGAGCTGGATGGCGGGGCGCAACAAGAACGGCCCGATACCCTGGAGCATCACGTCGACCAAAAGCTCAACGACGGTAAATGCGATAAGGATATAGGACAGGCGCGCGGCGTTGCGGCGCTGGTTCTTGATGAGGTCTAGGCCGAAGATGATTAAGATGACCGCGCTCGCCGCCGAGAGCATGATGCCGGCGACGATAAGGCCGATCGCGACGAGCGTGTTGTCGCCGAGCTTGGCGGCGGCGTTGCCGTTGATGAGTGCGGTGATGACCTGCCACATAAAGGCGCCGACCGACGGGAGCGTACCAACACCGGACAGGATGCACAGGACGGCATACACCTTAATGATGAGGGGGATCTTCTTGACCTCCGTGGCGCTGGGGACGCTGGGGTCGAGTTCGTTTCGATCCATACAGAACCTTTCTCGCTTTGTTGTAGGTTACAAGGATACGCCGCCGACCTGCTAAAAGACAGGACGAATGGCCCAATTGCAGCAATGTAGGCCCTAACGGTGGACGAGACGCGCCGCGACGGAGGCATACGGGATCGTTGGTCTCGAGCATAGGTTTCCCAATAAAATGTTTGGCTGCAAAACGGATTATAAGCTCGGTGGGCTTTTAAAAAGCGCTGCTCATGCGCGGGAGTGCTTGTCTTGCCGTGCGTATAATAGGGCAGGTAACGCCAAATAACGAGGCTCTGAGGGGATACCATGTCTCAAGAAACCATCCGCGCGGCCGAGCGTGCCGCGGGACAGGTGACGACCATGTCGACGTATGATCCGGACTCCGACCAGCTGCATGAGGAATGCGGCATTTTTGGTGTGTGGGCACCCGATCGCGATGTGGCTCGACTGACGTACTTTGGTCTGCGCGCGCTGCAGCATCGCGGCCAGGAATCGGCGGGAATCGCCGTGGGCGATGGCGGCACGGTTATGGTTCGTAAAGACCTGGGACTGCTCGATCGCGTGTTCTCCAACGCTGACCTGTCGACGCTCTCCGGCCAGCTGGCCGTGGGCCACGTGCGCTATGGCACCGCCGGCGCCAAGAGCTGGGAAGCCTCGCAGCCGCACCTCTCTACCATCAATAGCGTCATCATCGCGCTTGCTCACAACGGCACTCTGGTCAACACCGACGAGCTGCGCCGTCAGCTGATCGAGCTGGGCGTGCCGTTCCTCTCCAATTCGGATTCCGAGGTCGCGACCAAGCTTATCGGCTACTTTACCCAGCGTACGGGCCATCTGCGCGAGGGCATTCGCAAGACCATGGAGCTCGTGCGCGGCGGCTACGCCATGACACTCATCAACGAGCAGGCGCTCTACGCCTTCCGCGATCCACATGGCATTCGTCCGATGGTGCTGGGCAAGCTCGTGGACGAGGGCCTGGACCAGGCCGACGCCGCTTCTGTTTCGCAGCTGCCCTCGCAAGACGATGCCTCGACGGTCGACTCGGCCGTCCATGTTACGCACGCTGGCGGCTGGGTCGTTGCCTCCGAGACGTGCGCACTCGATATCGTGGGCGCCGAGTACGTCCGCGACGTCCGCCCCGGCGAGATCTTGCGCATCAGCGCCGAGGGCCTGGTGTCCGAGCAGGGCGTGCCTGCAGCCGAAGAGCCCGCAAACTGCATCTTTGAGCAGGTCTACTTTGCCCGCCCCGACTCCATCATGAACGGCAAGAGCGTCTACGCCTGCCGTTACGACATGGGTCGTCAGCTGGCACACGAGGAGCCCGTCGAGGCCGACCTGGTCATCGGCGTGCCCGACTCCGGCCTGCCGCCTGCGGAGGGCTATTCGCACGAGAGCGGCATTCCCTTTGGCGAGGGCCTCATCAAGAATCGCTATGTGGGCCGTACGTTTATCGAGCCCACGCAAGAGCTGCGCGCCATGGGCGTGCGCATGAAGCTCAACCCGCTGCGTGACAACATCGAGGGCAAGCGCCTGGTCGTCATCGACGACTCCATCGTCCGCGGCACCACCATGGTGCAGCTCGTCAAGATGCTGCGCAACGCCGGTGCCAAGGAGATTCACATCCGCATCAACTCGCCCGAGGTCATCTGGCCGTGCTTCTACGGTATCGATACCGACGTGCAGTCGCAGCTTATCAGCGCCAACAAGACGGTCGATGAGATCTGCGAGTACATCGGCGCTGATTCGCTGGCCTTCCTTTCGGTCGAGGGCCTGCTGAAGGTCATGCCCAAGGGCGGTTACTGCGATGCGTGCTTTACCGGACGCTACCCCGTGGCGATTCCCGAGAGCTTTGGCCGCGACAAGTTCATGGAGGGCTTTAAGCCCCGCAACCTGGACAAGCCGCTTCACTTTGACGACGACGCCGTGGTCGAGAAATATGACGACCGCAGCTGGGAAGAGGAACACGGCGAGGCCTAAAGCCTGCCATGTGGGGACAGGTTTATTTTGGTAGGTTTTACCTGCTGTTTTGTTGATATGACGGCGCGTGCTGTTATGGCGTGCGCCGAAATGAACGCAACTATGAGCACCGTTTGGCGCCTGTGCGGCGCCACGGTAGTGGGAGAGGAAGGCTCAGATGAGCGACAGCAAGCATGTGACGTACGAGGACGCCGGCGTCGATACCGCCGAGGGCGGCCGCGCCGTCGACGCTATTAAGCAGATGGTCAAGGACACCAACCGCCCCGAGGTTATCGGCGGCATCGGTGGCTTTGGTGGCCTGTTCTCGGCCGCCTCGCTTAAGGATATGGAAGACCCGATCCTGATCAGCGGCACCGACGGCGTGGGCACCAAGCTCGTGCTCGCCCAGATCATGGACCGTCACGAGACGGTGGGCCAGGACCTGGTCGCCATGTGCGTCAATGACATTTTGGCTTCGGGCGCCGAGCCGCTGTTCTTCCTGGATTACGTTGCCATCGGCCACATTGAGGCCGAGCACATGGCAAAGATCATCAAGGGCGTGGCCGACGGCTGCAAGCTCGCGGGCTGCGCGCTCGTGGGCGGCGAGATGGCCGAGCACCCGGGTGTCATGGCCCCCGCCGATTACGACCTCGCTGGCTTTACCGTGGGCGTCGTCGACCGTCCCAAGATGCTCGACCCCGCGAACGTTCGCCCCGGCGATGTGATCCTGGGCCTGCCCTCCACCGGTGTGCACTCCAACGGATACTCACTCGTGCGTAAGGTCATCGGCGTTGACGGCATCAAGCCGGGTACGCCCGAGGCCGCCGCTAAGGCCGAGGAGCTGAGTCGCCCGCTCGAGGAGCTCGGCGGCGCATCGCTGGCAGACGCTCTGCTGGCCCCTACGCGCATCTATGTCAAGCCGATCCTTGAGCTGCTGCGCGGTGGCGCTCCGGTGCACGCGATTGCCCATATCACCGGCGGCGGCATCACCGAGAACCTTAACCGCGCGTTGGCCGACGACGTCGACGCCGTGGTCACCCGCAATGGCGCCGAGATGGGCTGGGACGTTCCGCCCGTCATCACCTATGTGTCGCGCCAGGCCGAGCTTGCGCCCAACGAGGCATGCAAGACCTTCAACATGGGCGTCGGCCTGTGCCTGATTGTCGCCCCCGAGGACGAGGCCGCGGTAACCGATGCCCTGGTCGCGTTGGGCGAGAAGCCGTTCCGCGTGGGCGAGTGCGTCGAGGGCTCCGGTAAGGTCGTGTACTCCGATGAGCGCTAACGAGCAGATGACTGCCGCCGAGGGCCTGGGTCTTGCGCCCTATACCCGTCCGACCGGCACTGATACCGCCGAGCCGCTCAAGATCGGCGTGCTCATCAGCGGTTCGGGTACCAACCTACAGGCGTTGATCGACCTGATCGCCGCCGGCAAACTCAACGCCTCGATTGAGCTCGTGGTGTCGAGCCGTCCTTCGGCCAAGGGCCTGCAGCGTGCCGAGCGCGCGGGCATCCAGACGCTGACGCTTTCCAAGGACGTCTACGCCGACCCTATCGCCGCCGACGAGATTATTGCGCACGAGCTGCTCGAGCGCGGCTGCGAGTATGTGGTCATGGCCGGTTACATGCGCATGGTGCACACGCCGCTACTGGCGGCGTTTCCCAATCGTGTGGTCAACCTGCACCCGGCCCTGCTGCCGAGCTTTACCGGTGCCCACGCGATCGACGATGCCTTTACGCGCGGCGTCAAGGTGACCGGTGTGACCGTGCATTTTGCCAACGAGATCTACGACAACGGTCCCATCATCGCCCAGCGCGCGCTGGCTGTTGAGGAGGGCTGGGACGTCGACACGCTCGAGGAGCACATCCACGCGATTGAGCACGTGTTGTATCCCGAGGTTGTGCAGATGCTCGCCGACGGTCGCATCCACGTGCTGGAGAGTGGCAAGGTGGCAGTTGACCCGACGCGCTAGTCGTTGGTTTGTGTTGGCGGTTAAGCGTCGGAGGTACGCTTAACCGCCATTTTTATGCATTGCGATCTACGTTGTTTGAGGCAAACGATTGCCACAGCTTGATGTTCATAGTCCAATTGCTTCGCCAAGAGACGCAATCCGGCAAGAGATTAATTTAGCCTAATAGAGCCATTTGCTCTTCTTTATGCTCGGGATACGTCGGACCATAATCAAATGATAATGCGCTAAATAATCTTATGGGGATAATCAAATTATCTTTTGTACGGGTGCTGTCTGTTGGGAGCAAAGATGGGTGCACAATTATTTTCGAGACGAACAGCAATTAAAATGGCCGTTGCCGCGGCTTCTGTCCCGCTGATTGGTCTAGTTGGATGTGGTGAGAAGTCGATTGTTGGAACTTGGGCAAACGACGACGGAGACGAAATTCTCCAATTTGATGAGAATGGTGATTGTTCGGTTCCTTTTACCTATAACGGTGCGTGGCTGGAAAGCTGCGATCGCTATACGATTCAAGAAGACGAGACATTGGTTCTAAGTAGCAGTCAAGGAAATATCAGCTCTCAACATTGGAAGAAAGCCAGCAGCAAAGAGGAAGCTGAAGAGGCGGATGATAGGCTCTATTTTCTCAATGGGGATGAGCTTGTTATCAACAACGAAACGTACACGAGAGAATGAGAGCTAAGACACGCCGACCGTGTGAAGATGGGGAATGCCATAGATGAATACCATGCCGGGCTCGTGACAAACATCATTGTCACGAGCCCGGCACACATCAAAGTATAAATTGTTCACCAGTCCGCATCCTCTTTTTGCTCAGATTGAGCCGTTTGCTACTAGTGCGGTTGTTGCTCAGATGCCGCAGGGGCGTTATCAAATGCTAATGCCTGTTTGTTTCCAGTGTGGATAATAAAGTTTGCCTAAATAATTTCGTGTTTGATTTCGAGCCCAAACGAGGGCTATGGCATTAAAGCCACCATGTTTTCTAGAAATTTGAACGGTGGGAGTCATGTCGATTGCGAGATTTGACGGGTTGGTTGCCTGACTGGAGGGTGGATCTAATGAAACCAAAAAAAGAAACCGTTGCATTGCTGTCACTTGGCTTGGGGCTTTTTGCGCTGGTCTACGGGCTTATAACAAAAGCGATGCTATCTCATCGTTATACATTTAAAGCTCCTCTTACCAGCATGGAGCTTTCGGTTTTGGCAATTATTGGAATCGGATTTGTTTTACTGATTGTTGGCGCGCTTCTATTTATAAGCGTGCGCTATACATCCAAGAATGTTGTTGATATTGATTCGACACGGAACAAAGGCAAAGTATGTCCTTATTGCCAAACTCGAATCATAGGAGATGCAAAGCACTGTCCGAACTGTGGTCAAGAGTTGGGTCAATAAGAAGGAGCCTTCGTGAGTTCGTGTGGGTAGTCCCTACGCCTCGCGCCCCGGCAGGGCCG
>URHQ01000052.1 GCA_900547655.1 uncultured Collinsella sp.
GGTCTCGTGGGCTCGGAGATGTGTATAAGAGACAGGTCCAAGCCGGCATGGCGGCTTGTTCGGTCTGCGAGGCAGGCTCGTTCTGCGCAATCTGCTCATGCTGCATCAGCGACAACTCGCCGCACCCGGCAAAGCCCTCAACTTCGTCGAGTTCATCCGCCAGATTCACGCCGTGCACGTATCCCATATCTACAGCCGGGGAATCGCTAGCATGCTGCGCCGGCCCTCCAGCGTCATCGCATACAAGGGGGTTCCGGGGGCGCCGACCATGCTCGGCTTCCGCTTTTCCATAATCATCAACACGCGGGCCTCTTGTAGCGCGAGGCGCCCCGGGTTCCCTATCAACAAAAGCATCGGGCTCAATCGTCATGCGCCGATCGGAATCAACCGCTCCCTCGCCCGCGCGCCCGTTGCCGCATATACTGTGCGCAGCGATGACCTCGGTCGCCCCTGCGCGAAACAGCCCCTCGATATCCGACGGATCGAGTGCTTCTATCAACACGACCACGCGACTCACGCGGCCTTCGGCCGTCAGGCGCGCAACAGTCTTGCGCACGTCTTCGGTATCGAACAGAGACGCCGCGATGATGGCAGCTCCGCGGCGCGACGGAAACGCCCGCGCCATGGAAACCAGCCCGTCCAGGTCACCCACGCGAAGCACCTGTGCACCCGTATCACGGCCCTCGACTTCCCGCTGCAACAGCCCGTAATCGCCGCACGCGCAGCACGCAAGCCAGATCGCCTTCATCACTCGTCGCCTCCGCTCTTTTTGCCGCGCGCCGTGGCGGGAATCGTCAAGCTGACCGTTCCCTTGCCCGATGCCCCCAGCAGTTCCTTGACGTCTTCGGGGTCAGCCGCCAGCGTCACCCATTCGATCTTGCCCTCGCGCGTGGCACCGGAATCTTCACTGGTATCGATCACGTACGCGCCGCACAGCCGATCGGTTACGCCGTCTTTTTGCACATACACATCCACGTAGCTGCCCACGCCCGTAGCACCGCCGACCGAGTGCTCGGCATCGACCGCCACCGAAACGGCGACCTTGCCCTTAGGCACCTCGAGCTTGTGACTCTCGGCCTTGGTGTAGACATTGCAGATCACGGCGTTTTTGGGAATACGCGAAGTCGTCACGTCGCCGCGCACCTGGCGCAGCTCGGTCGCCGCGTCACGCGGCAACAGGCTCGTCAGCCATTCCTGGGTTATGACATTGGTCTCATCGAGGGTCTCGCCCACATCGATATCGCGCGCCGCGACGCATACCTCGACGCGATCGCCACCGTACTTGGCCAAGGTCTCAGCCTGGACCTGTTCGGCTTGCGAGCGGATCGACGAGCCGTAAACCATGCAGAGCAGCGCAGCGAGCACGCCCGCGACCAGACTGATGGCGATGCGCTTGCTCTTGTTCACGGCCGCTCCTCTCATGGCAGTGCCGGGCGAATGCCCGTACCACCATTGTCTGGGTGGTCAGAGTGCAAAGCGGCGCAATCGCGATCTCGGTTTTCGATGTCAAACCAATCGCTGACCAAAAACTAACCAGCCCGTCAAGCTCGTGGCAAGGTTTTGGTCAGCACGTCAGCAAACTGCATGTTTCGAGGCTTTTTCGCAGCAAAAAAGCCGTCTCCCGAACAGTTGGAAGACGGCTGTCATAGGAAAAATCAATTACAGATGGACATCGGGATCGAGCATTTGAGCACTCACGCGCATGGATGACGCCAGGTTTTGGAACGTTTCCAAACGCAGGCTGTCGATCTGCCCGGCGTCCTCGGCCTCGCGAACGGCACAACCCGGCTCATGGGTATGCGTGCAATCGCCAAACCGGCACGCGCGCGATGCCTCGACAATCTCGGGGAAGGCGCGCGCCAGACCCCGCTCGTGACCCACGAGCGGTAAGCTGCGCAGGCCCGGGGCATCGGCGATCACGCCGGCGTCGCCCGGCAGTGCCACCATCACGCGCGCGACGGTAGTGTGACGGCCCTGGTCGTCGCGTTCGCGCACACCGCCAGTCGCCAACGTATCGTGGCCCAGCAGCGCATTGAGCAGCGTCGACTTGCCGGCACCCGACTCGCCCAGAATCATGGCGCAGCTCCCGGCAGGCACGCAGGAACGAACCTCGTCCAGGCCGCGCCCCTCGGCAGAGGACGTCACGATCACGCGCACGTCCGGACCCACCAGGCGGCGCACGCGGTCCAGATCGCGCTCGAGCTCCTCGGCATCGCAGCGGTCAGCTTTGGTGAGCACCACCACCGGCTCGGCATCGCAGTCGAGCGCCAACACCAGCGAGCGCGCCACGCGGTCGAGCAGCACCTCGCCGGCACCGAGCGCCTGCACGATTAGCACGCTATCCACGTTGGAGCAGAGCACCTGACGCTCTCCACGGGCACGGCCGCGCCAACGCTCAAAGCTCGTACGGCGCGGCAGAACGCACTCAATCACGCCCATATCGTGCCCGGGAGCGCGGCGCACCGCCACACGGTCGCCCACGGCGGGCAGCAGCACCTCGTCCTCGCCGCGCGACTTGGCAAACCCCACGGCATGCTCGGCGCGGAAGGTGTCGTCGGCAGTGGCCACCAGCGGAAACCCGCGATCCAAGCGCACCACGGCGCCAAGCTGCATCTGCTCGGGCTCCTCGGCATGTGCGCAGAAATCATCAAAGGTAGTCTGCTGGGCTTCATCGACCGGCAGGTCATCAAACGCCGGAACGTCCTGCAGCGCGTCGAGTCCCGGCACGCTTGCCAGCAGCTCCTCGGCAGATACGGGAGCCTCGGTCGCGAGCTTCCGACGACGATCACGCTTAGCCCGCGCCCCCGTCGTCTTTTTCTTCGCTTTAGCCTTAGCCTTGCCCACAAGCGCCTCCCAGCACCATAAATCACAACTGAGCAGGTATTTTAAATCAAAAAGAGCTGGTCGGGCAAAGCCCGACCAGCTCACATACTTTCCCTCAGCCCTTTATCATCCGCGCGGGAGAAAAGCCAGCAAGGATACCGCAGGGCCCGCCCCGGAAGCCCTTTCTCCCGAACGATCCCGCAGCGCGAAGCGCGAGGACCAGTAAGGGAGAAAGGGCGTGGGGCGGGCCCGGACAGGTACGTTACTCTTTCTCGACCGCGCGCATGATCGCCTTGTAGATCTCCATCAGCGGGATGATCAGGAAGGCCAGACCCAGCGCGGCAAGAACGCCCTTGAGCTCAAGCGTCACAGGGCCAAAGAACATCTCGGCAAGCGTCGGCTGCACGGTCACGATCACCGTCAGCACCAGTGCCAGCGCGGCGGAAGCCCACAGCCACTTGTTCTGCTTCTTCATGGTGAACAGCGACGCACGACGGCTGCGCATATTGAAGCAGTGGAAAATCTCGACCATGTTGAGCGTGATGAACGCCATCATCACGCCTTCCTCGTCGGCATTGCCGGCGATCATATCGGCGATGTGGATGTAGCCCATGTCAAAGTACACGCCCACAAAGAAGCTCGCCAGCACCAGCACGGTGATGATCAGACCCTGGACCACGCAGTCCAGGCCCATGTGACCGGCAAAGACACCGTCCTTGGCGTTGCGCGGCTTGCGCTTCATGATGTCACCCTCGGCATCCTCCATGCCCAGCGCGAGCGCGGGGAAGCAGTCGGTGACCAGGTTCACCCACAGCAGCTGCACCGGCTGGAAGATGGTAAAGCCGATGAGCGTGGCGATAAACACCGAGAAGACCTCGGCAAGGTTGGCCGAAAGCAGGAACTGGATGACCTTGCGGATGTTGTCGTAGATGCGACGGCCCTCTTCGCAGGCGCCGATGATGGTGGCGAAGTTGTCGTCGGCAAGCACCATGTCGGCAACGTTCTTGGTGACATCGGTACCGGTGATGCCCATGCCAACGCCGATGTCGGCACGCTTGATGGACGGGGCGTCGTTGACGCCGTCGCCCGTCATGGCCACGATCTGGTCGCGCGACTTCCAAGCCTCGACGATGCGGGTCTTATGCTCGGGCTGGACGCGGGCGTACACGCCGTAGTCCTCGATGTGCGCGTCGAGCTCCTCGTCGCTCATGCGATCGAGGTCGGCACCGGTGATGGCATGGCTGCGGTCGGTGACGATGCCCAGCTGCTTGGCGATGGCCACGGCGGTGTCGATGTGGTCGCCCGTGATCATGACGGTGCGGATACCGGCGTCGTGCGCCTCGCGGATGGCGTCGGCGACCTCGGGTCGGACCGGGTCAATCATGCCGGACAGGCCGCAGAAGACCAGATCGTGCTCGAGCGCAGTGGGGCTGCAGTCGGCCGGAACCTCGGTGTAGGTGCGGCTTGCCAGCGCCAGTACGCGCAGGGCCTCGTCGGCCATAGCCTTGTTGGCGGCCACGAGCTCGGCGCGACGCTCCTCGGTCAGCGGAACGACCCTGTCGCCGTCGTAGATATGGGTGCACAGGCCGATCACCACGTCGGGCGCGCCCTTGGTGTACTGCTCATACTCGCCGTCCAGGGTCTCGACGACCACGGACATCATCTTGCGGCCCGAGTCGAACGGGGCCTCACCCACGCGCGGGTGCTCGGCAGTCAGGCCAGTGAGGCCCGCCTTGCCGGCGTCGTTGACGAGCGCGCACTCAGTCGGCTCGCCCACGGCCTCGCCCAGCTCCTCGTCCCACTGGGCATCGGAGCACAGAGCCATGCCGGCCAGGAACTTCTCCTTAGGCGCAGCGAGCTCGTGCTTGACGACGGTCATCTTGTTTTGGGTAAGGGTACCGGTCTTGTCGGAGCAGATGGTCTGCGTGCAGCCGAGAGTCTCGACGGCAGAGAGCTTGCGGATGATTGCCTGGCGCTTGGCCATCTTGGTCACGCCAAGCGACAGCACGATGGTCACGACGGCGACCAGGCCCTCGGGGATGGCAGCGACGGCGAGCGAGACGGCAACCATAAAGGTATCGAGCAGGGCGGTCGGGTCGGTAAGAACGTTGCCCACGCCGTGGCGGATGATGTCGACACCAAAGATAACGACGCAGATGACGATAACCATGATGGTGAGGATGCGGCTGAGCTCGGCAAGCTTCACCTGCAGCGGCGTGAGCTCTTCCTTGGCCTCGGCCAGGGCGCCGGCGATCTTACCCATCTCGGTGTTCATGCCGGTGCCGACCACGACGGCGCGGCCGCGGCCGTATACCACGGTGGAACCCATGTAGCACATGTTCTTGCGGTCGCCGAGCGGCACGTCATCGGTGCCGGTGGCGAGCTCGATCACGTTGGCATGCTTCTCGACGGGCACGGACTCGCCGGTAAGGGCGGCCTCCTCGATCTTCATCGTGGCGCTCTCGAGCACGCGGCAGTCGGCCGGGACGGAGTCGCCCGCCTCGAGCATGATCACGTCACCGGGCACGAGCTCGGCACTCGGCAGGTGCACGAGCTTGCCGTCGCGCAGAACCTTGGACTGCGCGGCGCTCATCTCCTGCAATGCCTCGAGAGCTTCCTCGCTCTTGGCCTCCTGAACCACGCCCAGCACCGAGTTGACGATAACGACGAACATGATGATGGCGACATCGGCAAAGTCCGCCTCACCCTTGACCATGCCCGTGAGTGCACTGATGACGGCGGCAACGATCAGCATGATAACCATGGGGTCGGCCATCTGCTCAAAGAAGCGCTTCCACAACGGGGTCTTCTCGGCTTCCTCGAGCTTGTTAGGGCCTGTCTTGGCGAGGCGCGACGACGCCTCGTCGTTGCTCAGGCCGAGGTTCTCATCGACGCCCTGGTCGCTGAGTACCTCCGCCGCGGCGGACAGGTATTCCTTTTGCATATAGAGTCCCCTCCTGGGATTCGGGCCACTCAGCAGATTGATGCCCGATCATAATTCCCAGGAGAAGGGCAAGGGCTCATCAAGGCTGCCGTGCTGAGCGGCAGTTGATAGTGGGGCTATGGTACCCCAAAGCGGCGCGTCTAGCCAAAACATTCCAATTGGAAACACGGCTCGAGTGCAACGATGCAGACCGTGTGATGCTCAACATTGATAAAACGTTTTTTCTTCGGCGCATCGTCAAACTGAAATATCGCCCAGATAGCAGCGGTCAGAACGGTTGATAAAGTTTTTTCATATACCGTTTTTACCGCAAAAAATGAACTTCTAATTCGGCATACGGTCGATTTTTGGGGGTGTTCGGTCGTCATTTCGTTATAATCATCTCAGTTTTATTTCTTATGGTTTATCTATCAGCGCAAGACGATGTCAGATGGAGGTCTGAATGTACAAGCGCACTAAGATTGTATGCACCATGGGTCCCGCCTGCGATAGCGACGAGACCATCCGTGAGATGATCAAGGCGGGCATGAACGTCGCCCGTTTTAACTTCTCGCACGGATCCTACGACGAGCACCACGGTCGCATCGAGCGCGTCCGTCGTATTTCCAAGGAGCTCGGTCTGCCCGTCGGCATCCTGCTCGACACCAAGGGCCCCGAGGTCCGCACCGGCCTACTGGTCGATGGCAAGAAGGTTGCCGTCAAGACCGGCGATAAGATCGTCGTCACCGCTCAGCCCACGTCCGAGGATTTCCACGGCACCGCTGAGCACATCTCCCTCGACTACCTGGCTCTGCCCTCCGAGGTCGAGAAGGGCTCCCTCATCCTGATCGATGACGGTCTGGTTGCCCTCGAGGTCGAGTCCGTCGACGGCCAGGACATGACCTGCGTCGTTAAGAACGACGGCCTGATCGGCGAGCGCAAGGGCGTCAACATGCCCAACGTCAACATCTCGCTGCCCGCTATCACCGAGCGCGATCGTCAGGACATCCTCTTTGGCCTGACCGAGAACATCGACTACATCGCCGCTTCCTTCATCCGTGACGGCGAGTCCGTCCGCGGCATTCGCAAGCTTTGCCGCGAGAACGGTGGCGAGCACGTGACAATCTTCCCGAAGATCGAGTGCGCCCTGGGCGTCGAGAACTTCGACGAGATCCTCGAGGCTTCCGACGGCATCATGGTCGCCCGTGGCGACCTGGGCATCGAGATCAAGCCCGAGCTCGTTCCGCACATCCAAAAGGAGATCATCGCTAAGTGCAACGCGGCCTACAAGCCCGTTATCACCGCTACGCAGATGCTCGACTCCATGCAGCAGAACCCGCGCCCGACGCGCGCCGAGGTTGCCGACGTTGCTAACGCCATTTACGACGGCACCGACGCCGTTATGCTCTCTGGCGAGTCCGCTGCCGGTAAGTACCCGGTCGAGGCCGTCAAGATGCAGGCCAGCATTGCTCTCGAGACCGAGAAGTACCTCCCGGCTCACGCTCCACTCGAGGTTCCGGCTGACGCTCACGGCACCCGCGTCGTCAACAACGTTGTGGGTATGTCCGCTGTGAACATGGCCACCACCGTTGGCGCCAAGTGCATCACCGTGCCGACGACCACTGGTCGTACTGCCCGCCTGATCTCGCACTTCCGTCCCAACATGCCGATCTGCGCGTTCTCCCGCCACGAGTGGGCCGTCCAGCAGATGATCATGTACTGGGGCGTCATCCCGCACCAGGCAGAGATTACCCAGGGCACCGTCAACGGCACGATCGTCAAGGCGATCGAGACCGCTAAGGAGCTCGGCTACGTCAAGACTGGCGATTTGACCGTCGCTACCGCCGGCGATCCCCGCATGAGCGTCCAGCTCGAGGACAAGGTCTCCTCGACCAACGTCGCTTACGTCGCTCAGGTACGCTAAATCGTACTTGCAAGCAGATTTGCATTGCAAAGGGCCCGGAAGGCATTGCCTTCCGGGCCCTTTTTAAAGACCTTCTTCATATGCCGCTTCATCGATTTGCGTTCAATCGCAAGCCTCTCCGATGCCGAGCGCACCACCGAAGACGCCCTGCGACGGGAGCTGTTGGTCAATTGGGATGAGCTGTTCACCGTCAAGCCGGCCGGCTAGCAGCTAGCGATCAGGGGGGCTGCGGGGACGTCAGAAGCAGCAACGCGAGCCGCAAATCCCGCCTCGGTCAGCTCGATGACCTCGGTAAACGTCGCATCGAAAAACTCCTCGGTTAGCAAGCGATACGGCGGATGATCGGGCTCACCGGGGTTTTCGCGTACAATCTCGTGCATAACGCCAATGGTCTTGAGCACATACTCCTTATGGATGGGATACTGACCAAAACGGGTCGCCGCAGTATACAGGCGATCGGTCGCGCGCGGAATCGAAACGATGCCGAGTGTCTTGCCAAACCAGTCGAAATCGCCCTGCTTTTTAATGCGGAACTCCTCACACGGCTTGCCGCCGTGCGCCTCCAGATACTGGTTCACACGCGTGTTCCATACCGTGTCGGCCACCAGATGCGACCAGACGCCCAGCGTTAAATCGAGCAGCGACTGCGCCACATCTTCGGACGCAAGCGAGAACTCACAGGCGCCGGGACCGGCAACCGGCTCGGCATCCTTGTAGCGCTGGGGATAGTGCACGCGGTTCAGTCGCTCGCGTTCCTCGATAATCGAGGTTGCCGCGGCCGGCGCACCGGTGGGCGAACCTTTAAGCAATGGTGCCACATAGGTATCCCAGAACTCATGTTCACGAGGCTTAGGGATGGGCTCAGGCTTGGCAAAGTGCGTGATGCGGTACGGGATGGGGTCGGCGATGCCAGGGACCATATAGCCCACGAAGATATCCGGAACCACGCAGCCAAACAAAAAGGCATTGCGGTCGCGCACGCTATCGGCAAGCGCACTGGTGCGCTCCAGCAAACACTCCGTCTGAGCGATATGAATGTTCCAGCTTGGCATAGCCACCCCCATAAAAAACCTGGATAACTATACCATCACGGCAAAGCCGCGCGGGCGGCTACGCACGCTCTACGCAGCAACTAGTTCGTAGCACCGCTTTCGGTTCCATACGACGGCGAAGGCGCCTCGACCACATGGTGATATCGATCGATATAGATTGCACGGGCACCCAAGCGTCGCACCAAATCCTGGTGATGTGTGCTCATCAAGACCGTCTTACCCGCCGCGACGTAGGCCAGCAAGAAGTTGACCACGATGTCGCATGAATCCTCATCGAGCCCATTGGTAGGCTCGTCGAGGACCAAGATATCCGGGTTCATCGACACCACCGCAGCGAGCGCAACGCGCTTCTTTTGCCCGCCCGAGAGCTGATAGGGAGAGGCGTCGGCAAGGTCGGCAACCTGGAACAGCTCCATGGCATCGCGCACGCGGCGCTCGAGCTCGTCTGCCGGCAGCCCCATCTGCGCGGGACCAAAAGCAACTTCCTCGCCCACCGTAGCGCAGAACAGCTGGGCGTCGGCATTCTGGAATACAAAGCCCACGCGCTGATGAAAACGCTGAGCGGCCGCGGAATCCTTTAGAAACGCCGCATCGATCACGTGCCCGTCAAACAGGTATGCCCCTGCATCCGCGAGTTCAAGGCCGTTAATAAGGCGCATAATCGTCGTCTTACCGCAGCCGTTGGGACCGAGCAGGGCAACGAGCTCCCCACGATCGACCTGCAGCGACACGTCGTCGACAACCGTATGCCCCACATAGGAAAACACCACATCGCGCAGCTCGATGAGCGGCGCGACCTCGGCGCCGCCCGCACCGTTCGTGCCCGCCGCACTATTCATATCGATCGTCAAAACGTCGCCCTTCCCTACTCACATCGACGGCTAGACCGCCCGCGCTACAGTACCGCACACAACACGGCGAGCAACGCCACGCCGGCCGCATAGACCGCATCGCGCCAGCCAAAGCCGCTCCGCGCGGGCGCCGGATACGCACCGGCAAAGCCGCGGCAAAGCATAGCCTCGTCCATCGCGCGGCTGCATTCCATCGCCTTGATAAACGTCATGCCCATGATACCCGCCAGCGAGTCAGTGCGCGAAAAACCCGCAGGCGCACGACCCACGCTGCGCAGCATGACCGATTCGCACAGATCATGCGCCGTGCGACCCAGCACCTCGATGTGCTTGAGCGCCATATCAAACGTAAAGATAACTTCGTCGGGTAGATGCAGCATCTTGAGCGCCGCCGACATGCGGCTCCACGTGAGGGTCCACGAAACGCCCAGCACCAGCGACACATTAATAAACGTCTTGAGCGCGATCTTGAGCATGGCACCCGTGGCAGACGCGCCCAGCAGCAGGGCAGGCAGCGCCAGTACCACCGCGAGCCCCGTGGCGCCGAGCGCCGGTACAAAGGTCGCGCGCAGCCCGCGTGCGGGGCGCACCGCGACCAGCACCAACGCGATCGCCGCCATCAACATCAGATACAGCGGGCTTTGCGTCAGACACACGCACAGGACGCAAACGAACATCCCCACCAGGCGCACCGGAGCCGAAACGCAAGAAAGGGCGCGGTCGACCATCGACCCGCCCTCGTGCGCGCCTCCGCCCAGGCGAACCCGCTCAAGCAGGCTCGCCAGGTGCAGGACGTTCTTTTGCATCACACGATGCCGAGCCCCCGCGGGCTCGTATCGCTGCTCGACCGCAAGCCAGCTAGGCAGCTCGGCTATTGCCATGAGCACCGCTTTCCTTGACCGTAAGCGAGATCAGGCGGAATGCGATGGTGAGCACCGCCACGCCAATCACACCGGACAGGATATACATGGCAGCCTGGCCGGCAAAGTCAAAACCCTGCTCCTCGGAATAGGCCTGCAGGTAATCGCCCGTGGGCAGGGAATCGGCAAAGGTCGGGGTATCGAGACCGACCGAAGCCTGCAGGCTGTCGTCGCCAGCCTCCTGAACGGCGGTCGCGGCGCCCTCGGCGTCCCACTCACCCCAGGCGTCACCCGTGGCCAGCAGGCCCAGCGGCGTGGCCACGACAAGCACGGCAACCAAGATGAGCGTGGGGACCAGCGAGGTCTTCTTGGCGGTTGCGCCCTCGGCGTTCAGCATGCCGTCGGAAGCCTCGGGGCCAACGATAACGCTCGGCGCCGTCTTCTTAATGAAACCGTAGATGGCGGCCGTCGCTACGCCCTCGACTACGCCGGCAACCAGCATATGCGGGATCAACATGGCCGGAATAGCCACGGACAGCGGGAAGGGGCAGTACAGCGGCGCGCCCGAAGCGTTGGTGAAGAGCATCGGTTGAATGCCAAACTCGATCGCCGCACATAGGGCCGCCAGGCACAGGCCGACCCAACCGCTCACGATGGCAGAAACCGAGGTGCCCCAGCTCTTGTCGTGCAGACGGCTGTTGAGCGCACGGAACACGATAGCAGCGACGAACGGCAGCACAAAGGCCATGTTAAAGCAGTTGGCGCCAAAGGACAGAACGCCGCCGTCGCCAAACAGCAGCGCCTGCAGCGCGAGTGCAACCGAGACGGCAATGGCAGCAGCCTCGGGGCCCAGCAGCAGCGCGATGAGCGAGCCGCCAACAGCGTGACCAGTGGTGCCGCCAGGCAGCGGCACGTTGAACATCATGAGCAAAAAGGAGAATGCGGCGCAAATGCCCAGGAACGCCATGTGCTCGCGATCGAGCGTGGCGCGCACCTTCTTGATGCAGTGGACCCAAACGGGCACCATCGCCACCGCCATGACGGCATCGGTTTGCGGGGATAGATAGTTATCTGGAATGTGCATGTACGCCTCCCGGTTATCGGCGCACGGAATTGCAACGCCGCTTAAATCACCTTGTCAGTGTTACGTATTGTCAGATTCGTAACACGCCGCGGGCTATCATAGCAAAACGGCGCACTGCCGACAAAGCAGCACGCCGTTATGTAATGCGCGTGTCATATAT
The DNA here is from genome assembly GCA_900547655.1 of uncultured Collinsella sp. Taxonomy (GTDB): domain Bacteria; phylum Actinomycetota; class Coriobacteriia; order Coriobacteriales; family Coriobacteriaceae; genus Collinsella. The sequence continues at coordinate 11,678 of URHQ01000052.1, forward strand.
GCAGGTTCAACGGCGCCTTTTCCGAACACCGCGGTCACGCAGGGCCCCACAGCAACTGCCGAGGGGTCCTGTGCTCCCAGCACAAATCCTAGCCGCGGACCTCGCCGTTTACGCCCTTGCACACCTTGGTGACGATCTTCTGGTGCGCTTTTTCGACCTCTTCGCTGGTGAGCGTGTGGTCGTCGGAGCGATACGTAAGCGCAAAGGCCATGGATTTCTTGCCCTTGCCGATGCGGACCGGATCGCGGTAGACATCGAACAGGCACACGCCCTCGAGCAGCTTGCCGCCGGCACTCGTAATACGACGCTCAAGATCCTCGCAGGTCACAGTGTTGTCGACCACGATAGCAAGGTCGTGCTCAACGGCCGGGTACTGCGAGAACTCACGGTAGTTCTCCTGGTTGCGGGCGCCCTTGATCAGCTTGTCCAGGTCGAGCTCAAAGGCAACGACGACCTCGTCAATGCCCATAGCCTCGCGCGCCTCGGGGTGGATCTCGCCAACCCAGCCCAGCACGGTACCGCCCGAGAGCACCTCGGCAGCACGACCCGGCTGCAGGAAGGCATAGCTCTCGCCCTCGACGGGACGGAAGCGAACCTTCTCGATGCGCAGCTGGGCAAGCAGCTCCTCAACGATGCCCTTGCCAGAGAAGAAACGCAGCTTGCGGTACTTCATGTTCCAAGACTGCTCGCTCCACTGGCCCGAGAGCACGCCCGCCACGGACTTGGTCTCCTTGGGCAGGCTGGCGTTCTCGCGACCGTGGAACAGGCTGCCGACCTCGTACAGATGCACGTTGGGCGTGCCGTGGGCCTCGTTGTAGGCCACAGACTGCAGCAGACCCGGCAGCAGCGAGCGGCGCATCTCGGTCTGCTCGGCCACCAGCGGGTTCATGAGAACCACGGGGCAGCCGCGGCCCTCGGTGGACATGCCAATCTTCTCCAGGTCGCCCGGGGCGGCAAAGCCAAAGGTCGTGGTCTCGTTGAGGCCACAGGCGCGCAGGATCTCGCCGACCTTGCGGGTAAGCTTCTGCTCGCGCGTCAGACCGCCGATGTGGTTCTTGGCAGCCGGAATGGTCGCCGTGACGCGACCCATGCCCCATAGGCGCAGGACCTCCTCGATCAGGTCGATCTCACGCGGCAGGTCGGGACGGAAGCTCGGCGGCGTGACCATAAAGTCCTCGCCGTCGCACTCGACGGTGCAGCCCAGGCGGGTGAGCGAACGCTCGATAAAGTCGGGCTCGATGTCGGCGCCGCAGATGGCGCGCACGCGGGCCAGGCGCAGCTTGATGCTGTCGATGGTTTTGGGCGCGGGGAACACGTCCACATAGCCGGGGGCGACCTCGCCGCCGGCGATCTCCTCGATAAGCGCGCACGTCACATTGGCGACGTCCACGCAGCCGGTCTCGTCGACCTGGCGCTCAAAGCGGATGGAGGCGTCGGAGATCAGCGACAGGTCACGGCTGGTGTGCGAGGTGCGGCCGGCGTTGAAGCAGGCGCTCTCGACCATCACATCGACGGTATCGTCCTCGATCTCGGAATCCATGCCGCCCATAACGCCGGCCAGCGCCACGGGACGCTCGCCGTCGGTGATGAGGCCCATGCCGGCGTCGAGCACACGCTCCTCGCCATCGAGCGTCGTGAACTTCTCGTCCTGCTGGGCGGCGCGAACCGCCACGCGGCGTCTGCCATCGCGCTCGGCAAAGGTGTCGAGGTCAAAGGCGTGCAGCGGCTGGCCGGTAAGCATCATCACGTAGTTGGTGATATCGACGATGTTGTTGTGCGGGCGCACGCCCAGGGCGTTGAGGCGCTTGACCATCCAGTCGGGCGACGGACCGACCTTCACGTTGCGCACGATGCGGGCAACGTAGCGGTCACACAGGCCCTCGTCGGCAATCTCGACGGAAAGCTCGTCGTCGGTCGCGCGGCCGGTCTCGGCCTTGATGGCGGGCAGCTCAACGTGGAAATCGCGGTCGAAGATGGCGCCGGTCTCGCGGGCCATGCCGATCATGGACAGGCAGTCGGGACGATTGGGCGTGATCTCGCAGTCGAGCACGGTGTCGCTCGAGCCCACGTACTCGGCAAACGGCATGCCGCAGGGCGTGTCCTCGGGCAGGATCATAATGCCGGAGTGGTCGCCGCCCAGGCCGAGCTCGCGCGCGGAGCAGTTCATGCCCATGGACACGACGCCGCGAAGCTTGCTCTTCTTGATCTTGACGTCGCCGGGCAGGACAGCGCCGATCATGGCCGTGACGATGTGGTCGCCGGCCTCGAAGTTCTGCGCGCCGCAGACGATCTGCAGCGGAGCGGGATTGCCGTCGGCGTCGAGGTTCTTGTCACCCACGTCGACCGAGCACACATGCATGTGGTCGCTATCGGGGTGCGGGGTCTTGGTGAGCACCTTGGCGGTCACCACGTGGTCGAAGGACTCGCCCACGGTGTCGATCACCTCGACCTCGGTGCCGGTACGGATATATTCGTCCGAAAGGGTCTTGGGATCCTCCGGAATATCGATCATGGTCTTGAGCCAGTCGTAAGAAACGCGCATCTAACTGGTCTCCTTTCATAAATGCGGCTTTGAGCCGGAAACTGCAACTAAGAAGAAAGCGTTCTAGAACTGGTTCAAGAACCTCATGTCACCAGTCATCAACGTGCGCAGGTCGGGCAGGTCGTAGCGCAGTGCCGCGACGCGCTCGGCGCCAATACCAAAGGCGAAGCCGGTGTACTTCTCGGGGTCGATGCCGCAGTTGATCAGAACGTTGGGGTCGACCATGCCACAGCCCAGGATCTCAATCCAGCCGCTATGCTTGCAGAAGTTGCAGCCCTTGCCGCCGCACACGTGGCAGCTCACGTCCACCTCGCAGGAAGGCTCGGTGAAGGGGAAGAAGTGCGGGCGATAGCGCGTCTTGCGATCCTCGCCAAACATGCACTTAACAAAGTAGTCGAGCGTGCCCTTAAGATCGCCAAAGGTGATACCCTCGTCGACGACCAGACCCTCGATCTGGTTGAACTGCGGCAGATGGCAGGCGTCGGCCGTGTCGGGACGGTAGACGGTGCCCGGGCAGATCATGTAGATGGGCGGCTTCTGCGACTCCATGGTGTGAATCTGCACGCCCGAGGTCTGGGTGCGCAGTAGCACGTCGGACTCGCCGTGAGCGTGAGCCTCGGGATGCGCGACGCTGCCGGGGTTGTTGTCGACCACATAGAACGTGTCTGTCTCTTATA
>URHQ01000053.1 GCA_900547655.1 uncultured Collinsella sp.
GTGCAATCGCAAGGAGATGATGGGGCGGAATGTCAATCCTGGTCTAACAGAGCCTTAAAAAATCATCCCGCGCGGGCTTGTGGCTCACACGGGATGATAGCGTCTTATTATTTCTTGTCCTGCTCCAGCAGTTCGGACGGTGTGCGATCGGGCTTGCCGCCGCGGAAAATCTCGCGGCCATGCAGACGATGCTCCAGGTCACGCTCGGCCTTTTCCTCGTCAATCTTGGTCTGGCTCACCACCGGGTCCTCAATCAACGACGACACCGAGTTCACCTGCTTCTGAATGCGCTCGGCAATGGTGTCATCCATACTCACGATGCGCATCTTCCAGTCGATATTCGTGGCGTTGGATGAGCTCTTGGTCCACACGAACGTCAGGATGGCGCTCTGGTGGCCCTGGGCGGGGAACATGCCAAAGAAGGAATCATGCTGAATGTTGCTATCCTCGTCGATATAGGCGTGAACGTTATACACCACGCGGTCGATCTTATCGTTGAGCAGCGCGTTGGTCGCAAGCGCCGCGGCCTGAATCTGCCCGTTGGACAGCAGCTCGAGCTCGTTGGCAGACGATGTGTCCAACACCGTCACCTCGACCGTGCCCGTGCGTTCATCGGCTTCATCGACGGTAAAGTCGAGCGGGAACTGCGTAAAGCCGTTGCCCCACTCAAGGCCGCCCTTCAGCGCCGTCGAAACGGTATCGACCGAAACGCTCTCGGACAGGTTGGCGGTGTTCAGACGACGCATCACGCCGTAGCCAATCTGCATGCCCACGATCAGCACCAAAATACCGATGACCACGGCCATCGCGGTTTTCGTAATGGTATGGCTCACCTGCGAGCCCGAAGGATCGTCCTCGGACAGCGGGTCGATATGTTTTGCCTGGCTCGCGCGGTCCTCGCTGCGCAGCTGCGCTAGCGCCGCTTTGTCACCGCGCTTGGCCGCAGCCTCCTTCTCACGCATGCGCTCGGTACGCTTTTTGGCGAGCGTGGGATCCAAGACGCCGGATGCATCGATTTCGGAGAATAACTCCGTCACTTCTTCCGGAGTCAAAGGGTTCTTGTCAGCCATAAACTTCCTGTCATATCAATCAGTCGAGCTCGTGCGCACGCGCACCTTCGAACTGCATTCGATAGTAACGGGCATAGGTGCCGCCACGGGCGAGAAGCTCCTCGTGCGTGCCACGCTCCACAACGCGACCATGCTCAACGGTCGCAATCTCATCGGCATGCTTAATGGTCGAAAGACGGTGGGCGATGATAATCGTGGTGCGGCCGCGTGCCAGCTCTTCGAGTGACTCCTGCACCGCCTCCTCGCTCTCGTTATCCAAAGCACTCGTCGCCTCGTCCAAAATCAGGATCTTGGGGTTCTTGAGAAACACGCGCGCGATGGCAACGCGCTGCTTCTGTCCGCCCGAAAGACGGCTGCCGCGCTCGCCCACCACGGTGTCGTAGCCCTGCGGAAGCGACTCGATAAAGGCATCGATGTTGGCGCGACGGGCGGCCTCGGCGATCTCTTCTGCCGTAGCGCCCGGCTTGCCGTAGGCGATGTTCTCGCCAATCGTGCCGTCAAACAGATAGACATCCTGCTGCACCAGGCCGATGGCGCGGCGCAGGCTCTGCTGCGTCACATCGCGCACGTCCTGACCGTCGATGCTAATGGATCCGGTAGCCACGTCATAAAAGCGCGGCAGGAGCGAACAGGTCGTGGACTTGCCGCCGCCCGAGGGGCCAACCAGCGCGATGGTCTGGCCGGGCTTGATAGACAGGTCCATGTGGTCGATAACAGGACGCTCGTCGGCATCGCCCTCGCCCAGCTCGACATCCTCGTAGTTAAAGCACACGTCGTGATACTCCACGGCGCCGGCAGTCACCTGCAGATCCGTAGCGCCCGGCTTGTCCTGGATATCCGGCGCGGTCGAGAGCACCTCGTCCATACGTTTAAAGCCGGCGATAGCCTTCTGATACGTTTCGGCCGAATTGACGAGCGTCTCGAGCGGCGTGCAGAACAGCGAAATATAGAGTGCAAAGGTCGCCATATCGACCGCCTGCAGCTGTCCCTGGGCGACCAGCCAGCCGCCCAGCAGCACCACGATCACATAGAGCACACCCGAGAGCAGGCCATACGTCGCGGTATAGACGCCCATGGCGTGATACATGTTCTCCTTGGACGAAAGGTAGCGATCGTTAGAGGCACGGAACTTGGCGCGCTCGGTCTCCTCGTTGGCAAAGCTCTTGACTACGCGCATGCCTGCAAGCGAATCCTGCAGCTGCGCATTGATGCCGCTGATCTTTTTGCGGTTGTCGCTAAAAACCTCGCGCATGCGCATGTTCTGCCAAAACATGATGACCGCAAACGCCGCCGTCACCACGGCCATGGCGAGCGCCAGCACCGGGGCGATGGTAAAGAGGATCGCAAACGAGCCAATAATCTCGATGCCGCAGATGATGATCCACTCGGGCACGTGGTGCGCCGCCTCGCAGATATCGAACAGATCGTTGACCACGCGGCTCATCATGTCGCCCGAACTGTTGCGGTCGAAGTACGCAAAGCTAAAGCGCTCGTACTGGTCAAACAGGTCCTCGCGCATCTTGGACTCCATACGCGCACCCATCACGTGGCCCCAGTAGCTCACAAAGTAGCGGCAGGCGCAGCGAACGGCATACATCAGCACCAGCCCCACCGCGATCATACCGAGCGCCTGCATAATGGCAGCCTGGCCCTGGGTAAACAGCCCACCGGTCAAATTGCGCAGAATAATAGGAAACGCAAGGTCAATGGCAGCAAGCACCAGAGCGCAAACAGTATCAGCAACAAAAAGCCCCATCTGGGGCTTGTAATAAGACAAAAACCTCTTAAACATAATCACCTTACGCGGTTTTACCAAACCGCGTTTCGTCTCGACGCTGCAAGTGCTCCATTTGGACAATCTGGCCTTCAATCGTCGGTCGCGTATATCCATACGCTTCCCTCCTCTTTTAGGCCACCTTGTCTCAAATGGAGCACTTTCGCTGACTTACACAAACCTGCGGGATCATCCCCGCTCGTTAAAGCTCAGTTCCGCCCAGCCTGTGCGCGATGCTATCGCAGGCCAAGGCGCCTACGACGGTCTTGGCGTCTTCGATCTTGCCGTCGAGCACGGCGTCGATCAGCTCGTGCAGCGGCACCAGGTCCACGTTGACAAACTCGTCATCATCGGGGTTGGGCGCATCAAACTCGAGCTTGGTAGCCAAGTAGATGTGGATGATCTCATCGCAAAAACCGCAGGACGTGACAATCGACGTCAAAAAGCGAATACGACCAGCCCTAAAGCCCGTCTCCTCATGCAGTTCGCGCTTGGCGCAATCGAGCGGGTCCTCGCCTGGATCGAGCTTGCCGGCGGGAATCTCGACCGTCACGCGGTCGATGGCGGTGCGGTACTGACGCACCAGTACGATCTTGCCGCTCTCGGTCAGTGCCACAACGGCCGCCGCACCCGGATGGCGAACGATATCGCGGGCGCTGCGGTGACCGTTGGGCAGCTCAACTTCAAGACGGTGGACGTCAAGGATCTTGCCCTTCCAGGCGCACTCCTCCGAAAGAATCTTCTCGTGCAGCTCGGCATCGTGCGGGTCGTCGTCGCCCAGCACCAGCGCCGGCTCGTCAGCGACCTCGCCACCCGGCTCGCCCTCGGCGTGCCCATACATGCGGCTGTCCTCTTCGACGATTTGCGCGTCCACGAGCTCTTCGTTCTTCTCGTCCATCCGTCTCATCCCTCTCGGATTTTAGGCATCCCAGGCGTCGCGGCCGCGCAGCGCGCGCAGGCCGATGTCGTGACGCAGGGTCTTGCCCTCAAAATCAATCTTCTCGCAGGCCTCGTAGGCAAGGTTGCGAGCGTTCTCGAACGTGTCGCCCAGCGCGGTCACGGCAAGCACACGACCGCCGTTGGTCACGAGCTGACCGTCCACCACGGCGGTGCCGGCATGGTAAACGGTCACGTTCTCCATGGCCTCGGCGTCGGCGATGCCGGTGATGACTTTGCCCTTCTCGTAGCTGCCGGGGTAGCCCGCGCTCGTCAGGACAACAGCAACGGCCCACTCGTCACGCCAATCGAGCTCAATCTGATCAAGCTCGCAGTTGGCGCAGGCGAGCATAACCTCGACCAGGTCGTTCTTAAGGCGCGGGAGCACGACCTGCGTCTCGGGATCACCAAAGCGGGCGTTGAACTCCAGCACCTTGGGGCCGGCGGGGGTGAGCATAAAGCCGCCATACAGGCAGCCGCGGTAGTCGATGCCCTCGGCAGCAAGCTCGGCAACGGTCTGCTCCATGACCTTCACCATCGTGGCGTGCTCCTCATCGGTCACGATGGGCACCGGGCTGTAGACGCCCATGCCGCCGGTGTTGGGGCCCTTGTCGCCCTCGAGCGCGCGCTTGTGGTCCTGCGAGGTAGCCATGGGGCGCACGGTCTTGCCGTCGGTAAAGGCCAGCAGCGAGCACTCGGGACCAACGAGCATCTCCTCGATAACCACGGTGTTGCCGGCATCGCCAAAGGTGCCGCCAAAGCACTCGCGCACGGCATCCTCGGCCTGCTCAAGTTCGGTCGCCACGATAACGCCCTTGCCTGCGGCAAGGCCGTCGGCCTTGACGACCAGCGGGGCGCCTTGCTCGCGTACGTAGGCGAGAGCCGAAGCCTCGTCGGTAAACGAGCCGTAGGCTGCCGTCGGAATGCCCGCACGCTCCATGAGCTGCTTGGAGAACAGCTTGGAGCCCTCCATCTGGGCACCCTCGGCACCCGGGCCAAAGCAGGGAATACCCGCCGCGCGCACGGCGTCGGCCACGCCCGCCACGAGCGGAGCCTCGGGGCCAATTACCACGAGTCCGCATCCGTGGCTCTGCGCAAACGCCGCCACGGCCGCAGGATCACAGTCGTCGAGAACAACGTTCTCGCCGCAGCTCGCGGTGCCGCCGTTGCCCGGCGCGATGTAGAGCTTGCCGGCGCGCGGTGATGCTGCGAGCTTAGCTGCCAAAGCATGCTCACGGCCGCCGCTGCCCAACAACAGGATGTCGATGGTTTGAGTGTCCGCCTTCAAGGGTGCCTCCTCTATGGATGAACGGCCCGCTCCGCGCGAGCCCTTTGCAAGCAAATATACCCCTCGGCCGCCCGTCCGGGCTGCAAAGGGGTATATCGCAATAACCAAATAGTCCCGATTACTTCCAGAATCGGTTGATGATCTGCTCGCGACCAGCGCCAACGCCAATGAACGTCACGCGGGTGTGTGCCAGATCCTCGATAAACGCCACGTAGTCCTGAGCCTCCTGCGGCAGCTCGTCAAAGCTGCGGCAACCGGTGATGTCGCACTTCCAGCCAGGAAGCTCCTCGTAGATGGGCTTGGCATGCTCAAAGCGCACCTGGTGCTCGGGCACGCTCGTGTAACGCTCGCCATCGACGTCGTAGGCCACGCACACCTTAATGGTGTCGAAGGCCGAAAGCACGTCGAGCTTGGTCATGGCGATGTCGGTGAGGCCGTTGACGCGCGAGGCGTAGTTGGCGATGGGGCCGTCGAACCAGCCGCAGCGACGACGGCGACCGGTGGTCACGCCGTACTCACAGCCCTCCTCGGTCAGCGTGTGACCGGCCTCGGACTCATAGGAAAGCTCGGTGGGCATGGGGCCCGAACCGACGCGGGTGATATAGGCCTTCATGACGCCCAGCACGCGGTCGACGTTCTTCATGCCGACGCCGGAACCGGTAATGGCGCCGCCGGCGGTGCAGTTGGAAGACGTCACGTACGGATAGGTGCCGTGGTCGATGTCGAGCAGCGTCGCCTGGGCGCCCTCAAACAGCAGGTCCTTGCCCTCGTCGATCATGTTGTTGAGCAGCAGACTCGTCTCGGTGATGTAGGGACGCAGGCGCTCGGCCATCGGCAGGTACTCGTCGCAAATCTGGTCCACGGTGTAGGTGGGCAGGTTGTAGATGAGCTCGAGCTCGGGGTTCACGCGGGCGAGAGCGGTCTCCAGCTTGTCGCGGAACAGCGCCTCGTCCAGCATGTCCTGCATGCGCAGGCCAATGCGGGCCATCTTGTCCTGATAGCACGGACCGATGCCACGCTTGGTGGTACCGATGTTCTTCTTGCCGAGCTTCTGCTCAAAGGCGCCATCCAGATCGATGTGGTACGGCATGATGACATGCGCGTTGCCGCTAATCTTGAGATTCTTGGTGGTGATGCCGTCGGCCTCGAACATGTCGATCTCCTCAAGGACAACCTTGGGGTTGACGACGCAGCCGTTACCGATCACCGACACGTGGTCGGAATACATGATGCCGGAGGGCACCTGGTGCAGGCCGTACTTCTTGCCGTTGACGACGATGGTGTGACCGGCGTTGTTGCCACCCGAGTAGCGTACGACGGCATCGAAGTCGCCGGCGACCAGGTCGCAAATCTTACCCTTGCCCTCATCGCCCCACTGGGCACCGACCAAAACGGTTGACGGCATGTTTACTCCTTACATTCATGGACTGTCTACGCGCCACGCCGGCACGCAGAAGCACAAAACATTCCCAGTATACCCGTGCAACGGGCGCCTGTCCTACTCCTCGGCATGTGCCCCATCAAGCTCATAAAACTTGGTGGATGCCGGCAGGAACATCAGATCGACGTCGCCGATCGGGCCCGAACGGTTCTTGGCCACGACGATACGCGTAACGCCCTCGTCGGGTCGATCGTCGCGCGAGGCTTCGGCCTCGTCGGCGGAGCGGTCCAAGAACATAACGATATCGGCGTCCTGCTCGATGGAGCCCGATTCACGAAGGTCGGAAAGCTGCGGGCGCTTGCCGGTACGGGATTCGACCTGACGTGACAGCTGCGACAGCGCGATGAGCGGAATCTTGAGCTCCTTGGCCATGATCTTCAGACCACGCGACATCTCCGAAACCTCGACGGTACGGCTCTCGGAGCGGCGTCCCGGCGGAGGACTCACCAGCTGCAGGTAGTCCAGGATGATGATGGCCTTCTCCTTGTTATGGAGCATACGGCGGCTCTTGGCGCGAATCTCGGTCACTGTGGTGCCGGGCGTATCGTCAATCAGAATATCCAGCTTGGATAAGGTCTGCGTGGCCTCGTTGATATTGGCCCACTGCTCGGGGCTAATGCGGCCCATGCGGAAATCACTGATCGAGATCATGGCATAGGCGCAAATCAGACGCTGGGCAATTTCCTTGCCCGACATCTCCAGCGAGAAGAAGCCGACGGTATAACCAGCAGCGGCAGCGTTGAGCGCCAGATTCAGAGCGAACGACGTCTTACCCACGGCAGGACGGGCACCGATGATGATGAGCTGGCCTTCGCGAAAACCCATGAGCATGCGGTCGAGCGACGGGAAGCCCGTGGGCACGCCCGCAGCCTGGCCACCGGCCTGGCACACTTCCTCGGCCTCGTTATAGGCCTCGACCATAAACTCGGTCAGCGTCTTGTAGCTCGACTTGACCTCGCGTGCCGTGACCTTGAGCAGCTTGCTCTCGGCCAGCTCGACAACCTCTTTGGTGTCGGTGGGGGCGTTATATGCCAGCGCGTTGATCTCGTTGGTGGCGCCGATCAGCTCGCGCAGCATCGAATCGCGGCGAACGATGGCGGCATGGTGCTGCCAGTTGACGAGCGACAGGGTCTGACCCATCAGCTCCAAAATGTACGCCTCGCCGCCCACGGCATCGAGCTTGTTGATGCTTCGCAGGTAATCGATCAGCGAGATGGAGTCGATGGGAATGCGGCTGTTGTACATATCGACCATCGCGGTATAGATGGTCTTATGAATGGGCCGGTAGAAGTCATCGGGCTGCAGCTCGACCTGGGCCTCCTCGACCACCTCGGGCGATAGCAGCATAGCGGCCAGTACATTGGCCTCTGCATCTTGGTTTTGGGGAAGACCCAACTTTGAGCCGCGGTCCTCAACCGTCAGCCCGGTCTCCCTATCGTCATATGCCATGAGCATCCTCATTCATATCGCTTGCGAGCATCCATAGTATCAGCCATGGTCCCAAAACGCGCCGCGCGCCGCCAATCATCACCGAACCAAACGGATGAACGGTCCTGTATATAGGACTTCGGCGCAACGTTCGCCATGACACTCACTCAGCGCAAAAAAACAAAAGGGCACCCTGGTTTCCCAGAGCGCCCTTCTTAGAACAAGATTGTTGCGTTGCAGCAAATGCTACTCGGCAGCAGCCTCAGTCTCGACCTCGGCGGTCTCGGCCTCGGCGACCTCAGCGGCCTCCTCGACCTCAGCCTCGGCAGCGAGCTCCTCGGCGGTAACGCCGACGAGAACGACAACCTCGGCCTTGATCTCGCGGTACAGCGAGATGGCAACGGTGTGGGCACCGGCAACCTTGATGGGCTTACCGAGCTCGACGCGCTTGCGATCGATGTCCATACCGAGCTGAGCCTTGATGGCGTCAGCGATCATAGCGGCGGTAACGGAGCCAAAGAGGATGCCCTCGTCGCCGACCTTGACGTCAACGGTGACCGTCTTGCCCTCGAAGGCAGCCTTGGTCTCGTTGGCGGTAGCCAGACGGACGGCCTCGCGCTTGGCGATGTTGTTGCGACGCTCGTCAAGCTGCTTGAGGTTGCCCTTGGTGGCGGCAACAGCGAGCTTCTTGGGGAACAGGAAGTTCTCAGCGTAACCCTGAGCGACCTCTACGACGTCACCCTCGCCGCCCTTGCCCTTGATCTCATCGAGAAGAATAACCTTCATGATGCGTCTCCCTTCTTAGCCGCGGTCGCGGTTGCCACGAGAGGAAACCACGGGGACGGTGTACGGCAGGAGAGCCATCTCGCGGGCGCGCTTGATGGCGTTGGCGATGTCATGCTGATGCTGCGTGCAAGCGCCAGTGACGCGACGGGGCTTGATCTTGCCACGGTCGGTCATGTACTTACGGAGAAGCTGAGTGTCCTTATAGTCGATGAACTCAGTGTTCTCCTTGCAGAACTGGCAGTACTTACGACGCGGCTGACGTGCAGAAAAATCATTAGCCATGTCAAAATACCTTTCATTTGGCAACTTCGGCGAACCGAAGCCGCCTCTCACTCAAAAATAGGTGAACAACCCTTAGAACGGGATGTCCTCATCGTAGACGTCGACCGCGGGCGGCGTAGCCACCGGCGCGGCAGGACGTGCTGCAGGCGCGGGAGCTGCGGGGGCGTAACCGCCCTGGTCGTAGCCACCCTGGCCACCACGGGAGCTCATAAACTCGATCTCATCGACGATGACCTCAAGTTTGCTCCGGCGCTGGCCGTCGCGCTCCCAAGAGCTGTAGCGCAGCTTGCCCTCGATCGCGACCTTGTTTCCCTTTGCCAGGAAACGGCTCACGGCCTCGGCGCGGGTGCCGAACATGGTGCAGTCGACAAAGTTGGGATAGTCCTCCCACTCGCCAGTCTGCGCGTTGCGGCGACGATCGTTCACGGCGACGCCAAAGGACAGAACCTGGGTTCCGCCGGCTGTGGCGCGCAGCTCGGGATCGCGGGTGAGGTTACCGGTGATGTTCACTCGATTGATGCTCATAACTCACTACTTCCTCTTGGGGCACAAGCCCAGTCCAAAACGACAGTCTTACTCCTGGTCGTCGCGACGGACGATCATGTGGCGGACCACAGCGTCGGTGATGCGCAGGACGCGATCAAGCTCGGCGATCTGGGTAGGATCTGCGTGGAAGTTGATGAGGGTGTAGTCACCATCGGTGAGGTCGTTGATCTCGTAGGCGAGCTTGCGCTTGCCCCACTCGTCAACGGAGTCGACCTTGCCAGCGCCCTCAGCGATCGTGGTATCGATACGCTTCATAACAGCGAGACGAGTCTCGGGGTCGAGCGACGGGTCAACAAAGAACAGCAGTTCATAAGCCTTCATATTGTCACCTCCTCTGGGCAAATGTGGCTTCAGGTCGTGAAGGTGCGCCTGAAGCAGGAAAAGACTTGGTAATAATATCTTTCAACCTCCTAGGCTGCAAGAATATGCAGCTACAACCTCATGACCTCCACATATGCCCATACTCGCACGACGTTTCATGCGCATTCCAACCAAATGCTGACCAAAAGCTTGACGGATCTGTGGACAAGATACGGTGCCGTGGGGACAAGCTGAGCCAAGTCGCAGGTCAACGGGCGCATGGTTGTGGTCACAAAATGCATACCAGTGGCCCACAGCACCACCCAAAGATTTTTAAATTCATTGCCAAGTCGCTTATGAATACCCCTTTTGAACAATTGAATTGATCAACCACACTGGTCGGAAGCCGTTTTTTGGCACCTCGAACCCCACTGCAACGCCAAGCGCGGCCAAGCGTTTTAAAAAATGCCAACTTTTCTGTTTGCACTTTGCGATTCCTCGTGTATACTGACTTTCGCATTTAACGGAGAGTTGTCCGAGTGGCCGAAGGAGCACGATTGGAAATCGTGTAGGCGTCAAAAGCGTCTCCAGGGTTCAAATCCCTGACTCTCCGCCAGTTAATTCCAAAGCAGGCCTTCGAGCCTGCTTTGTTTTTACCCCACGCGGAGGGGTGGCAGAGTGGTTGAATGCGGCGGTCTCGAAAACCGTTTGGCCTGTATAAGGTCACGAGGGTTCGAATCCCTCCTCCTCCGCCATTTAGATTGAGAGAGCTCCCGAGAATGGGAGCTTTTTTCTTTTGAGTCCCTTACAAACAAATACGGCGGAGGAGGAGGGATTCGAACCCGCCAGGGCGCGGAGCATAAAGAAAACGCGCCCGTGGCGCGCTTTTAGCGCAGCGCGGTCGGCGTAAGCCGACCGGATAAATTTTGAGCGCCGCTCAAAATTTAGACATCCCTCCTATTCAACCACGCCCCCATCGCGTTCAGCATCAACCCAGATCCCCAAACATGGTGCCTACGCCCGCATCTAGTCCCGACCGTTTGCCGAGCAATAGGGTCGCAATCGGCGCCGAACATGTACTATGTACGGGCATTGTCTAAACCCACGATCCAAAGGACCCCATCTTGCCCGTCATCGCCGCTGTAACCGTTACCTCACATGCCTCGGATGCCATGGTCGCTATTCCGTTTTGGCTCGAGATGTTCGCTGTTGTCGCTGCATCGATCTCGGGCGTGCTGGTTGCGCGCGAGCATAAGCTCGACCTGGTGGGTGCAGTTGCGCTCGCCGTGGTCTGCGGACTGGGCGGCGGTCTTTTACGCGATATGACGCTGCAGGTGGGCAACGTCTACATCCTCAACCAGCCGATGGCACTCCCGCTTTCCATTGCCACGGCAGCCATCATCTATATTTTCCCGGCAATCGTCGACAAACCCGAAAAACTCATTCCCCTGCTCGACATCATCTCGGTCGGTATCTACGCCGCTACTGGAGCAGACAAGGCGCTGGTCTACGGCTTTGCGCCGGCGGTGTGCATCATGATGGGCTTTTTTACCGCGGTGGGCGGCGGCATGCTGCGCGACGGTTTTATGGGTGTGGTGCCGGGTATTTTCCAGCGCACCAACTTCTATGCCATCGCGGCTATCGCCGGATCGGCAAGCTATGTTTGCCTTGTCATGAGCGGCTTGGTCAGCAATGTCGTCGCACTGGTCGTTTGCGTCGTGGTGACCATGGGGCTGCGCTGGCTATCGCTACGCTTTGATATCAAAAGCCCCACCGAGGACGACATCGCACGCTTTTTGCACCGCAAAAAGTAGGTGGCGCGGCACGACCCTTCGAAATGCAACCGAGAGGTTCTTTTAGAGCGCCCGCACGTTGGGTACCCTGTTAGGTATATGCCAAACACCTAACAAAAGGATCAACCATGGCTTTCAATCAAACCGCGGCGGCGCCGTCACACAAGATGCGTCGCTGCCTGCTTATGGCATTCGCGCTCATCGCGCTGGCGATCACCGCGCTTCCCACGGCGTCGTTCGCCGGCACGGACACCGCAGGCAACGTACTTGCGACCGACAATGACGCCAATCCGTCCGGCGTCGAGGGCGACCTGTACTGGGCCGGTCAGGCCCTCAACTTGGACGACGCCTCCATCGACCGCGACATAATTGCGGCAGGCGAGAGCCTCTCCATCCGCGACTGCACAGTGGGCGGCGCCGTCCGTCTGGCGGCACGCACCATCGACATTGCCAAGACCACGGTTGATGGCAGCGTGACCGTTGCTGGCCAGCATGTCGTTCTCAATTCCGACAGCACCGCTAACTGTTTCTACGCGATAGGCGAGACGGTTGCCTTGCGAGGCTCCACCAAGTCGGCAGCGCTCGCGGGCGATACGGTAACCATCGACGGCACCGTCGATGGCGATGTCGAGGTTTGGGCCGACAAGCTCATCCTGGGCAAGAACGCCCACATCACCGGCACCGTGAACGCGCACGTCTCCGAGGACCCCGAGCGCGCCGCGGGAGCCGAGGTCGGTGCGCTCAAGATCGACCGCACCGAGAACGAGAACACCTCTACGATTAACGACACCATCGGCGGTATCGTCGCCGCGGCACTCTCGACCTGCTTTGTCGCTCTGCTGCTCGAGCTCGTCTTTCCGCGCGCGACCGCCGGCGCCGCCGGCATGCTCCACCAGCGCCCCACGCCCCTGTGGGTGAGCGGTCTTCTGGGTACGATTGCTATCGCCCCCGCCGTCCTACTGCTGATTATCTCTATCGCCGGTCTGTCGCTTGCCGGAGCCCTCTTGTGCGGCGTTATCGGCATCGCGTTGGTGTCAAGTGCCTTTGCGGGGTGCGCGATCGTCCGCATGGTCGGACACAACCAGAACCGCTACGCCATGGCAGCCGTAGGTGGCATCGCCGCGGGCGCGCTTACGGCAATCCCCCTCGTAGGCGATTTCATCAGCGGCGTGGCCTTTGTCTTTATGCTCGGCTACATCATCCAGATCATCTGGCGCAACGCCCGCCTCAAGCCGCAGCAGCCGGCTAACACGCCGGAACTCCCCACCGCTTAGCCGCCAACCATCACAAAGGGGACAGGTACCTTTGTGTTGGTGCAAAGGGGTCAGGTTACTTTGCACCAACAAACGAATCGGGGCACTCGGTCGTATCGACCGGGTGCCCCGCTTTTCTTGGAGGGTTCTCTAGTAACTTTTTCAAAACCAATGATCATCAGGTCGGTAGGCCTGCGCGTCACTCGCTGCGGAGGCAGCACGCCATTGAGCAAGGGGGCAATTATTTTTCACGACGACTGCCTCCCCGCTTGATGACGAGTGCGACAACAATAGCCGCCACTCCGACGGCAGCCAAAACCGCCACCAACACCAACGTTCTATCTCCTGTCGAGGGCATAAAGCCTCGACTTGCTTCTTTGCTTGGGGTGTTGAGCACCGACAGCTCAATCGAACCCGACCCGGCATCGGCGGCATCAACCCGCAGAGGGCTATCGGCCGATACGGTCACCTTGGGTTTAGCCGCCGCCACCTGTTTAACGTCCAGTCCCTCGGCCGTAACCGTCACCGTTCGTTTGCCCTCGAACGTCGCATATCCCTTGGGAGCCGCGACCTCCTCGACGGTATAGACGCCCGCGTCTATACCGCTCAATTCCACATGGCCGTCCTCGCCCGTGGTAACGCACGCGTCGGCATTTGTCGACCACGTGCCGTCAGCCGTCAGGATGCGTCCGCGGTCATCGATGATGCGCAATTTGGCGCCCGCAAGCGGCTTATCACCCACGCTTGAGCGCTTAATAAGGCTGAGCTCCCAGGTGTAGGCCGTCGCGTCATCGCTCGGCGTGCGGGTGAAGCCGGCGTCGCCGGACTGGTCGACAAGAGGAGAGCGCGGGTAGCGCAGGTAGACCTCGTTGGGATTGCCCTTGGTAGCGCCGCGATTGCAGTTGGCCCCCAACGGCGCATTGTAGACAGCAACCACGCGGGCGCCCGCGGTAAAGGCGTCGACCCCGCCGAGCGCGGCGATCAGGTCGCCGGTGCGCACGGTGAAGGCTTTGCCCTCGACCGAGACCTTGCACTGTGAAGTAATGTCTGTCCACCCTTTAGCCGGCGTCGAGCTGGCGTTGCCGCCCTCACATGCGACGGCGTCGAAACCGCCGTCCGCGCCCGCCGCCACGTACACGCGCATGCTCGCGGCGACCTTGGAGGGGTCGAGCCCCGCGCTCATGGTGTCGACGAACTGCACCGCGTAGGTGTCGTAGGCGGTAAGACCAGCCGGGACCGTGGCAGAGAGGCGCCAGTACAGGTCGTCGGCGACCGTGGCGTCGGCGGCCTTCTG
>URHQ01000054.1 GCA_900547655.1 uncultured Collinsella sp.
CCCGCCAGAGCGAGCAAGGTGCCTTGAAACGAGGCGGCATTGACCTTCTGGTCATGCCGCCGAAGTTGAAAGGCAGATTGCCGCTCTGGCGGGCTTGCAGCGTCGGCTGGTTACGCGGTTTGGTAAAACCGCGTAACTCTAAAGCTCCGTTACTTCAACGCTGTTGTAGATCTCGTCCCAGCGATCCATGACCAGGTGGCCGGTCTTGGGATCCATGGCGTTGAGCTTGCCGCAGGTATTGGCGGTCTTGAGCACCGTGACGTCGTCGGCGCCGGCAGCAATGGCATGCGCAAAGCCGGCGATGGTCGAGTCACCGGAACCCGTCGCATTCACAGCCGCAATCGCGGGCGTCTTGGCGCGGAACGCGCGACCCTCATGGAAGCCCACCGAACCGGCAGCGCCCATCGAAACGACAACCCAGGGAATACCGGCAAAGCGGCCATCGGCGGCAAGCGCCTCGCGCAGGGCATCGACATCATCGGTCGTAAAGGACGTTCCCAGCAGGCCGTTAATCTCGGTCAGGTTGGGCTTTACGAGCTCAGGCTTAGCGTCGGACTCCAGCGCGGCCTCCAGCGATGCACCCGAGGTGTCGAGCAGCACTTTGGCGCCCGCCTCTTCGGCGATCTTGACGAGCTCGGCATAGTAGCCGGCATCGACGCCACGCGGCAGCGAGCCCGAAAGCGTCACAACGTCCGCCTTCGCTGCAAGCTCGGCGAACTTGGCCGTAAAGGCCTCGAGCTCGGCCGGGGCGATCTGCGGGCCGCTCTCCAGCAGCTCGGTCTGATTACCCTCGTGCAGAATATTCAGGCAAATGCGCGTCTCACCGGCGATGGGCACAAAGTCGTTCTTGACGCCGTCGGCATCCATAAGCTCAGCCATATAGGCACCCATGTGGCCGCCGAGCAGGCCAGTCGCGAGCACGTCGTCGCCCAGCTGCAGCAGCACGCGGCTCACGTTGAGGCCCTTGCCGCCAGCGGTCTTTTCGGGCGTCACGCGGTTCACGTCGTCGATGATCAACTTGTCGAGCTGATAGCGCGTATCAATCGACGGGTTCATGGTAACGGTCAGAATCATATTGAACTCCTGTTCCGGGGCGGCATGACCCACCCCAAACATACGATAGCTCGTTAAAGGATCTCGATCTCAAAGCCGCGGGTGACGGTCTCCCCCGGCTTGGCCACCAGGCAGCCACGCTTGTGCTCCAGAATATCGTCCTCGTCGGAGCAGGTGGACAGGCCGCCCCACGGTTCCACAGCCACAAAGTCGCCCTCGGGCTTGCTCCACACAATCAGGTACGGCATATCGGGGAACGTCAGGCGCACGCCCTTGTCCTCGGTCTTCTTGGTCAGCGTAACCACGCGGCTCTCGAGCACGTCAAAGATGGTCTCTGCGAAGTCAAAGAGTTCGTGGGTCAGCGGCAGGTCATGGCCAACCATCGGGTTCTTGCTGCGATGCTCAACATCAATCAGGCCCGTCGAGGGAACGGCAGTACAGAGCTCGGCGGCCTCGCGCTGCTCAAAACGGAGCTCGTAGTCGTCATAGGACTCGCCCTCGTCAAGCGGGCACTTAAAGCCAGGATGACCGCCCACAAAGAACGGCATGTCCTCGGTGCCCTCATTGGTCACCTCGTACGACACAGCCACCTTTTCCGAATCGATCGTGTAACGAGCAACGATCTTAAACGGATACGGGTACTGCTCGAGCAACTCGGCATGGTCGGCAGAGCTTAGGCTCAGCGCAACCATGTTGTCGCTCTGCTCCTCGAGTTTCCACTCCTGTTTGCGCGCAAAGCCGTGGCGGGCGAGCTTAACCTCGCGGCCGCCCATGGTCATTGCGTGACCGTCGCGAAGGCCGCCGCAGATCGGGAAGCAAATGGGTGCCTGGCCCGACCAGACCGCCGGGTCACCCTGCCACAGGTACTCACGGTCGTTGGCCGCAATAGAAGTGAACGATCCACCAGCCGTGCTCAACGCCACACGAATAGAACCGTTATCAAGAACAAACTCCATAGGAGCCTTCCCTTTCTTACGACAGCCCGCCAAGTCAATAGGGCTGATAGAAAACCGGCCCGCGCCCCCTCACAGAAACGCGAGCCGTCAATTGAAAAGCTGCAAATAGTCAAATACAACCAGGGGTGAAGCATCCAAGCCAAGCAAGCAAACGTGTTATCGGAGCAGCTAGCCCACCAGATGGCTTCGCAGCGTCGACCCGTTACGCGGTTTGGTAAACCGCGTAACCTCCTTAGTCGTGATACTCGCCGCGGTCCCACTTCTCGAGGAACTCGTCAAAGAAGTGCGGGTCGGCCTGAGCCTCGGCGTCGGCCTTATTGCAGGCATCGATCTTGGCGATCAGGGCGTCGTGCTCGGGAGTCTTCTCGTAGGGCTCCTCCAGGAAGGCAAGCATGATATCGGCCATCAGGAACTCGCCGGTGATCTTGCCGCCAAAGCCCACGATGTTAGCGTTGAGCTCGCGACGGGCATACAGGGCAGAGGTCATGTCGCGAACCAGAGCGCAGCGGGCGCCGGGAACCTTGTTGACGGCGTTGGTGATGCCGATGCCAGTGCCGCACAGGGCCACGCCAAAGTCGGCCTTGCCGCTGGCAACGGCCTCGCCCACGGCCTTACCGTAGATGGGATAGTGCGTACGGGTGTGGCTGTAGGTGCCGCAGTCGAGCACCTTGTAGCCAGCCTGCTCCAAGCGGTCGGCCAGATAGATCTTCTCGTCCGTAACGATATGGTCGCAACCGATTGCGATGGTCTTCTTCATCAGAACGTCCTTTCGTCTGAATTCACAAGTTGAGGTAGAAGTTCGAGTTCTCGGTGGCTCTCGTTAGGCCATCTTGTTGAGCATGTCGACACGGATCTGGTGACGGCCGCCGGCGTACTGGGCACGCAGGAACTCGCGGGCGATCTTCTTGGCGACCTCGGTGCCCACAACGCCCGGGCCCATGGTGACCATGCGCGAGCCGTTGTGCTCGCGGGTCATGTAGGCGGAACGCTCGTCGGAAATGTTGGCGACGACCATGCCCTTGATCTTGACGGCGGCCATATAGGAGCCGACGCCGTACTTATCGAATGCGAAACCCTGGGAATCCTTGTGCTCCAGCAGGTCCTTGGCAACGGCGGTCGCGGAATCGACAAAGTCCGCGGCAGGGGTCTCGGAATAGTCGACGACCTCGTGACCGTCAGCGATGAGCATCTCCTTGATGGACTCCTTCATCGACATACCGTCGGCATCGGAAGCGATTACAACCCTCATGACATCCTCCTTGAGAGATACGCAGGTGCGTAGTTCCTGTTTGGAAGTGTTGAATCGCGTTCAGGTCCGGGCATCTGAATGTGCGGTTCTTCACTGTTCATGTTTATTTGAACACATTCGAACATCAACTGCAACAACTATTTGTTTATCTTTGTTCTTTTTTGAACAAATACCATTCACGGATGATTGCTGACCGTTTGGGCCCGGCGCGAACGTAGCGACCACGCGTTCAACAAACAAAAGGGCGGCCGAGAACGTGTCTCGGCCGCCCTTCTTACGGTTGGTTTTCCAAAGATCGCTTTGCCGCCTACTCGGACTGCCCACCCTTTTTGGCGTGCTTGGACGGAGCACTCAGAAAGCGGCCCGTCAGATAGTTCGCGGGACCGGAGATATCGATCCCCAGCAGGGTGTGGCCCAGCCACAGGAACGCCACGAGCACCAGCAGCGGGATAACGCACGAAGTCACGATCATCACGATGACGCCTTCAATCAAATCGGTCACCTGCCGCACGATCTCATCGGTCATCTGCTTGGCGCCGCTGGTCACCGACGTAACAAGGCTCGATGCCCCATCAGTCAACTGCTCGAGCACGTTTTTGGACTCCGTGGTCTCGGATTTTTTCTTGTTCGATTTTGAGCTGGTCTCGGCTGACTTGTCCGTGGTGTCGGCCGCGTCCGCAGCGTCCGCAGCCTTTTGCTCAGCTTGCTCAATACTTACGCGATACGTTTCATCGACCTTCTGCGACACCCAAACGCTTGCAGGCACCAACGCCATGCCAATTATGGCGACCACCAGCACACGCGTTGCCACGCGGCGAATGACCGTGCTCGTACTCCAGCGTCCGTGAATGCCAAGCGACACTGCAAAGAGCACCAGCGCAAACGGAATCAGGATGCCCAGACCAACCGACCACAAAATGGTCAGCAGGTATTTCTCAAGGTAGAGCACGGCAAGCACGATGCCCAAGTTACCCGAAAGCTGTGCGAGTTGCTCGGCAACCGGCGTTCCCGTATCACCCGGCAGTGCAGTGATACCCGCAGATAGGGCGACGCACGAGGTCGTGAGCGCCAAAACATTGCCCTTCTTTTGATCGATGACCTCGATGGTGGAGTCCCAAGTTTTGGTATCGGCGAAATGCGGACGAGCCACAAAGCCCGACAGCAGCGCCAGTACCACGAGCGCAACGATAAAGCCAATCTGCAGTTTTTTGTTTGCGCACACGACATCGGACAGACTGGGCTGCAGCTCGGTTACCGTCGTGTGCTCGGTTATCTGGACAGGACGTCCATGAGCCATCTCGTGCGCGTCTCTTTTTTGTATTGACCCGTTATCCGGCATTTGGATACCTCCTCAGTCCGGCGTTTAATGCGAAAGGAAGTATACCCACCGAGCAAAAATCGAACGGGAGGACGAACGGAGCGCACCAAGACTGTCCCCAATGACTATCTCCGGATGAGTTGCGGTGGAATAGGGATTGTTTTGCGCCCGTCGGCCCCTATTCAGTCCCTATTTCACCGCAACTTGGAGGAGGACAGAAAAAGCCCTGCCGCGGGTAGCGGCGGGGCTTTTGGAAGGGGACTTGGTTGTGCGGGCTCGTTAGGCGAGCTTGGCCTCGAGCGCAGCGATGCGCTTGTAGGCGTCGATGGTAAAGCGGGTCTGCTTCTCCAGGATCATAGTGGTCATGAGGGTGTCCTGAGCGTGAGCCATGATGAAGGTCATCTCCATCTCGCCACCGCCGGCCTCCTGCGAAAGCAGCTTGGTCTGCGTGTCGTGGGCACCGATGAGCGCATCGCTGGCATCCTTGTGCAGCTGCTCGGCCTTCTCAAAGTCACCCTCGCGAGCAGCATCGAGCGCTGCAAGCAAATCGGTCTGGGCGTCACCTGCGTATGCGACAATCTCGAATCCAACCATCGAGATTTCTTCTTTGGTTGCCATATTGCGTTCCTTTCACATATGAACCAATGGAGAGCATCGCGTCCGGGCATACGCGCTGCGTTGTGTATGACAGAAACAATAACATTCAAACAAAAAAGAACAGCGCAAAACGTGATTTCGAGCTATGAACGGTCACTTTTCGCCCGTGAACGGTTTTTGAACCAATCTGAACAATATCGAACACAATTAGCGGAAACCCAAACAGACCCGCGCCCTAGCGTACATCGCGTACCGTATCGCCCTCGACGAGCACGCCCGGAAACAGCATGTGCTCCACACCGGGTTCAACGCCCTCGGCGCCGGCAATCTTGTCAACCGCCCACATGCCGACGCGCTTGTTGTCAAAGCGCACCGTAGTCAGGCGACAATCGGGCACGATATCGCCCAGGCTGTCATCAACACCCACCACGCTCACGTCCTGGGGCACGCACTTCCCGCGCGACTCGAGCCCACGAATGCAGCCATATGCCATGGCGTCGTTGGAGGCATAAATGGCCGTGCAGGTCGGATCATCCGCAAGCACCTGGCCGGCAGCATATCCACTCTGCGCCGTCCAGTCGCCGCGCACGAGCTGCGGGGGCTCAATGCCATGCGCACGCAATGTCTCACGCCAGCCTTCCTCGCGCCGCATGCCTGAAAGCGAGCGCTCGGGGCACGAGATAAAGTGCACGGTCTTGTGTCCCTGCCCCAGCAAGTATTCGACCACTTGGCGTGAACAATCGAACTGGTCGTTATCGACCGTTGAACAGAGCGGGTGCTCCAGCATGGTAACGAGCACCGTCTGCATACCGGGCAGCGGCTCAAAAGTGCCAAAGTCTGCCGGCATGCGGTTCATGATCACGACCATGCCGTCCACCGGCAGTGCGCTCATGCGCGACGATGCGCTCTCGAGGGTATACGGATGCCCGTCTACTTTAGTGAGGGTGATGGCATAGCCATGTTTGTCGGCCGCGGCGGCAAAGCCCTCCATACGGTCGAGGTTACCGGTACCGGTAATGTTGAACATGGCGACGCCGACGGTCTTAAACCTGCCACGGCGCAGCGATCGACCGGCAAAATTGGGGCGATACCCCAGCTCGCGCATGGCGGCACGCACGCGTTCCTTGGTCTCGGGGCGCACGCTGGGCGAATCGTGCACGGTGCGCGAGACCGTCTGCTCCGAGACGCCCGCGAGGCGCGCTACGTCTTTGACGGATACCGATTTTTTAACAGCGGCCATAGGTCGATCTTTCTATGTCAACGATGCCATTGGTGGCACCCTGCGCAGTCATTTTTAACGCCTTCAAGTATATCCAACGCCTCCCCCACCATACGCTCACCACCCAAAACCTACCGTTCACCGACATTTTTGCTTCCACGAACGGCTTTTGTCGTCCAAATGTTAACGTTGCCATTGTGCAAACACAGAGCCACCGGGCGGCTCAAACGTTTACGCGTAAGGAATCGACGGTTCGCAGGCACGGGAACCACCGGTTCGCGTCTTTTTTTGTGTCGCAAAATGGCAACGTCAACATTTTGGCAACTGAACGCCAAAAGCTACCATCGTTGCTAACCCACCGACTCTTAGGAGCATTGCATGGAGCAACTCATCGCCACCATCGAAAAGGGCCAGCCCTTTTTCAACGCGATCGCCCGCAACAAGTACCTCAAGGCGATCCGCGACGGCTTTATCTCCGTCATCCCCATCATCATCTTCTCGTCCATCTTCTGCCTGGTAGCCTCGGTCCCCAACATCTGGGGTTTCTACTGGCCCGATGACATCAACAACGCCCTGTGGAAGTGCTACAACTACTCCATGGGCATCCTGGCCATCGCCTGCGCCGCCACCACGGCCAAGCACTTCGCCGACGCTCAGAACCGCGATCTGCCCAAGAACAATCAGATCAACTTCATCTCGTGCATGTGCGCGGCCATCATCGGCTTCTTGCTCCTTTCGAGCGACACCATCGCCACGGACGCCGCCAGCGGCTTCAACACCACCTACCTTGGTTCCAAGGGCCTGCTGACCGCCTTCATCGCTGCGTTTGTGACTGGCATCATCTACAAGTTCTTCATTAAGCGCAACATCACCGTCAAGATGCCCGAGCAGGTTCCGCCCAACATCTCGCAGACCTTCAAGGACATCATCCCCTTCTCCGTCTGCATCACCGTCTTTTGGGTTTTTGACATCGTCTTCCGCGCTGCTTTTGGCTTCTGCTTTGCCCAAGGCGTCATCCAGGTGTTCCAGCCCCTGTTCACCGCTGCCGACGGCTACATCGGCCTCGCTGTGATCTACGGCGCCATGAGCCTGTTCTGGTTCGTCGGCGTCCACGGCCCCTCGATCGTCGAGCCCGCCATCGCCGCCGCCCTTGTTGCCAACATGACCGACAACCTGGCCGCATTCCAGGCTGGCCAGCACGCTTCCGCTGTCCTGACCCAGGGTGCCCAGTACTTCGTCGTCTGCATGGGCGGCACCGGCGCCACGCTCGTCCTGGTCTTTATGTTCTGCTTCCTGGCCAAGTCCCAGGAGATGCGCGCCGTCGGTAAGGCCGCCATCGTCCCCGTCTGCTTTGCCGTCAACGAGCCGCTGCTGTTCGCCGCACCCATCGTGCTCAATCCCGTCTTCTTTGTCCCGTTTGTCTTTGCCCCGATCGCCAACATCTGGATCCTCAAGATCTTTATCGACTTCTTGGGCATGAACGGCTTTATGTACACCCTGCCCTGGACCGTCCCCGGCCCCATCGGCACCATCATGGGCCTGGGCTTCCAGCCGCTCGCCTTTGTGATGCTCGCCCTTATCCTGGTCGTCGACTTCGTTCTGTACTATCCGTTCTTCCGTGCCTATGACGCCCAGAAGTGCGCCGAGGAGGCCGAGATCTCCCAGGAGGAGCTCGCCGCCAAGAACGCCGAGAAGGCCGCCAAGCTCAACGACGCCTTCCAGGGCAAGGCTGACGCCAAGAGCGTTGCCGCCGGTGCTGCTGCCGAGGCCGTGAAGGCCGACTCCCCCGCCGCTTCTGCAGCATCCGCTGCCGAGGCAACGACCGCCAGCGACCTCAACGGCAAGCGCGTGCTCGTGCTCTGCCAGGGCGGCGGAACCTCGGGCCTGCTCGCCAACGCGCTGGCCAAGGCCGCCAAGGAGCGCGGCATCAATCTTGAGACCGCTGCCGAGGCCTATGGCAACCACGTGGACATGCTCCCCGACTTCGATCTGGTCGTCCTGGCCCCGCAGGCCGCAAGCTACCTGGCCGACCTGCAGAAGGACTGCGAGCGCGTGGGCAACAAGTGCGTCGCCTGCCGCGGTAAGCAGTACATCGAGCTTTCCCAGAACGGCGACAAGTCTCTCGCCTTCGTAAGCGAGCAACTCTCGAAGTAAGTAACGCTCAGGGCCAGCCGACCATCCAAGACCGGCTGGCCCTTCGATTTAGACGATTGGATCATCATGTCCGTTAACCCTGCTAGCGTCACCAACCCGCCCGCGCAGTTTCCCGAGGACTTTGTCTTTGGCGGTGCTACCGCTGCCTACCAGGTAGAGGGTGAGACCCGCACTCACGGTAAGGGCAAGGTTGCCTGGGACGACTTCCTGGAGGCCCAGGGGCGCTTCTCCCCCGATCCCGCTTCGGACTTCTACAACCAGTACCCCGTCGACTTGGAGCTGTGCGAGGAGTTCGGCATCAACGGCATTCGCCTCTCCATCGCCTGGAGCCGCATCTTTCCCAACGGCACCGGTGAGATTAACCCCGAGGGCGTCCAGTTCTATCACGATCTCTTCGCCGAGTGCCATAAGCACCACGTTGAGCCGTTCGTCACGCTGCATCACTTTGACACGCCGCTGCCCCTCTTTGAGAAGGGCGATTTCCTCAACCGCGAGACCATCGACGCCTTTGTGGACTTTGCCACCTTCTGCTTTACGGAGTACGGCGACCAGGTGACCTACTGGTTCACCTTTAACGAGATCTGGGCCGACGCCTCCAACACCTACATCGAGGGCACCTTCCCCGGTGGCGTCAAGGCGCATCTGGCCGAGGCCTTCCAGTGCGAGCACAACATGATGCTCGCCCACGCCAAGGCCGTGCTGGCCTTCCACAACGGCGGTTTTAAGGGCAAGATCGGCATCATTCAGTCTCTGGAGTTTAAGTATCCGCTCAACGAGAACGACCCCGCCGACATCAAGGCCGCCAACAACGAGCACGTGCTGCAAAACCAGTTTCTGCTCGACGCCACCTTCCGCGGCGACTATGCCCCCGACACCCTCGAGTGCGCCAACCGCCTGGCTGCCGTCTCGGGCGGCACCATCGAGATCCTGGACGAGGACCTCGAGATTATGCGCGAAGCCGCGCTCTACAACGACTACCTGGGCGTTAACAACTATCAGTGCCGTTTTTTGAAGGCTTACGATGGCGAGAACGACCTGCACCACAACGGTACGGGCGAGAAGGGCACCGGTCGCTGGCGCGTCAAGGGCATTGGCGAGCATGTGAACAAGCCCGGCATCCCCACCACCGACTGGGACTGGATCATCTATCCCGAGGGTCTGTTCGATCTGCTCGTCTACATTAAGCAGCGCTACCCCAACTACAAGCAGATCTTCATCACCGAGAACGGCATGGGCTACAAGGACCCCTACAAGAACGGTTTTGTGGACGACCAGCCGCGCATCGACTACATCGAGCAGCACCTGCGTTGGCTGCTCAAGGCCATGGAGGTGGGCGTCAACGTGGGCGGCTACTTCCTGTGGAGCCTGCAGGATCAGTTCTCCTGGACCAATGGCTACAACAAGCGTTACGGCTTCTTTTACGTTGACTTTGAAACCCAGAAGCGCACGCCCAAGGCAAGCGCCTACTGGTACAAGCACGTGGCGCAGACCCGTCGTCTGGACTAGTGGCTGGCGGGGTTGCCCGCTCACACAACCTGTCCCCATTTCTCAGCCGGGGGCGGCACGTCACACGGCGCGCCGCCCCCGGTCTTTTTGTTTTTGGGCTGGTCGGGAGCCGTTTGTCTCGATCTGTAACATCTAGCCGAGTTTTTTGGTCCTAGCTGTTACAGATCGAGACAAACCGGGGAAACCGGGTCGAATTGTCTAAATCTGTAACACTAGAACCGGTTTTGGACGTCTAGTTGTTACAGATTGAGATAAACGCACAGGGCAATCCTCTCAATCTCAATCTGTAACATCTAGCTGAGATTTTCGGCCCCACCTGTTACAGATTGAGATGAACGAGCCGAGCACGTCTACGCCCGCAGATCCCTCACGCTGGAACGCTCGACCAACACGCCCGAGACGAGCGTACGACTTCTGGAGCTCGGGGCTTCCAGACCTGCGACGACCTCGTTAAGCGCACGGATGCCCAGTTCGCGGTGGCGAAACTTCACCGACGTCAGAATCGAGTTGGGAATCGTCTTGTAGAGCTCATCGTCGAAGCCGATCACGGACACGTCGTCGGGCACATTGAGCCCTTTGTCACGTAGAGCCATCATCACGCCGTTTGCCATGCAGTCGTTAGCAGCGAGGACCGCCGTGCAATCGGGCTTATCGGCAAGCACAAGGCCCGCGGCATAGCCACTATCCGCATTCCAATCGCCTTGCAGAGGCTCGGGCGGCTCAATGCCACGTGCCTCGAGTGCCGCTCGCCAACCTTTCATACGGCACTGGCTCGACAGTGACTCTTTCTTACCAGAGACGAAGTACACGTTCTTGTGCCCGTGGTTCAAGAAGTACTCGCACGCCATGCGCGCGCCGCCCTCTTGGTCGTCACTGACGGTAGAGCAGGTAGGATGTTCCATCGGTGTGATAATCACCGTCTTGAGGTCTTTCGGCGCCTCAAAGGTATCAAAGTCATCGACCATCTGGCGCAGGTTGAAAATCATGCCGTCGACGGGGAGCTGCGACATCCTACGCGCCGCTTCGGCAAGGGTCATCTTCTCCCCCGCCCGCTTTTTGATCATCGTAAGAGCAAAGCCTCGCTCTTCGGCGGCATCGGCGATACCGTCGATCATGTCCACGGCACCGCCCGACAAGTGGAACAGCACGACGCCGATGCACCCGTAACGGCCCAACTTGAGCGAACGCGCGGCAAAGTTGGCTCGAAACCCGAGCGCCTCCATGGCCGAATGAACCTTATCGCGTGTCGACTCTCGCACGCTATCGGGCTCGTTAATCACGCGCGAAACCGTCTTGAGAGAAACACCAGCGGCAATCGCCACATCATTCATTGAGACATTTTTCTTGTCCATCGTTGCCACTGCTTCTCCAGTCGGTTTTACATCGCTTGTTTTTGCGTTCTAGCATACACTACCTGCCTGACTGATAAATCAACCGTTTACCGAACAATATCGACCGCTCACCCGTATATCCTTGTTGCTCTTCCAAAAATGTCTTACGTTGTCATTAACGAAATGACAACGTTGTCATTTCGCAATGCCTTCCTTAAGCAGGAAGGTTTCCGGGCAGTCCTGACCATCCATCGACGACCAGTTCCATCCACATGCATCGCGCATCAAGTAGCAAAGGAGCTCTATGGACGCCATCGTAAAGATGCTCGAAAAGCATCAACCGTTCTTTGAGAAGATCTCGAGGAACATATACCTCCAGGCCATCAAGGACGGTTTCCTTGGGTGCATGCCCATTGTCCTCACCTCTTCGATCTTTCTGCTCATTGCCACCCTTCCCGGCGTAGTCGGCGTCACGCTGCCCCAGCCGCTCATCGACTGGTGCAACAAGCTCTACAACTTCACCATGGGCGTCATGGGCATCATGGTTGCCGGCACCACTGCCAAGAACTTCACGGCTTCCATGAACCGTCGCATGCCCGCCGGCAAAGTGCTCAACGACGGTTCCACCATGGTGGCCGCCCAGTGCAGCATGCTGCTGCTCGCAGTCACGCAGTTCACCACCAAGTTCAACGGCTCCGAGCTTTCGGTCTTCGATTGCACCAGCATGGGCACGCGCGGTCTGTTCTCGGCCTATATCGCCGCGTTCATTACCGTGTGGGTCTATAAGTTCTGCGTCTCGCGCGATCTGACCATTAAGCTGCCTAAGGAGGTCCCGGGCGCCATCGCTCAGAACTTCCGCGACATCATCCCCTTTGGCGGTGCTGTCATCATCTGCGGCATCATCGATGTCGTCGTGCGCAACCTCATGGGCGTTCCGTTCTCCGAGCTGCTTATCAAACTGCTCTCCCCGCTCTTCACCGCTGCAGAAACCTATCCTGGCCTTATCCTTATCCAGGCAGCCACCGCGTTCTTCTGGTTTATCGGCGTCCACGGCCCCTCGATCGTCCAGCCGGGCATCGACCCCATCCGTCTTGCCAACCAGGCCGAGAACCTGCAGGTTCTGCTGGCCGGTGGCCACCCCGCCCACTCCCTCACCTTTAACATGTCGCTCGTGGGTGAGTTCGGCGGCACCGGCGCCACGTTCATCGTGCCGCTTCTGCTGATTCTCTTTATGAAGTCCAAGCAGCTCAAGGCCGTCGGTAAGGCCTCGATTGTTCCTGTTGCCTTCGCCGTCAACGAACCGCTGCTCTTTGGCGCGCCGATGATCCTTAACCCCTACATGCTCATCCCCTTTGTTGCCGCCGGTTGCGTCAACGTGAGTGTTGCCAAGTTCTTTATCGATAACGTGGGCATGAACGGCTTCTCCTTCGTGGTGCCTTGGGCTACCCCTGCCCCCATCGGCATCTTCATCACCACGAACTTCCAGCTTATCGCCCTGGTATTTGTCGCGATTATCATCTTGCTGGACGCCATCATCTACCTGCCGTTCTTGAAGGCATACGATAAGCTGCTCTGCGACCAGGAGGCCGAGCGCGCCGCCGAGCTGGGTCTCGAGTCCGTTGGTGCCGCTGCCATCGCCGCCAACGCCCCTGCGCCCGCTGTCGAGCAGGCTACCGCTTCCGTCGAGACGACTGTTGCCGCCGCCGAC
>URHQ01000055.1 GCA_900547655.1 uncultured Collinsella sp.
TCGTGGGCTCGGAGATGTGTATAAGAGACAGCCCCACCACTCCACCCTCAATATGTTGTAAAACACCCCCGAGCATATGTTCGAAAACACAATATGTTGTGTTTGCAGCAAAGGCGTGATGCCACCTGTAGAACCACGCCCGCGAACCTCAACCTTCAAGTTGACCTTGAGGCGATTTTTACGTCCCTTTACACGCCGTTCACATCGCCCCCAAACTCCCCCGCCCACGGTACACACGGCCCACCACCGCGTCGGTGTCTGGCGAAAAATGGGACGGGCCCCAGATTGCCCATGCGCGCAAAAGTGCGTCTCGGCAATCTGGGGCCCGTCCCATTTAATATTTATAAATATGCAGGTCAGCGAGGTGCTAGCGATGTGCTAGCGGATGCGCCGCCAGATAGACCTCGGTCAGTTGCGTTCGGTCGACATGCGTGTAGACCTGCGTGGTCGAAATATCGGCATGGCCCAAAATCTCCTGCAGCACACGCAGGTCGGCACCGCCCGCGAGCATGTGGGTGGCAAAGGAGTGGCGCAAGGTATGGGGATGGAGCCCCACCAGTCCCACCTGGCGCCCGTAGCGCTCACAGATGGCATGGATGCCCTGGCGCGACAGACGGCGGCCGTTCTTATTTAAAAAGACCGCCGAGGTCTCGGTTCCGCGGGCATGGGCCGCCAAGCGAGAACGCCCCTCAGTTACATAAAGCGTCAGAGCTCGCGCCGCGCTTCCTACCAGCGGGGACAGGCGTTCCTTCGAGCCCTTACCACGAACGAGCACAAAGCCATCGTCGATATGGATATCGCCCACATCGAGCCCCACCAACTCGCTCACACGCAAACCGCATCCGTAGAGCACTTCCAAGATGGCATGGTCGCGCAAGCCCATCTCGCCCTCGGGGAAGTCTTGATCGAGCAGCGCCGAGACATCCTCCACCGATAGATACTCCGGCAAACGCTCAGCCTTTTTAGGCAGGCGCAACGCCGCCGTTGGATTTTGGGCCACAGCCCCATCGCGCACCAAAAAGGCATGTAGGCCCTTCACGGCCGCAAGCGCACGCTCCACCGAGGCATCGGAATAGCCCCCATCGCGACGGTCGGCGACAAAGCCCTCCACGACCTGACGGGTCACCTCTTCAAAAGACACAATACCCGCCCGCTCCAGATAGGCGCAGTACGTCGTCAGGTCACGACGATAGGCCGCAATCGTGTTGCGCGCCAAACCCCGCTCGACCGCGAGGTAATCGAGATACTCCCCCGCCGCCACGGCGAGCGACGAGGGAGTAGCTTCGGTATGTTCCTTATTCGCCGGCACCCTTAGTCCGTAGCGAGGTTCATGGGCGTCACCTGCAGACGGTCGACACCCTCGTGCTGGCCGATCGAAGCGCGCACGAACTCGCGGAACAGCGGCTGCGGGTTGGTCGGGCGGCTCTTGAACTCGGGATGAGCCTGGGTTGCCACATACCACGGATGCACGTCGCGCGGCAGCTCGACCATCTCGACCAGGCGCTCGTCGGGCGACAGACCCGAGATAACCAAGCCGGCGTCCTCGAGCTGATCACGGAAGGCGTTGTTGAACTCAAAGCGATGACGGTGACGCTCGTAGACGAGCTCCTCGCCATATGCCTCGCGAGCAAGGGTATCGGCGGCGAGCTTGCACGGATAGGCGCCCAGGCGCATGGTGCCGCCCTTCTCGGTCACGTCCTCCTGCGAGCTCATCAGATCGATGACGCTAAACGGGCCGTCCGGATCGAACTCGGAGGAGCTGGCGCCGGCAAGGCCGACGACGTTGCGGGCGAACTCGCACACGGCCACCTGCATACCCAGGCAAATGCCCAGATACGGAATCTTGTGCTCACGGGCAAACTCGGCCGCGAGGATCTTGCCCTCCAGGGCGCGCTTGCCAAAGCCGCCGGGGACCAGGATGCCCGAGGCGTCGCCCAGAACCTCGGAGACATTCTGCTCGTCGAGGCTCTCGCCGTCGACCAGCTGGACGTCCACATGGCGATCGTAGAAGACGCCCGCATGGTGCAGGGCCTCGATAACCGACAGGTACGCATCGGGCAGCTGCGTGTACTTACCCACGACGGCAATCTTCACCTTGTCGGCGTGATGGTTGGCGTGATTCTGTTTGCGCAGGAACTCGTTCCACTCGCTCATGTCGCGCTCACGCGGGTCCAGACCCAGGCGCTCGCAAATGCGCAGGTCAAAGTCCTGCTCGGCAAGCAGCTGCGGAACATCGTAAATGCTCGCGCAGTCCTCGTTGGTAAAGACGCAATCGGTGTCGACGTCGCAGAAGCTTGCGATCTTTCCGCGGATAGCGTCATCGATATGGTGGTCGGAGCGCAGCACGATGATATCGGGCTGGATGCCAAAGCTGCGGAGCTCCTTGACGGAATGCTGCGTGGGCTTGGTCTTGACCTCGTGGGCGGCGGCGATATAGGGAACGAGCGACACGTGGATGTAGCAGACGTTCTCGGGGCCGGCCTCCTTGCGGTACTGACGGATGGCCTCGACAAACGGTTGGGACTCGATGTCGCCGATCGTGCCGCCCAGCTCGGTGATGACTACATCGGAGCCGGTCTGCTCCTCGATGCGGCGGAACTTGTCCTTAATGGCATTGGTGACGTGAGGAATCACCTGCACGGTACCGCCCAAAAAGTCGCCGCGACGCTCGCGGGCGATCAAGCTCTTATAGATGGCGCCGGTCGTAAAGTTGGAATCGCGGGTCAGGTTCTCATCAATAAAGCGCTCGTAGTGGCCCAGGTCCAGATCGGACTCGTAGCCGTCCTCGGTCACAAAGACCTCGCCATGTTGGAACGGACTCATGGTGCCGGGGTCGACGTTCAGATACGGGTCGGCCTTTTGCATCGTTACCTTGTAGCCGCGCGACTTGAGCAGACGGCCCAGCGAGGCCGCGGTAATACCCTTGCCCAGAGACGAAACCACGCCGCCGGTCACGAACACATGCTTGGTCATATTGAGTTACCTGCGCTTCCCGTAGAAGTTGTCCATACACATCTTACGGGTCTTCATTGTAATACTCGCGACGCGCGTCGCACACAATTTTTCTTACGCGCAATCGCATTTCTCCATCTCGAAACAAAACGCCGCCCGGTTGCCCAGGCGGCGTCGTTTCCACTATGTATGCACGCTGTTATCGATCGGCGACTTCGTCCTTGATCAAGTCCTGCACGAGCATACCGACACGGATGCCCTCTAGATACCATTCGCCACGCTCCGTAAGACAAATACCATTTGCGAGCTGGCCGCCGTCGTCGCTGTAGCGCGAGACGACCTCAATGATGTCTTCGGATTCCAAGCGCTCAATTGCCGCGCGGGCGCGATACGGAGACACCCCCACACGCTCGGCAAGCGTCTTTCGCGAAAAGCCATAAAATCCGCCGTTGTCTTCGGACTGCTGTGCAATCTCCATCAGCACCTGCACCTCGACACGCTTCATATCGTTGACACTCGCACGACCCTTGCC
This sequence comes from uncultured Collinsella sp., assembly GCA_900547655.1. Lineage (GTDB taxonomy): Bacteria > Actinomycetota > Coriobacteriia > Coriobacteriales > Coriobacteriaceae > Collinsella. The sequence goes on from URHQ01000055.1 coordinate 3,485, forward strand.
AGCCATGGCAGCCTCCTCAAACCGGGCACGGGCATCACTTGCACCGTGCGCGACCGGCACACCCCATGATGGCCGGCAACATCCATCATGCGGCATCCCCGCAAAAGGATGAAACAATTAGGGTTATTGTATACCGCCCAAATCGCTTATAGGCAGGTAAACGGCCTAATTTTAGGTTAAACGGTAGCTTTGTTGATAAAAGGGGCACACCGAATGTATATCCGATGCGCCCCTTTCAGACCAATTTATCCAGGCTTAGCGGTGGAAGAAGCCACGGCGCTCGAACTTAGGCTCGCAGCACACGTTGATGCCCAGCTTGCGCAGCACCGTCTCGTCCGTCGGCGAGATGATCACGCTAAAGAAGGCATCGCAGCCACGCAGCTGCTCCAGGCCCGAAAGGACGCGGGCCGCCGTCTCGCTCGTTGCTGAGGTGATCGAGAGCGCCATAAGCGTCTCGTCGGTGTGCAGGCGCGGGTTCTTGCTACCCAGGAAATGCGTCTTGAGCTTGCTGATAGGCTCGATCGCCTCATCGCTAATGACCTCGAGCTCAAGGTCAACGCCCGAGACATGCTTAAGTGCATTCATGATGAGCGAGCTCGCGGCGCCCAGGCGCGTGGAAGTCTTGCCGGTCACCACGGAGCCGTCGGGCATGACCATGGCGCCTACGGGGCCACCCGTCAGCTGCTCCCTGGTAAGGGCGGCCGAGCGTGCCGGCGAGTAATTCTTGTCGATACCAGCCTTCTTCATAATGATCTTGAGACGGTCGACTTGCTCATCGCCCACGCCGGTACGGCGCACATTTTCGACCGCGGTAAAGTAGCGGCGGACGATCTCCATCTTGGAAGCGTCGCGGCAGGCATCGTCATCGGTGATGGCAAAACCGACCATGTTGACGCCCATGTCGGTGGGGCTCTGGTAGGGGCTCTTGCCCAGGATCTTTTCCATCAGGGCACGGACCACTGGGAAAGCCTCGACGTCACGGTTGTAGTTGACCGTGGTCTTGTTGTAGGCCTCCAAGTGGAAGGAATCGATGATGTTGGCATCGTCGAGGTCGGCCGTGGCGGCCTCATAGGCGATATTGACTGGGTGCGTGAGGGGCAGATTCCAGACCGGGAAAGTCTCAAACTTGGCGTAGCCGGCGGCGGTGCCGTGCTTGTGCTCGTGATAGAGCTGAGACAGGCAGGTGGCGAGCTTGCCCGAGCCAGGGCCGGGCGCTGTCACGACGACGAGCGGACGAGTGGTCTCGACAAACTCGTTCTTGCCATAGCCGTCGTCGGACACGATCAGGTCGACGTCGTGCGGATAGCCCTCGATGGGATAGTGCAGCTTGGCAGGAATGCCGAGCGCGTTCAGGCGATTGCGGAACACATCGGCGGCGGGCTGGCCGGCGTACTGGGTGATAACCACGGCCGCGACAGCAAAACCGTTGCCGCGGAACAGGTCGACCAGGCGCAAGACGTCCTCGTCATAGGTAATACCCAGGTCACCGCGAGCCTTGTTCTTCTCGATGTGGTTCGCGTTAATGGCGATGATGACCTCGACGTCGTCGGCAATGCTCTTGAGCATGCGAAACTTGCTGTCCGGCTCAAAACCCGGCAGCACGCGGCTCGCGTGATAGTCGTCAAACAGCTTGCCGCCAAACTCCAAATACAGCTTGCCGCCAAACTGCGAGATGCGCTCCTTAATATGAGCGGCCTGCAGCTCGATATACTTCGCGTTGTCGAAACCCTGGCGCATATATGGCTCCCGTCCCGTTTCCATTTAATGTTCTAGGCGATTATAACGGAGCCCGCCCTCCCCGATACCCAGACCATCAACAGGCACCAACCAAACACGCCATCGATAATTTGCGGTGGAATAGTTCCTGTTTAACCCCTCAAGACGGCCAAACAGGAACTATTCCACCGCAACTTCCCCTTTTGGCGCGAAGTAACCTGACCCCTTTGCACCAACAACAGAAACGTCGCAGGTTGAGCATAAGTCAGCGAGCGACGTCCAGGACGTACAAGTTGGCATGAAAAAGGCAAGGCATAGACCTTTTGGTCATGCCTTGCCTTTTGAATGACAAATTGTCGTCCTGGGCGGCGCGCAGCGTCGACTGGTTGCGCGGTTCGTAGAACCGCGCAACATGAGAGCGCCCCCTCCCGCGCACGGAACGGGAGGGGGCTAAAGGTAGGAGTCTACCGGTGGGTTGACCCCACCGGACAGACGATGACCAGATGATCCTTTACAGGATCGTCAAGGTTTCCGTGGGGTACCCGTTGGGTACTTAGATCAACACGCAAGCGACGGTCAGGATGATGGCGCAGACGACGGAGAGCGCGACGATGAGCTTAAGGGCAAACTTGAGCCAGGTCGTCCACTCGATCTTGGCCAGGGCGAGACCGCCCATGATGGCGCCGGAGGTCGGGGTGAACAGGTTCACGACACCGATGGCGGCGGAGAAGATCATGACCATGACCTCAGGCGAGAAGCCAAGCTTAACAGCCAGCGGTCCCATGATGGGCATGGAGACGGTGGCCATACCGGAGGTCGAGGGGATCAGGAAGGACAGGCCGAAGTAGACCAGGAAGCTCATGGGAGCGAAGATCACGCCGGACAGGCCAGCCAGGGCATTGGCGGCAGCGTCGAGGACGAAGACGTCGAGGCCGGTGTTAGCCATGAGGACGGAGATACCACGGGCGAGGGCGATGACGAGAACAACGGACATCATGTCGGCAGCGCCGGTGATGAAGGTGTTAACGATCTGCTTCTCGGACAGGCCACCGATGATACCGATCAGGACGGCCATGAGGAAGAACCAGGTGGAAGCCTCGTCGAAGTACCACTGGCCAATGGGCAGGCCGGTGATCAGGGCAGACCAGCCCTGGACGACGGCATTACCGTCGGCGTCGTAGACAGCGCCAGCGTCGAAGAAGTTGGCGACGCCCTCGTTGAGGTCGGCCAGCGGAATGAAGCCGACGATCATGACGACGAAGGTGAAGGCGAAGGCGATCAGAACACCCTTCTGACGACCGGTGAGCTTGACCTCCTTGTGGACCTCGGAAGCAGCCTTGCCGTGAGCCTCTTCGGCGTCCTTGAGCTCCTGCATCGACAGGATGGTGGAACCCTTGTCAGCCTTGACCTTCTTGGCATAGTTCATCACGAAGACAATGGACATAGCGGTAGTGACAATCCACAGGACGGCACCAAGGCCGATGATGATGGACTGGTTGACCTCAATGCCAACGCCGGTCAGAGCGTCGACGGCAGCGCCGACGGCGAACGGGTTAACCGTGGAGCCCAGGCAGCCGCAGCCAGCACCGAGCAGGACGGTAGCGGCGCCGACCATGGGGTCGAAGCCAGCGGCCATCATGGTAGCGGCGAGCAGGGCGTAGAAGGGAACGGTCTCCTCGCACATACCATAGGTGGTACCACCGAGGGAGAAGATGAGCATCAGCACGGGAATGAGCATGATCTCGTTACCCTTAAGCTTCTGCACCAGGACGGCGATACCGTTGTCCAGAGCGCCGGTCTCGGTCATCATGCCGAGGAAGCCGCCCAGGATCATAACGAAGAGGCAGACGGGCAGAGCGTCAGCGAAGCCCTTAATCGGGGCGGTGCAGAAATCGCTCAGACGGGCGGCAGTAACCGCGCCGCCGGACGTGCCGGAGACGATAACGGTAATCACTGCAACAATTGCCAGCAGAGCTAGAAGAATGGTGAACGATGAAGGCATACCGCGCTTTTTCTTAGCGGTCTCAGTCATGGTTCTCATCCCCCCTTCATAAATCATTTAACTTTCTCGCGCGAAGCGGATCTTCCGTGCCGTGCCCACCGCCCGACGCGAGATATTTACCAGACAAAGCCGCTCGGGGTGTGCAGCAATACACCCCGAGCGAGATGCTAGATGCTCTTACTTGAGCGTGGCGTACATGACAGCCTTGATGGTGTGCATGCGGTTCTCGGCCTCGTCGAAGACCTTGGAAGCGGGGCTCTCGAAGACCTCGTCGGTGACCTCCTGCTCGGTGATGCCGAACTGCTCGCACTTCTCGGCGCCAATCGTGGTGTTGGTGTCGTGGAAGCTAGGCAGGCAGTGCAGGAAGATGGCACCTGGGTTGGCCATAGCCATGACCTCGGAGGTAACGCGATACGGGGTGAGCTGAGCGATGCGCTCGGCCCAGACCTCGTCGGGCTCGCCCATGGAGACCCACACATCGGTGTAGATAACGTCGGCACCGGTGACGCCGTCCTTGACGTCAGTGGTCAGCTTGATGGTGCAGCCGTTAGCCTCGGCGATGGGCTTGCAGGCCTCGATGACGTCGTCAGCGGGCATGCACTCCTCGGGGCCGCAGGCCACGAAGTTCATGCCGAGCTTGGAGCAGACAACCATGAGGGAGCGAGCGACATTGTTCTTGCAGTCGCCCATGAAGACGAGGGTCTTGCCCTTGATGTCGTAGTTGAAGTTCTCCTGGACGGTCAGGATGTCGGCGAGCATCTGGGTGGGGTGCCACTCGGTGGTCAGGCCGTTCCACACGGGCACGCCGGACTTGGCAGCGAGCTCCTCGACGTCGTCCTGTGCAAAGCCACGGAACTCGATGCCGTCATACATGCGGCCGAGAACGCGGGCGGTGTCCTCGATGGACTCCTTCTTGCCCATCTGCGACGAACCGGGATCGAGGTAGGTGACGCCCATGCCCAGATCCATGCCGCCGACCTCGAAGGCGCAGCGGGTACGAGTGGAGGTCTTCTGGAAGAGCAGGACGATGTTCTTGCCCTCGAGATAGCGGTGCGGAACGCCAGCGCGCTTCATGTCCTTGAAGTTCTTGGAAAGCTTGAGCAAGTACTCGATCTCCTCGGTGGAGAGGTCGAGGAGCTTGAGGAAGCTACGGCCGGAGAGGTTAACACCCATGGTTCGTATCCTTTCGAAAAAATGAATTACGTAAGTATTAGTGTTGCCCGTTTGACGGGCGAAACCGGTGCGGTTGTAGGGGGACCGCACCGGAAACGGAAAGACTTAGAGGTCCTCGCGCCAGAAGGGCATGCTCATGCAGCGCGGGCCGCCGCGGCCGCGGGAGAGCTCGGCGGAGGGCACGACGAGAAGGTCCAGGCCCTCCTTGTACAGCACGTCGTTGGTGACGGTGTTGCGGGCGTAGACGCAGATCTTGCCGGGCTCGACGCACAGGGTGTTGGAGCCGTCGTTCCACTGCTCGCGGGAGGCCGCGATCGGGTCGCCGCCGCCGCAGGGGATCAGCTTGACCTGGTCGACGCCGGTGGCGTCCTCCAGGACGTGCTCGAGGGTGTCCTCGATCAGGCGGATGTTCACGTCGCCCGGGTTCTTGCCGGCGGTCAGCTCGTAGACGCGCAGGGTCCCCATGATGGCGGGGTGGATCGTGAACTTATCGACGTCGATCTGGGTGAAGACCGTGTCGAGGTGCATGAAGGCGCGCGAGACCGGGATGTCGAAGGCCAGGATGCGCTCGACCTTGGAGTCGGAGTTCCAGAAGATGTTCTGGGCCATGACGTCGATAGCTGCGGCCTGGGTGCGCTGGGAGATGCCGACGGCGAGGGTCTTCTCGTTGATGTTCAGCACGTCGCCGCCCTCGGTGTGGAACTGGCAGTCGCGGCGGAAGTACAGGGAGACGTCCTTGTAGTCGGGGTGGTACTTGAAGACGTACTTGCCGTACAGGGTCTCGCGGTTGCGGGTGACCGAGTACATGCGGTTGAGGTTGACGCCCTCGCCGACGACCGCGAACGGGTCGCGGGTGAAGTAGAGGTTGGGCATCGGGTCGATGATCAGGTCGGACTCGGACTCGGAGTTGACCAGGGAGTCGAGGGTCGTGGACGCCGTGAGGGGCAGGTCGATCTCGGCCTTGGTCATGCCGGCCATGGTCTTCTTGACGAACTCGAGGTTGTCCTCGATGGAGTCCAGCTTCTCGCGGACGATCTGCGGCATGTGCTGGCCGCGGATGCCGGCCTCGGCGATGTACTGGTCGGTGAACTCGGCGCGGGCGCCGGGGACCTGGTCGAACACCTCGGCGACGAGGTTCTCGAGGTAGAGGACCTCCACGCCCTGGTCCCTCAGGATCTGGGCGAAGGTGTCGTGCTCCTGCTGTGCGACCTCCAGGAACGGGACGTCGTCGAACAGGAGTCGCTCGAGCTCGTCGGGCGGCAGGTTGAGGAGCTCGTCGCCGGGACGGTGCAGGCAGACCTTCCTGAGCTTGCCGATCTCGGAAGGCACGTGCAGACCTTTCGTCATGGCCTCCTACCTTTCTTTCGGGCCCTTGTCAGGGCCGATTCGTTAGCGCCCCTCCGTGTGAGGCGTTATTGCTGACGACATATTTATATCCAAAATCAGTCCATACTTCCACCTCGCCCCCGAACGGTTTTATATGAGGGGTGAACGGCATACACATATACTTCACACATGGCACACTTTGATTTAATAAAGTTTATTTACGTGCTTAAACGCGTTTTCAATCCAGATAGCAAATGGAACTAAACTTTATTAAACCACCCTCAAATTGCATATTTCCAATAAAGCTATGAATAGAATTAGCGGTTCACACCGCGTCTCAACCATTTTCATTTTTATTCAGAAAAAAGTTTGTCCTATTCATTTCTGATAAATAAATTACCGTTTACCAGACGCTTGATACCGTTCACCGGAAACTCAGTATAAGGCCCAGCGGATACCGCCTCGCTTTACGGCCCCATTTGTAACAACTTGACTTCTCGGTATAGAAAAACGGACCCGCTTCCCCTAGGGAAACGGGTCCGTTTTCGATTATCTTCGGCTAATTTGGATAAGGCCCCCGAAGACCATCGGAATCCTAGCGATCGAACTCCGCCAGTGCCTCGCCCAAAAGCCTCAGGCCCTCGCGCAGAACGTCCTCGCTCGCGCAGTAGCCCAGGCGTGCGCCGCAGGGAAGCTCAAAACGGCTACCGGGGACCAGCAGCACTCCCCTCTCGGACAGCAGGCGCCTGCAGAACTCCTCGTCATCCTCGGGAATATCCAGCTGGATAAACGAGGTGGACACGCCCTGCGGGGCCGTCCAGGAAACGCGATGCTGCGTATCGATCCAAGCCTGCGCGATATCGCGGTTGCCAAACACGATCTTGCGATTGCGCTCGAGAATCTTATCCTTGTGCTCAAGCACATAGGTCGCCAGAGCATCGTTGAACACGCCGCCGCAGATCATGGTGTAATCGCGATAGGTACGGATGCGGTTGGACACCTCTTTGTCGGCCAGGACCCAGCCCACGCGGGCCGCAGGTGTCGAATAGGTCTTCGACAACGAGTTGGTGACAATGGCCCTCTCGTACACGTCGACCATCGACATAAAGGACTCAGTGTTTTCGAGCGGCAGATATACCTCGTCGCACAGCACGTAGGCGCCCACCAAGCGGGCGATCTCGGCAATCTGGCCGAGCATATCGGCATCGAGCACAGTACCGATGGGGTTAGATGCGTTGTTTATGCAGATAAGCTTGGTGTTGGGACGCACCAAGCGCTTGAGTTCCTCGATATCGGGCTTCCAGCCGAGTTCCTCGCGAAGCTCCCAATACTCGACCTCGGCGCCCAGCGTGCGCGGAATCTCGTAGAGCGGCGCGTAGGTGGGCCACTCGGCGATAACATGGTCGCCGGGCTCGACCACAGCCATGATGGCGTTGAGGTTAGCGCCCGTGCAGCCATTGGTCTGCAGAATGTGATCGGGATTGACCTCCCGACGATACAGCTTGGCAACCTCGGCCTTAAACTCCGGCGAGCCCTCGATCCAGCCGTAGTTCATCTTCTCGCGGTCCAGGCGCTCGTAGAACGTGGCGCCGTCCTGTTCATCGAGCGCGCGCAGCTCGCCCATGGTGAGCGACGAGATCGTCGACTGGGCGATGTCCCACGTGGCGCTCTTCTCCCAAACGTTGAGCCATTCCTCAACGCCAATCGTCTTGATGTCCATGGCCAGGCTCCTTACAAAAGCAGTCATCCAATCGTGTTGACGTTCCTCATACAAGATTGGGGCGGTGCGAAAACCCGCACCGCCCCAATGGGAGACATCTAATGGCAGCTAGATGTATGTATTATGACCTGTACGGGTCCTTGAAGACCTTAGAGGTCCTCGCGCCAGAAGGGCATGCTCATGCAGCGCGGGCCGCCGCGGCCGCGGGAGAGCTCGGCGGAGGGCACGACGAGAAGGTCCAGGCCCTCCTTGTACAGCACGTCGTTGGTGACGGTGTTGCGGGCGTAGACGCAGATCTTGCCGGGCTCGACGCACAGGGTGTTGGAGCCGTCGTTCCACTGCTCGCGGGAGGCCGCGATCGGGTCGCCGCCGCCGCAGGGGATCAGCTTGACCTGGTCGACGCCGGTGGCGTCCTCCAGGACGTGCTCGAGGGTGTCCTCGATCAGGCGGATGTTCACGTCGCCCGGGTTCTTGCCGGCGGTCAGCTCGTAGACGCGCAGGGTCCCCATGATGGCGGGGTGGATCGTGAACTTATCGACGTCGATCTGGGTGAAGACCGTGTCGAGGTGCATGAAGGCGCGCGAGACCGGGATGTCGAAGGCCAGGATGCGCTCGACCTTGGAGTCGGAGTTCCAGAAGATGTTCTGGGCCATGACGTCGATAGCTGCGGCCTGGGTGCGCTGGGAGATGCCGACGGCGAGGGTCTTCTCGTTGATGTTCAGCACGTCGCCGCCCTCGGTGTGGAACTGGCAGTCGCGGCGGAAGTACAGGGAGACGTCCTTGTAGTCGGGGTGGTACTTGAAGACGTACTTGCCGTACAGGGTCTCGCGGTTGCGGGTGACCGAGTACATGCGGTTGAGGTTGACGCCCTCGCCGACGACCGCGAACGGGTCGCGGGTGAAGTAGAGGTTGGGCATCGGGTCGATGATCAGGTCGGACTCGGACTCGGAGTTGACCAGGGAGTCGAGGGTCGTGGACGCCGTGAGGGGCAGGTCGATCTCGGCCTTGGTCATGCCGGCCATGGTCTTCTTGACGAACTCGAGGTTGTCCTCGATGGAGTCCAGCTTCTCGCGGACGATCTGCGGCATGTGCTGGCCGCGGATGCCGGCCTCGGCGATGTACTGGTCGGTGAACTCGGCGCGGGCGCCGGGGACCTGGTCGAACACCTCGGCGACGAGGTTCTCGAGGTAGAGGACCTCCACGCCCTGGTCCCTCAGGATCTGGGCGAAGGTGTCGTGCTCCTGCTGTGCGACCTCCAGGAACGGGACGTCGTCGAACAGGAGTCGCTCGAGCTCGTCGGGCGGCAGGTTGAGGAGCTCGTCGCCGGGACGGTGCAGGCAGACCTTCCTGAGCTTGCCGATCTCGGAAGGCACGTGCAGACCTTTCGTCATGGCCTCCTACCTTTCTTTCGGGCC
>URHQ01000056.1 GCA_900547655.1 uncultured Collinsella sp.
CTGGGAGATGTGTATAAGAGACAGCCAAGTCGGAGCGCAGGGCCAGCCACTCCATGAGTGCCGGTAGCGCCTTACAGGTGAGCGGACCATAGGTGCGCTCAATCTCGTCGGCATGCACGGCACCCGCCGGCATCCCCGTCGGCGCGGCATACGCGTTGCCCGCGATGGCGGCGGCCAGGGCATCCTGCGGCGAGAGCGCCGGGGCCGCCAGGCTATCGAGCGGATTGGAACCCGCGGCATCACGCGCGCCAACGAGCGCCTCAAACGAAGACACGGGCGCAGACGGGCCGGGCTCGGGCGCAGGCGCGCTCACCACAACGGGCTCGGGCTCGGCGCCGGCGGGCACATCGGCAACACCGGCCGCGCGCAGCTCTTCCAAGCTCTCGAGCGTACCCTCGATATCCTCGTGCGTCTCCTCAAATTCGGCTGCGACGCCCAAGAATTCCTGAATGTTCTCGGCGCGACTCTCGGACTCCATGGTGCCCTCGGCGCGGAACGCCTGCAGCAGGCCCGTCTTGTCGACAATCATCTCGACGACGTCCTTGAGCTCGCCGTCCATGCGACGGCCCTCGCGCACCAGCGCCACAAAGCTCGACAGGCCGTTACGCACCTTGGCGCTAAACATGCCTGTCTCGGCTGTTGCGATCTCGCAGGCCTGAAAGAACGAGCAGCGATTGTCGCGCGCCAGCTGCTCGATCTTTTGGATCGAGGTGGAGCCGATGCCGCGGCGCGGCGTGTTGATGACGCGCTTGACGCTCATCTCGTCGGCCGGGTTCACGATCATCTTAAGGTAGGCCATGACGTCGCGGATCTCAGCACGGTCGAAGAATCGCGTGCCGCCCACGATCTTGTAGGGCACGCCTGCGCGCAGGAACATATCTTCGAGGATACGCGACTGGGCGTTGGTGCGGTAGAACACGGCGATATCGTCGTAGCTCGTGCCTTTGGCATGCAGTTTTTCGATCTCGCCGGCAATCCAGCGGCCCTCATCGCGCTCATCGCTCGCCTGGAAGGCCTGGATCTTCTCGCCATCGCCCTCGGCCGTAAACAGGCGCTTGTCCTTGCGCTGCGAGTTGTGGCGCACCACGGCGTTGGCGGCGCTCAGGATATGGCCCGTGGAGCGGTAGTTCTGCTCCAGCTTAACGGTCTTGCAGTTTTTAAAGTCCTGTTCAAAGTCCAGGATGTTGGTGATGTCGGCGCCACGCCAGCTATAAATGGACTGGTCATCGTCGCCCACGACCATGAGGTTTTGGTACTTGGCGGCCAGCAGGTTGGCGATCTCGTACTGGACGTGATTGGTGTCCTGATACTCGTCGACGCTAATGTAGCGGAAGCGCTCTTGGTACTTGTCGAGCACCTCGGGGCGGGTGCGCAGCAGCTCGAGCGTGCGCACGAGCAGGTCGTCGAAGTCCATCGCGTTGGCGGCGCGCAGGCGACGTTCCAGCTCCAAGTAGACCTGCGCGGCCTTTTTGTCGTTGGGGCTGTCGGCGGATTTAAGCATGTCCTCGGGGCCGATCATGGCGTTTTTGGCCGAACTGATCTTGCTGCGGATCATGTTGATGGGGAATTGCTTTTGCTCGATACCGAGCGCCTGCATAATATCGCGCACCATGCGCTTGGAATCGTCGTCATCGTAGATGGTGAACTGACCGGTGTAGCCCAGCAGGTCAGCGTCCTCGCGCAGCATGCGCACGCACATAGCATGGAAGGTGCACACCCACATGCCGCGGGTACCGCTGGGGATGAGTGCCGCCAGACGCTCGCGCATCTCGGCCGCGGCCTTGTTGGTAAACGTGATGGCAAGGATCTGCCAGGGCTTAACGCCCAGGTCGCCGAGCATATGTGCGATGCGAAAGGTCAAGACGCGGGTCTTGCCCGAGCCGGCGCCGGCAAGGACCAGCAACGGACCCTCGGTGGTCAGGACCGCCTCGCGCTGGGCGGGATTAAGGCTGTCGAGGTCGACGAGCGGCTTGGCGGGTTTGGGTGCCGGCGCGGGAGCGTCGTAGATGTCGAGCGGAACGAGCTCGGGCTCCGGCGCAGCGGGGGCGGTGTATGCATCGAGCGGCACGGGTTCCGGCGTGGGCGGCACGGGTACCGCGGCGTTCTTTTCCCAGGGCAAGGGCTGGGTCATGGGCGACTCCTCATCTGACGGACGGCGCGCCTGCGGGCGGCGCCATAGTTTGAGCCGTACCAGTATACCGAGCCGCGCGGACACCGACGCAAATCACACCACGACTCCGTCCGCCACAATCGGGCCCGCCCAGCGGATTTGGCGCAATGGGGTCAGGTTACTTTGCACCAATCTATTGGCAATCACGAAACCGCCGATGTCATGGCAGCAGCAGCGAGCGGCGGCCGGGGCGAACAAATTGGCATGAAAAGGGGGCGGCATAGACCTTTTGGTCATGCCGCCCCCTTCGAATGACAAGTTGTCTCCCTGGCCGCCGCGCGGCGTCAACCAAGTTACAGGCCGAGCATAGGCTCCAGAACGAAGAAGTATGCGAGCACTACGACGCCCAGGATGATGCGGTAAACACCGAAGCACTTGAAGTCGTGACGGCGGACGAAGCCCATGAGCCACTTGATGGCGATGAGCGAAACCACAAAGGCCACAACGCAGCCCACGCCCAAGATAGCGACCTCGTTGGCGCCGAACGTGCCGCCCTTGATGAAGTATTTGACCAGCTTGAGTGCACTCGCGCCAAACATGACAGGGATGGCCAGGAAGAACGTAAACTTGGACGCCACCGAACGCGTACAGCCCAAAAGCAGGCCGCCGATGATGGTAGAACCGGAGCGAGACGTACCAGGCACCAGCGAAAGCACCTGGAAGCAGCCGATACCCAGCGCAGTCTTCCAGCTCAGGTCCTCGAGCGTGGCGATGGAGCCAAAGTCCAGATTCTCGTCATCGTCCTCATCCTCAGCGGTAGCCGCGGCGGGCGCCGCAAAGTGCGCACCGGCGGGGCGTCCACCCGGCGCCACAGCACGAGAACCAAACGAACCGGCAAGAGCGGCCCGGTCGCGCTTGTTCGCGCGCCAGTTCTCAATCACGATAAACAGCACGCCGTACACAATGAGCGCCAACGCCACGACGGGAGCATTGTAGAAATGCTCCTCCATCCAGTCGTTGAGCGGCAGACCGATCGCCGCGGCGGGAATGCAGCCGAGCACAATCTTGCCCCACAGCACCCAGGTGTCGCGGCGACGGCCCTCCTTGCCCTTGCTGGGAGAAAACGGGTTAAGGTCGTAGAAGAACAGGACGCAGACGGCCAAAATGGCGCCAAGCTGAATCACGACCAGGAACATATTCCAGAACGTCTCGCTCACGTTCATCTTGACGAACTCGTCCACCAAGATCATGTGACCCGTCGACGAAACAGGCAGCCATTCGGTGATGCCCTCGACCAGGCCCATGAAGGCAGATTTTAGAAGCTCGATGATATCCAAAGGGACCCCCTCATTAGACACCCGCCGGTAGATGTTCTGCGGACGATGCGGGCGAGGTCCCATTATCAACCGTTGGCGGTGCGACCGCGCCTGCTCTTACCAAAAAACTCGCCCGTTCACAGAATTGCGAGCGGTCAAACCCAAATCCTTGGGTATAACTGCAACAAGATAAAGTGTCCGGCGGCCAACGCGCCCGCGCCCGCCCGATGCACGAGCCCCGCGCCCGTGCGATAGACCAAGGAGGAAACCATGAACGAGGGCTACACCAAGGTATTTGTTTCACTCGACGGTACTGAGCAGCAGGATTTTGTGCTCGCACGCGCCATCAAGGTCGCCGCGAACAACGGCGCCAAGCTAATCATCGGCCACGTTATCGATTCCACGGCGCTCGAGAGCGCCGGTTCCTATCCGGTCGATCTGGTCAACGGCCTAGAGGAGGCATTTAAGAACTCCATCGCCAAGCAGCTCGAAGAGGCCAAGGCCAATCCCGATATTCCCGAGGTCGAGGTCATGATTCGCGCCGGCCGTATTCGCGAGACGCTCAAGGACGAGATGCTCGACGTGGTTAAGCCCGACCTGGTGCTCTGCGGCGCCCGCGGCCTGTCCTCGATCAAGTATGCGCTGCTGGGTTCGATTTCGACGTTCCTGCTGCGCAATACGGACTGCGACATCTTGGTCGTGAAGTAGGTTCCTTCCCGCCGGCGCAAGGCCTGCGGGGTTATCACGCCGACGTCCTCGCCGCTTCGCGGCTGCGGGATGTCGGCTTAGATAACCCCTCCCGGCCTTGCGCCTTCGTCACCGTACTTCAGCGAGTTGGCTGATGGAAAAATGGTGTGCCGCCCCGTTTGGGGCGGCACGTTTTGTTTGGACGGGCGTTTGCCGTGTGCGTTACTCGAAGTATTGGAACTTGTTGGTTGAGAAGGCGAATGTTACGACGAAGCCTTTGCCGGAGTCGGATGCCACGGTGACGTCGATGCCCATCTTGGAGCACAGACGCGCCACCAGATAGAGACCGATGCCCGTTGCGCGCTTGGTGGTGCGGCCGTTGTCGCCGGTAAAACCCTTCTCGAACACACGCGGCAGGTCGGCCGCGCTCACGCCGCAGCCGTTGTCCGCAACGGTAAGCTCGATGCGCTCGCTTGCCAGGCCCTCGTCCAGCAACGCGCCCGAAAACACGATCTTCGCGCCGTCCTCGCACGCATATTTAATGCTGTTCTGAATGAGCTGGCCCAGAATAAACTCGAGCCACTTCTCGTCGGTAAAGACCTCAAAGTCGAGGTTCTCGCACACCGGCGCCACGTGTGCCGCAATGAGCTCGCGCGCGTTGGCTTTAATCGCGCCCGTCACCAAAGTCTTGAGATCCCAGCGGCGAATCAGGTAGTCGCGCTCCACGACTTCCGAGCGCGCGTAGTACAGCGCCTGGTCGATATAGCGTTCCACGCGAGCCAGCTCGCGACCCAGGTCATCCACACGCGACAGGTCGTCTTCGCTGCCATCCAGGTTTTCCAAAATCAGATGGGCCGCCGCCAGGGGCAGCTTGGCCTCGTGGACCCAGCTCTCGATGTAGTCGCGATAGTCATCGGTCTGACGCCGGCCTTCGGCAACCTCGTCGCATGCCGCCTTGCCCACCCGGCGCAAGACCTCGTACTCGAGCTCGCCCTCGGCATAGGTCGGGCATTGCACCATCTCCTGCACCCATGCGGGACTCTCGAGCTCCTCTGCCGCACGCTCCAGCTGGCGCAGAAAACGACGACGGCGCGCGTACTCGATCACGATGCCGAGCATACCGAAGATAAAGGACACGCCAACAGCCACGACCACGATAGAAACGGGTGCGCCGGCGACCGTCAGCACAAAGCAGCTCAGCAGCACGCCGCACGTCCACACGGCGACGGGAAGCAGCGCGTCTTTAAAGAACTTGGCAAACGACATAGCCGGCCCCTAGACCGAATAGCCTTGGCCGCGGTGCGTCGTCAAATACCCCTTGATGCCGATTTTTTCGAGCGTGGTGCGCAGGCGGTTGATGTTGACGGTAAGCGTATTGTCGTCCACGAAGGCGTCGGAGTCCCACAGATCCTGCATGATGGCCGAGCGCGATACAATCTTGCCCGCGCGGCTCAGAAGCAGCGAGAGAATACGCAGTTCGTTTTTTGTGAGCTCGGTGCTGGTGCCCGTTTGCGTGTTGGTGACCATGGAGCGCGCGAGGTCGAGCTCCAGTCCCTTGTGGACGAGCGTGCTGCGCTCGCCCGCCGCCGCGGTGCGACGCAGCAAGGCATTGATGCGCGCCACGAGCACACGGGCGCTATAGGGCTTGGGAACAAAGTCGTCCGCGCCGAGCGTCATGGCCATGACCTCGTCAATCTCGGTCGTGCGCGACGTGAGGACGATGATGGGAACCTCGGATTCGCGGCGAACCTCGTGGCAGATATGCTGGCCGTCCTTGACGGGAAGCGTGAGGTCGAGCAGCACCAGGTCGGGCACGGCGGCGAGAATATCGCGCGAGACATGCTCAAACGATTCGCATGCCTCGACCTCAAAACCGGCGCGGGCAAGGATGTCGATAAGCTCACGACGAATGGGCTCGTCGTCCTCAACGACATAGATCAGCGCCATGGATTCCGCTCCCCTCTTGGTTGTCTTGCCCCATTATGACCGCGGAGCCGCAGGTACGCGCCTCGCGCGGCACCAAGGTGACAGAACTGTTCGCGAGCGGCAGAGGCTTGCCCCTCGCTCGCGACGAGCACGGGAATTAAATGAGTTTTTAATCCCCGTCCCAGAAACATCATTTAGCGGCGGGCACGGAGCTTTTCGTAGCCTTCGGCGAAGAAGGCGACCGTGGCGGCGTCGGCCTCGGTGGCGTCGGCCTCGATTGCGGGGACCACGCCGTGCTCGTCGCTCACCAGGAACAAGGCGCCCTTGAGCTGCGCGGGAATGTCTACGCGCGTGACCGGGATGCCCTTGGTCTGGGCCAGTTGCTCGATGAGCGTCGCCGTGCCGCACAGGCACTCGTCCGCCGGCGCCACAAAGGCAAGCTCGCCGTTGTTGACGGCGGCGAGCAGCTCGGGCGCCACGCCGGTCTCGTCGGCTTCGGAGCGAGCCTCGGCAGAACGGGCACGCAGCGCCTTGGCCGACGTGTCGGCCAGCGGCTCGTACTCCCCCACCGTCATGGCGGCATTACCGTTAACGTCGATCACCAGCATGAGCACGCCGTCGCGCGCGGTGTAATCGCCCTCGGCAAGCGACCACTCAACGTGCTGCTTGGCCCAGCTGAGCATGTTATGGGTAAGCGGCTCGCCCTGCACCAGGCGCTCGGACAGCGCGCGAATGTGGCGGTTGAGCATGGGCACCTTTTTATTGGACATGCGCCAACGGCAGACAAGCGCGGGCTTGTCGAGCGTAAACTTCTCGACCGCCTCCTGATTGGCGCAAAAGTCCTCGTACGCACGCTGATCCTCGGCATTGCCAAACAGCTCGGCATCATCAATCTGGGGCATGGTCATACCTTTCGTGTTAGTCATTCCGTCCTCTTATACCAAAAAGACGGCCCTCCAAACGGAGCAGCCGTCTTTTGCGGAGATTATTTTGTCCCAAGGCGGAACTTAGTGGCGGAAGTGGCGGGCGCCGGTAAAGACCATAGCAATATTGTGCTCGTTGCAGGCCTGGATGCTTTCGTCGTCGCGCTTGGAGCCGCCGGGCTGGATGATGCAGGTCACGCCGTGTGCAGCAAGCACGTCGACGTTGTCGCGGAACGGGAAGAACGCGTCGCTTGCACAGGCAAAGCCGCCCTTCTCCACGCCCTCGCGCTCGCAGAAGTCCTCGGCGCGCTCGCAGGCAAGTAGCGCAGAGTCAACGCGGTTAGGCTGACCCGGGCCCATGCCAATGCCGGCCTTACCCTTGGAGACCAGGATGGCGTTGGACTTAACGCCCTTGCAGACCTTCCAGGCAAACTCGAGCTCGGCCATCTCGGCGTCGGTGGGCTTGCGGTCGGTGGGGAACGTAAAGGTCGCGGGATCCTCGGTCACGTGGTCGACCTCCTGCACCAGCATGCCGCCGTCGACGGAGCGCAGCTCCACCTGAGCGCCGTGGTCCACGCCGCCGGTCGCCAACACGCGCAGGTTGGGGCGCTTGGCCATGCGCTCGAGCGCCTCGGCGGTGTAGCTCGGGGCGATGATGACCTCGACGAACTGCTTGTTCTGATCGGCAAAGTGCTCAACCAGATCAAAGGGAACCTCGCGGTTGCAGGCGATGATGCCGCCGAAGGCGCTCTTGGGATCGCAGGCAAAAGCGCGGTCGTAGGCAGCCGTGATGTCCTCGGCAACGGCGGAACCGCAGGGGTTCTGGTGCTTGAGGATTACGCAGGCCGGCTCGTCGAACTCGCGGACCAGGTTCCAGGCGGCATCGGCATCCAGATAGTTGTTGTAGCTGAGCGGCTTGCCCTGGATCTGCTTGGAGCCCACGAGCGGGAACTGCGAGCTCGCGGTGTTCTCGCAGCCCTCGGCAAAGCGATAGACTGTGGCTTTCTGCTGCGGGTTCTCGCCATAGCGCAGGTCGTCGACCTTCTCCAGCGAAATCTCGAGCTTGGCAGAGGTGTCCGCCACGTCGCTTGCCTGGGCGGCGAGCCAGCGGGAGATGGCCGTGTCGTAGGCGGCGGTGGTCTGGTAGACCTTCACCTGCAGGCGACGACGGGTGGAAAGCGTGGTGCAGCCACCGGTCTCGTGCATCTCGGCCAGGACGGCATCATAATCGGCCGGGTCGGAAATGACGGTAACGCTCGTGGCGTTCTTGGCGGCAGAACGCAGCATGGAGGGGCCACCGATGTCGATGTGCTCGATGGCGTCCGCGAAGGTGACCTCGGGGTTGGCGACGGTCTTCTCGAACTCGTACAGGTTGACGACGACCAGGTCGATCAGCTTAATGCCGTGCTGAGCGGCCTCCTGCATGTGCTGCTCGGAATCGCGGCGGGCCAGCAGCGCGCCATGAACCTTGGGGTGCAGGGTCTTAACGCGGCCGTCCATCATCTCGGGATAGCCCGTGAACTCCTCGATGGGGGTTACGGGAACGCCCGCGTCCTCGATGGCACGAGCCGTGCCGCCCGTAGAGATGATCTCGACGCCAAAGTCGTCAACCAGCGTCCGTGCGAAATCGACGACGCCCGTCTTATCGGTAACCGAGATCAACGCGCGTGCGATCTTCACATCAGATCCCATGCAGTCCTCCTGTCTGGTACGCCGCCGTGCTCTGTGAGTCGGTGATACGTCGATCTGCAGCGCTCGCGCAGCGGCATTGAAAATACTGATTTAATGTAGCGCATCGAGCGCATCGATGCACCCCGCAACGGGCGCATGTGCAGAAAAAGTTTGCGAGCGGAGGGGATGGGCATGGCACCGGGCACGGTGAGTTCATGGAACACAGGGGCACCATAATTAGATGCCAATGGCGTGGTAGAACTGTGCTCGATATGCATCCGCAAAAGAAAGAGGCACCATGGTCTCGCGGGTTCTCTACCGACCGTTTGATACCGAAGACTTCGACGCCATCGCGCTGATTCTGCAGCAGCTTTGGCACAACAATTCGGATAACGATGAGTACAACCGCCTTGAGGCCGCGTGCGACCTCGCCTATTGCCTTTCGTCGTCGACGTTTTCACAGGTTGCCGTAATCGACGGTCAGGCGCGTGGCATTTCGCTCGCGCGTGCGGGACAGAGCTCCGGCGCCACTATCAACGAGCATTGGATGGATACCGAACGCGCGCTGCTATCGCAGATGCGTGAGCTAGAGCCCGATGCGTGCGCCGAGTATCTCTCGTTTGTGCGCGCAACCATCCGAACCAACAACCGCCTGCTCGAGAGCAGCCCGTTGCCGCACGACAACGAGGTCACGCTGCTTGCCGTGGATCGCGATGTCCATGGCCTGGGCGTTGGCACGGTTCTGCTCGATGCCGCGGTCTCGCACCTGTCCTCGCTTGGAGCGACGAGGGCGCACCTGTACACCGACTCCAACTGCTCGTGGAAGTTCTACGAGCTGCACGGATTTAAGCGCACGGCCACGCACCGCGCCAACCGCGAAGAGCGCCGCCACGACATGCCGCGCGAAAGCTTCCTCTACGAACTCGATCTAACAGCCTAAATCTGGCAGTTAGGGACGCTCCTTTTATGCCGGCACCCCGGGACACTCCTTGGCAGCAACCACACCTAGTCGTTGGGGACATTCTTGGGTAACACAGTCGACGAAACCCTCGTTGGCGTCGCCCTATAGAGGGGTCTGCAAATAGCTGTGGGCAAAAAACATCAAATATGAGTACTGTTACCTTTTTAGTAGCAGCGATTTGGGGCATTTTAGAGGCTTTTAGACATAGCAGCCAGTCAGGCGAGCTGACATATTTCCACAAATGTTCAATAAAATGGGCTCCTAACGAGAGATAATCTCATTAGGAGCCCATTATTTAGTGCAAATATATGTCACTATAATGGCAACAGTACTCATATTTGGCATTTTTTGCCCACTGCCCCCTGTGTGGGGATCCGTAACGGAAAGATAGACCCATTTCAAAGCATAAAAATGGGATAGATTTTCCGCCAACAGTCGCCGGAGAAGATCCATCCCAAAAATCAGAACTCGCTAGA
The DNA here is from genome assembly GCA_900547655.1 of uncultured Collinsella sp. GTDB lineage: Bacteria > Actinomycetota > Coriobacteriia > Coriobacteriales > Coriobacteriaceae > Collinsella. Next base: position 10,071 of record URHQ01000056.1, read on the forward strand.
ACGTTCCGCCGCCGCCTCCGCCGCCAGAGAAGCCGCCGCCTCCGCCGCCGCCCGAGCTGTCGGAGCTCGACGCCAGCTCACGGATGCTCTCGTGATACACGTCATCGAACGAATCGAGCGGAGACTCGTTGCCGTAATGATGGTAGTACCACCAGTAGCAGGGATAATTGTCATAGAAGCCGTCGGCCTCGCGCACCTCGGGCGGCACGGCCTCGGCAAGCTGACGCAGCACTTCTTTGGAAACACCCAGCGCCACGCCCATCACCAGCAGCTTGTTCCACAGCACCAGATCGCCGGGGACGGCTTCCTTTAGACGCGTGAAGTCCTCGAGCCAATGCTTAAGTGCCTTGCAGCGAGCCGCCACCTCGGCGCCCTCCGGCGTAAAGCGGCGGAACGTAAGGCCCACGCCGATACCCACCAGCACAATCGGCACCGAGATAAACGCGGCGGTAATGTTCGCCTGTGCGCCATCGGTAAAGAAGATGGATCCCACGGGAACAAAGGCAATCAGGATACCAAGAACCAGGCAAAACACCATTGCAACAATGCCGTCCGAGGCAACGTACTCGCTATCGGCCAGCTTGCCCTTAACGGTGTTCTGATAGTCCTCGAGCTTGTCGCCCACGGGTGTAGCGTGCTGCTTGACGTAGTGTTGCAGCTCGTCGAACGTGCGCGAGCGATCGCCGTTCTCGTCAGGCTTAGTACCGGCAAAGAAGACTTTGAGCACCATGTGGTCAATGCCCTTGGCCGACTTCCAGCCCGCATCACTCACCGTCACGCGATACGTCTGCTCTTCTTTTTCACGCCCCAACAGACCCTTCTTGGCCTTGGTCACGGTCGCCTGCTCCAGCTTGATCACACGGTCGTCAGTGAGCTTCATGAGCGTGGCGATATATGCCTGATCGGGCACCTCGTTCCAGCTCATGAGGGCCGAAAGCACGGCGGGATGGTCGGCCGAGGGCACATCGCGGAAATATTCGTCCTGGAAAAGCGGCTTGGGCTTGCGCTTGCGCAGCTTGAGCATAACGATTGTGCCGGTAAAGGCCACCGCCGCAACAACACTTAGCACGGCAAGTGCATTGGCAATCATGCGAGCGTGAGCGCGGCGGGCGTTAGCTTCGTCGGCCCATTCCTTCTCTTCGCTCAGGATCGTTGACATGCGCTCTTCGCCCGAGGCGGCAAGCTGCGGCACCCAGTCGCTGGGGAAGGCGATGCGTGCCTCGGCAAATTCGCCCTGATGCACGCAGGGAATGGTATAGGTGACCATGGGCTCGTCCTCATCGAGCGACACGTCGCCCGTCAGCGGACCGTGACCCCATGCGCGGAAGTTATCGCCTTTGACGGCCGCCGTCCCGGCAGCGGCATTTGCGAAGCGCACTTCCATCTCGACATCGTCGGAATCCGCAGACCAGCCGTCGCCCACGAACTTCCAGTAGAGCTCGGCGGTATCGGCCCAGTTCATAACCGCACCGGTCATGGTGTAGCTCACGTAATAGATCGCGCTGTCGCCGCTCTCGTGGGGGCTGAACACCTTAATCCTTACGCCGTCACCGGTCTGCTCGACCGTGTAGACGCCAGAGTCGCCCTTGTTCGCGCTATCGACTTTGTTAAACGCGGTGTCCTCTTCCTCGACACTCAGCACGTCGACGCCCGCCGTGCCGCCCTGCTGGTTGGTGCCCGTATTGATCTCCCAAAACACGCCGTTGATGTCGTCGTCGAAATCAAACTGGCGTCCCTCGACAACGGTCAGCGATCCATCGGCCTCAACCGTGGCACTGATATAGGTCTGGGTCATGGAATAACCGTCGGCGTGTGCGGCGGCGGGCAGTAGCAGCAATGCAAGCGCGACGAGTGCGCAGACGGAAGCAAATCGCGCAAACAGGCGGCGCTGCCGACAGGTTTTGGCAACGGGGTCGTTCATGGGCACATCCTTTGTCTGTGATACCAGTAACGCCATTGTCCCACGTTTACGGGCGCACATGACGAACATCTAGGCCAGCGGAGTATCAAACGGGACGAAAGTCACGCCCGCGACCGGCACCTAGGGACGTTCCTTATCTGCCGGCAATCTGGGACACTCCTTGGCATGGCCTGCGCCAGCAATAGATACCACTTCATAGCTCCGTCACAGGTGTAGCGGCTTTGTGTGGGCGCGGCACGCGCTGATTGAGCCGCCAGCCGAGGGGCATAAAGCAGTTGAGCGAAAACGGTTTGCCCCTTTGCCGTTCGCTCGAGGATCATGTCCCCCTTTTCCGCGGAAACCCCGGCAGTTGCGAAGAGCTGCCGGGGTTTCTGTCGTCTAAGGTGCCAAGTTGATGGACGGGAATCAAAGCACCGAGTCTGCAGCCCGTCACACGCAATGCGGGGCCCCGACAACTTACGGACCACAGCGACGCCTCTCCATCGCGTCCCGCGCTATACTCGTCCGCATGGATATCAAAACACGCAACATAGCAACTGTCTCTTATACACATCTCCGAGCCCACGAGACCGGAGCCTATCTC